>CAZSFZ010000009.1:0-72268 GCA_964606385.1 uncultured bacterium
AGTGCTTGTTGTTTGATGTCCCCAAAATTCATTTTGTTCGGCATCGGAGGCCTCGGACTTTTGCTGGGCCTTTATTCCACCACCAAGCCCAAAAAATCAATGGGTCTTTATCAATCGATCATGGAGCGCTTCAATTGGAAGGTAACACCGATCGATGAAGCGCGCGAGATCCGGAACACGCGGAATCTGGGGATCGCTTTAACGCTTTTAAGCCTCGTCATGATCTACCTGACGCTTTCAAAGATCTAGGAGCCCCGTGCTGAACGCCCTGCTTTCGCTTTTTTTCTGGGTCGCGTGTGTGCTCCTTCTGGCCCTCCTTTATCTTGTCATGCTGGTGCTCCTTGTCTTTACCTTTCCCTTCGACAAGCAGCGGAGGATCCTGCATCGGCAGTGTTTTTGGTGGTCGGACGCGATGATCGGACTGAACCCATACTGGAAAGTCCAGGTGAAGGGGCTCGAGTATATCGATCCGAAACGCACGTATGTGATCGCAGCCAATCATCAAAGTCTCGCGGATATCGTGGTCCTGTTCCAGATCCGCGCCCAGTTCAAGTGGGTCGCGAAAGAAAGCCTTTTCAGCATTCCGTTCCTGGGCTGGTGCCTAGGCCTTTGCAAGCATATCAGCCTCAAGCGGAATGATCGCGCGAGTATCCGGGATGTTTACCGGGAAGCGATCGCGTATCTTCGTTCCGGGATGTCCGTGCTTTTTTTTCCGGAAGGGACGCGAAGCGAGACCCATGAAATGAATCCCTTCCAGAACGGGGCGTTCAAGCTGGCGATCTCCGAAAAAGTCCCGGTCCTGCCGGTTGCGATCAAAGGGACCCGGAATGCCATTCCCAAAGGGGGATGGGTCATGAGCTCCAAGGTCTTTTGCGAACTGACCGTGCTTGAGCCCATCGAAACCAGCCAGCTGCCGCATAATGATTTTTCCCGGCTGAGCGAAATGGTCCGCTCGCGCATCGCTGAAAAGCTGGCCTGATCCCGCCGCGGGCCGGTTTGAAATAAAGTTTGACAAAAAAAAGACCGCCCCTATAATCCCTCCTTATTAAGACTCAGTCTTGATAAGGACATCGATGAAAAACCCGAAAAATGATTTCCCGGAATTTGTCAGGACCAAGGGCCTTCGTGTGACCGAGGAGCGATTGAGGCTCTTCAAGGGCGTTTCCCGGCAAAAAGGCCATTTTAACGTGGATGACCTCGTCCGCAGGCTTGGGAGGCAAGGGCTGAGGGTGTCCCGCGACACGGTCTATCGGAATATCCCGATTTTACTTGAAGCGGGAGTGATCGAACAAAGTTTTAAGACGAGCCGCGATACTTTTTACGAATCCGCGCGGCAGAAAAAACATCACGATCATCTTTTTTGCCGGACTTGCAACAAGGTCGTTGAGTTCAATGACCCGATCATCGAAAAACTCCAGAAGAAGATCGCGGAACGGTTCGCTTTTAAAGTGGAATTCCATTGTCATCAGCTGATGGGGCTTTGCAAAAAATGCCGGACATAGATCTCATCACCTTGGACCGGCTCCTGCCCGGTGAAAGCGGGATCGTCCATGGGTACGCCGCGGCGCAGGACCTGCATCACCGGCTCAAGGAACTCGGGTTGGTGGCGGGGACGCGGGTCCGGGTGAGGCGCTGCGCTCCTTTGGGCGACCCGATGGAACTTTCGATCCGCGGGTATCATCTTTCGATCCGGAAACAGGATGCCAAAACTATCCTGGTGGAAAAGTCCGAAACCTGCTGCGGCCCGGGACCGTGCGGGCATGGGAGACGGCATCGCCATCGAGGTGGACAATGACCGAACAGGGGATCCGGGAGATCGTGCTGGTGGGGAATCCGAACACGGGGAAGACCACGATCTTCAACGCTTTGACCGGGTTACGCCACACGACCGCGAATTATCCGGGGGTGACGGTCGAGAAACGCGCGGGCACCGCGAAACTTGATCATCAAAAAGAAGTCTCGGTGATCGATCTTCCGGGTGCTTACAGCCTTCTGCCGCGGTCCCCGGATGAGCAGGTCGTCCATGACGTGTTGTTCGGAAGGCAGAAGGGAACGCCGCCGCCGGACCTGGTCCTCGTGGTTCTTTCGGCAAGCAACCTCGAACGTAACCTTTATCTTGCCACCCAGGCGGCGGAATTGGGCCTACGAACGGTTTTTGTCGTCAACATGTGGGATATCGCCGAAGAAACAGGGATCGTGATCGATCTTGAGAGGCTTGAGGCGATGACAGGTGTCCGCTGTGTTCCTTCAGCCGGGATGCGGCGTCCCTACATCAAAAAACTGAAGACCGTGATCGTGGGAGAGCTTGAAAAAGAGCCTTTGCGTCCCCGAACGTTCGATCCGGACACGCCGCCGGAAACCCGTTACAAAGTGATCGAGAATATCATTCAGGCCTCGGTCCGCCGGATCGAAAAAAGAACACTGAGCGTTTCGGAAGCACTTGATAAAGTACTGACTCACCGCGTTTGGGGCGTTCTCGCGTTCCTGGGGGTCATGGCGTTCGTGTTCCAGTCGATCTTCAGCTGGGCCCAGATCCCGATGGACTGGATCTCGCGCGGGATCGAAGCACTGGCTATTTTTGCACGATCGGTCTTGCCGGACGGCGCGTTGGAAAGCCTTGCCGTGGACGGTGTGATCGCGGGGGTGGGGAACGTCGTCGTGTTCCTGCCACAGATCATGCTGCTTTTCTTTTTTATCGCTTTCTTTGAGGACACGGGCTATATGGCGCGCGCGGTGTTCGTGCTCGACCGCGTGATGAAAGCCGTGGGCCTGAACGGCAAGGCCTTCTTGCCGCTTCTCAGTTCTTTCGCGTGCACGGTTCCCGGAGTGCTCGCGACCCGCACGATCGAGGACCGGAATGACCGTCTTGCCACGATCATGGTGGCGCCGCTCATGAGCTGCAGCGCGCGGCTCCCGATCTACACGCTTCTCGCGGCCGCCTTTATTCCTCAAAAGTTTTTTTTCGGGATATTTTCCATGCAGGGGCTGACGCTTCTCGCGATGTACCTCTTGAGCATCGGGACGGGCTTGGGGGTGGCCGCTATTTTTAGGAAAACATTTCTGAAAGGGAACCGGATGCCTTTTGTTTTTGAACTCCCGCCTTACCGGATCCCGCACATGGCGAATGTATTCTCGGCCATGTGGGATCGTTCGAAGGAATTTATCGTGCGCGCAGGCAGTATTATTTTCCTGCTTTCTATAGTCCTCTGGTTCCTGGTGAGCTATCCGAAAGACCCCGCGGCGGAGGCGCGTTTTGATTCGGCAAGACAACAGGCTCAGGGGATGCTTTCCGGGGAAGCTCTCGCCGGAAGCCTCGATGAGATCGAGCAGAGCCGGAAGGAATTGCAGATCCGTTCGAGTTATGCCGGGACGATCGGCCGGATGATCGAGCCCGCGATTCGCCCGCTGGGTTTTAACTGGGAGATCGGGATCGGGATCGTGTCGTCCTTCGCGGCGCGCGAGCTTCTCATTAGCACGCTCGCGATCGTGCATCACGTGCAAAGCGAAGGCGAGGGCATGACCGCGGGATTGATCGAAGCCCTGCGTTCGGCGAAAGATCCGGACACGGGCCGAGCGCTTTACACGCCGCTCGTCGCCGTCGGGCTCATGGTCTTTTATGTTTTCGCGTGCCAGTGTTTTTCGACTTACGCGGTCCTCAAGCGCGAGACGGGTTCCTGGGGATGGACATTTTTCACGATCTTCTATATGACAGGACTCGCGTGGGGCAGTGCTTTTATCATTTACCAGGGTGGACGGCTTTTAGGATTTGAGTAAAAAGCGGGACACGGGACAAGGGTTACGATCCACGGAAAAGGCGTGGTCCGTGGACCGGAGCACGTGGCCCAGGAGATATCATGGATAGAAACGAAATCATCGCGATCGCCATCGTGATCGTTGCGGCATTTTTGGCGATCCGTTACTTTATCAAGCAAAAAGGCGGTGCCTGTTGTTCCAAGGATTGCCTGAAACCCAAAGAACCTAAGGAGAAACAATGAACTTCAGGAGCATTCTGACGGCACAGTTTCTTTTGATTTTTTTATGCGCGTTCCATGCCTCGGCCCATGCCACTCATGTGGATACGCCTCTTGAGATCGAGGAACATTCCAAGGTCGTGACGCTGGATGCCACGCCGAACGATCCCGGTCAGGTCGAACTTTGGGGGTCCTACAGCATCCAGGGCGGTAAGTTTTCCTGGAAGTCGAATGGTGAAAGGCAAAAAAGAGGGACTTATCTGGCCCAGGTCCTGGAATCGCAACTGACGGTTGGGGTTTACAAGGACATCGATATCGGTCTCATTACCTGGTACCAGCACACGCTCGATAAGGAAGGGAATTATGATGAATTCCGCGACATGACCGATCCGGACACGGGCGAGGCTATCGAAGACGAAACGGTGGGCCCGACGCATGGTTTTGGGTTCGGGGATCTTGGGATCGCGGGCCGTTGGCGTTTTTATGATTCGGAAGAGAAGAAACTGGAGATCTCCTATATCGGCACCGTTTTTGTGCCGACCGGGCGGCGCAGTAATTTCGATCATATTGGAGCCAGCCAGGGATACACGAGCCTCGACAATTCTTTCGCGTTCACCAAAGACATCGGGCGCTGGAATGGGACCGTGAATCTGGGGTTTAACTCGCCTCTTGCCCACTGGGAACGGACGGGCCATTACTACGGAACGGCCCATGCGAACTTCGCGGTGGGGTATCAGGTGTTCTGGTGGTTTCAACCGGAGTTCGAGGCCATTTATCTCCATGATTTCGGGGGACATGGGATGACCGGTAACCTGTTGAGCGTCGTTTTGGGCGCGATTATGCCGATGGGGGATCACTTCCGCCTGGAGCTCGGCGTTCAGCAGGATGTACTCGGGAGCAACAAAGTTCAGACCACTTCCGGTATTTTCAGTTTTGCGATTCTCACCTAAAAATTCTCTTCACTAATGAGCCCATAATCAAGATCGAGCCAACAGGAGCTCTTCTTGAGGTTTAAAGGATTGAGCGAGACAAACATCAAGACCGCCCACGTTTTCGGCCTGCGTTTTGAAGTGACGTATTAGTCATAAAGGGCAATCTGCAACTTGGTCCACTGTTGAAACTATTGACAAATAGGAATGATTCCTATATAGTAATTCTATGAGAAACGAACAAGCCGAAGCAAAAAAAATGTTTTACGATAAATGCGCGGAGGCGGAGCTCAAGATCACGCCTCAGCGTTCTCTCATTTTTGATGAGCTTGCTAAGGCAACGGATCATCCTACGGCCGACGCTATCTTCAAACGTGTGCGCAAGAGCCTGCCGAACATTTCTTTTGATACCGTTTACCGGACGCTATTGTCATTCACTGAGATCGGCATTATTAGTCTCGTGGAAGGAACGGGTGAGCAAAAACGCTTTGAGCCCAACCTGCACCGGCATCATCACTTCAGGTGCATCAAGTGTTACACCATTTTTGATTTTGAGCACGATGCCTATGACGATATTGCCGTTCCTGACGCGGTGCAGAAGCAGGGGGTCATTATCAATAAGAGGGTCGTGTTGGAAGGCATTTGTTCCAAGTGCAAGGGGAAGTGAAATTTTTTTGTTTATTGAGTCGTAATGATTACGATTTAGTAAATAAACTTAAGCGCTGCTTTTTTTGAAAAGCGTTATCGTCATTGCGAGCCGCGAAGACGGCGAAGCAATCTCAACTGCAAGATCGCCACGCCCCCTCGGGGGCTCGCGATGACGGACCAAAGTTTGCAGGACTCAAGTAATTTGACATAAATTAAAGGAGGTGGCCCATCGAGAAAAAAAAGCGTGATCAGCGGTATGCGGTCCATAATGTAAAAAAAGAATATCAACCAAAGGAGAAAACGATCATGTCAAATGACAAGTACAGATCCATCGTAAAACTCGACTTCCAGTACGCGCACAGATTTATGAATTATCCTGGAGAGGCAAGCTATCTTCATGGACATTCGGGGTTACTAACGATTGAAATTGAAGGGGAGTTAAATAAACATAATTATGCCCACCCAGTTAAAGAGGCGCAAAAATTAGCATGGGCAGTAGCCGACAACTTCATGCATGCAACGATTTTTCAAGAAGGTGATCCCTTGCTTGATCTAGTTTTGCAAGGATATGAGAAAACAGGAATGAAGGGCACAACCAATAGATTTGGGACGCCTGCAAAAGCTCTCAACCACGAGCTGGTAAAATCGTTTCCTGAAAGCAGGGTCGCTGTGAGCAAAGGCCCCTCTACTTGCGAATGGTTCTGCACGGTGTTCTATGAACTATTGAAAGACAAGTTGAATATTAAAAAAGTAGAATTCCGTTCTTCTTCGTTGAACTGCGCATCAAGAGAGTTTAATTAAAAAAAGATTATTGGTCTGGCAACCTAGAAGAAAAGCCGGGGACAGGCGTCCCGCCTTTGCGGCGGTGGGATGTCTGTCCCTGTTACTTTCCGAAAGCGACGTCGAGGAGCGTCATGAGGGCGAAGCCGAGGATGGTGCCGGTCGTTGAGGGGTCGCTGTTTTCGTTTCGCCGGAATCCCGAGATGACCCTCTCTCTACGGAAAAATTCTCGATCCCGGCCGGTCTTACAGGTCTAAAGTCCCGCCTTCCCGAAGAAGCGTGTCATTCTTTCCATAGGCTTTTTTAAAGAGGCGGACGCGCGAAAGTCCGATCTTGTGCCTCCGGACGTTCTCCCAAAAAATGTCCGCCCGGCCGAATGCGTCAAACAGGACCCCGCCGACCAGGAACGAAACACCCCAGCGGAGCGTCTTCCGTTCCCGTTGCGTGGAGCCTTCCGCGATCAGACGGACCTTCATGGGTTTTCCAGGACCTCGGCGGCTTTACCGACGCATTCGTGACAGGGGAGTTTGCGAAGGGCCTTGATCTCTTTGCATTTCAGCGATCCCGCCGCGGCCTGAAGCTCTTCCATTCCGGGATCGAGCCGGTGCGGCAGATGTTGCTCCAGGATGCATTTCGCCGCGTAGAAAGCCCCGCAAAGTCCATCAGGCGCCATTCCGCCCCCGCACGCGCCGAGGATCGCCGCTTTCTTTTCTTCCAGCGGGAATTTACTGCGGAATGTTTCCGCGACCGACTGCGCGCAGTTCAGACGATACGGTCCTTTTTTCCCCAGGAAGTAGGCTTTTGCGGTTTCTTTCATGATCCGGTTGTTTTTCCTTTGGTTTTTTGGAAGAATTTTTCGGGTTTTTCCATGAACTTTCCAGAAGCCCTCGCGACGGTCCGGCCGTTCTGGATCAATTCCGACTCCACAAGATAAAGAGGGGGGTTGATCCTTTTGATCTGCGCCCGAAGAGCGGCCTTCCCCTTGGCTTTTACGGGAAAGAGGAAGCGGACGTTGAGAGAGGCGGTCACGGCGGTTTTCCAGTGGGCAAAAAGGCAATTGGTCATGGCTCCGTCCAGCATGGCCGCGATCACACCCCCGTGGAGGAATCCATGATAACCCTGCAGCGCCGGGGCGCAGGAGAAACGCGCCTTCACGGAACCGTCCTTACAAAACAGGAAAGGGAGCTTCATGCCCCCGGAATGCTGCCTGCCGCAAATAATGCAGGAAGAATGAAAACGATCCCGGAAAAGTCTTAATTTTTGATGACCCTGTTTCATGAGCCGGAGACCTTGGATTTGGGATCACGGTCCTTAATGGCAACCATGCTGGGAGCAGGCGTTATGGGCTGTTAATTCCTCAAGCCCCCCTTTTAAGAATTGTTGCGCGATCGCCTCGACGGTCCCGGGGATGGCGCGGTAAGCTTTGATCCCTCCCTCGTTCAATTTTTGGACGGCCCGGGCTCCCATACCGCCGGTCACGACCGCATCGATCTCTTTCCCCGTGAGGGAGGCCATCGGATGGCACATGCCGTGGCTGTGATGCTGGTTCGAATTGTCGATGATCTCGATCGCGTCTTTTTCCGTGTCATACACCGTAAAAAATGGGGCGCTACCGAAATGTTCATGCACACGGGCGGATTTTCCGTCCCGGGTCGTGGTAGGGATGCAGATCTTCATGAAGGTTTCCTCTTCTTGTGAATGGGTTGATTTTTTGAGATCTTGAGAGCTTTGCCGTTAACGATCGCGTCCGCGACTTTTTTTCTGGCGTCAGCGATGATGTTGCCAAAAGTCTGCCTCGAAACGTTCATTTTTTTCGCGGCTTTTTCCTGATAAAGCCCCTCCAGGTCCGCGAGCCGTACGGCTTCAAATTCGTCGATCGTGAGCCCGATCTCCTGCAGGTCCGAAAGGGGAATGCCTCGGGGCTTGAAATAATCGGCGCTCGGCATTCCGAAAACGCGCCTGCATTTAAAAGGCCGGGGCATGGAATCGTTCCAAAGTTATTAGCATATGCCAATAATAGACCGCATCGCACTACCTGTCAAGGGGAGGGGGCATTAAGAAAAAGAGGCGGTCCCGCCATGGCAGGACCGCCTCTCCAACGAACGCGAAAGGAACCGCTTAGGGTTTTTTCGCTAAAGCGGCATCGACCTCTTCTTTGGGAAGTTTTTTGAAGCACATAAACCAGTCTTTGCAGTCCATGTCTTTGTCCGGATGCGTCATGCGCTCTTTTGCGACGCCGCAGGAGCCGGCCGGCGGTACGATCACGTCATCTCCCGGGCGCCAGTCGGCGGGCGTCGCGACCTTGAACGCGTCGGAGGTCTGCATGGCTATGAGGAGGCGCTTGATCTCGTCAAAGTTACGGCCGTTCGACAGCGGGTAATAAAGGACCGCCCGGATCTTGCCCGCGGGATCGATGAAGAAAACCGCGCGTACGGCCTGGGTATCGCTGGCCGTGGGCTGGAGCATGCCGTATTTTTTGGCCACTTCCATCTTGAGGTCTTCGATCAGGGGAAAGGTGACCTCGACATCTTTCATGCCTTTGTATTCGATCTTTTCCTTGATCGTGCGCAGCCACGCGATATGGCTGTAGCCGCTGTCGATCGACAGACCGACGAGCTGGGTATTGAGCTTTTCAAATTCCGGCTGCAGGGTCGCGAACGTCATGAATTCGGTCGTGCAGACCGGCGTGAAATCCGCGGGATGGCTGAACAGAATGATCCATTTTCCTTTATAGTCCTCCGGAAAATTGATCATTCCTTGTGTTGTTTTGGCCGTAAAGGCGGGCGCGGCCTCTCCGATGAGCGGTAAATGCGACGCGGCCTTGACTTCTTCCGCGAAAGCGGGAACGACGGGTCCCAACAGCATGCATGCCGCCAGCAAAATCGATGTGAATGCTTTCATGTAAACCTCCTTCGAGGTGGGTTGAAAAGTTGTTTTAAATGAAAAGATTGACGTTGCCGTTCTCCGCGCGGTCAAGGTACATCGCGACGCCGCCTGTTTCCACGCCGTCGATCAATTCCTCGAGCTTGATCCCCATGAGGTCCATGGACATCGAGCAGGCGACCAGCTTCGCGCCCGCGGCCTTCGCGCTCATGATCAATTCCGTGAGCGAGGCCACGTTCTTTTTCTTCATGATGCCTTTGATCATCTGAAGGCCCATCCCGCCCATGTTCATCTTGGAAAGGGCGAGCTTCTCGGGGCCTTTCGGCATCATGAATCCAAACATGCGCTCGACGAGATTTTTTTTCACCGGCCCGGATTTGGGTTTTCTGAGGACGTTTAGGCCCCAGAAGGTAAAGAACATCGTGACTTCGCTGCCCATGGCGAGGGCGCCGTTGGCGATCACAAAGGCGGCCATTACTTTGTCGAAATCGGAACTGAACACAACGATCGTTTTTTTCTTCGGGTCCCCGGAGGGGGCGTTCGCGGCCATGGGATTCTCCTTTTTCCGGATCGTCGCCTGGTATTTCCCGGCGGCGGGTTTTAGTTCGATCAGTTCATTTCCCGTGCTTTGGCACCAGGAGCGGATATCGCTCACAAATCCCGGGTCCGTCGCGGAGATCCGGAGCGCCTCTCCGTCCCGGAGCTTTTCGATCTCGTTTTTGACGCGGAGGATCGGGCCGGGGCACTGCAGGCCGCACGCGTCGACTTCTTTGGAAAGCATCACAGGCCCTGACGCGTCCGCGGGGACGTTGTCGCGGGCGCCCGTATCGTCTTTCATTTCCGCGGACACGGGTTTTTGGGGAAGAAGTCCGAGGCTGGCCTGGTAGGTGTCGTAGCCGCCGGTCAGGTTCCTGCATTTGAAACCGTTCTGGGACAGGATGCGGCAGGCGAGATAACCCCGCAGGCCCACTTTACAATACGCGAGATATTCTTTTTCCTTCGAGAGTTCGCCGAGCCGCCCCCGGAGTTCGTGAAGCGGGATATGGAGCGCCCCCGGGATCATCCCCGAAGTCACTTCCTCGGCGGTGCGTATGTCCAGCACCTGCTGATCTTTTTTCGGATGCGTGGCGTCCTCGGGATGGCAAACAAGGACATCCTTGCGGAGGACGTTCGCCGCGGCAAAACCGGCGTAATTAACAGGGTCCTTGGCGGAACCATAGGGAGGAGCATAGGAAAGCTCCATATCTTCCAGATTGTAGACCGTGAGCCCCGCGCGAAGGGCCGTCGCGATCACATCGATACGCTTGTCCACACCGTCCGCCCCAACCGCCTGCGCGCCCAGGATCTTGCCGCTTTGCGGGTCAAAGATAAGTTTGAGGTTGATGGGAGAAGCACCGGGGTAATAACTCGCGTGCGAAGCGGCATGTACATAGATCTTTTCGTAAGGGATCTTGAGCCGTTTCAAAGTCTTTTCGCTTGCCCCGGTCATGCCGATCGAAAGGCCGAAGACCTTGCAGATCGCAGTGCCCTGTGTGTTCTTGTAAGACGAGAGCCTTCCGAAAATATTGTCCGCAGCGATACGGCCCTGCCGGTTCGCCGGCCCCGCGAGGGGGATCAGGGCTGATTCGGCCGTGACGAGATCCTTCACTTCGACCGCGTCGCCGACAGCAAAAATAGAGGGATCGCTGGTCCGCATATATTCATCCACCAGGATGCCGCCGCGCGTTCCGGTCTTAAGTCCGGCTTCTTTTGCGAGTTTGATTTCGGGTTTGACGCCGATCGCGAGGACCGCGAAACTGCAAGCCAGGGATTCTCCCGTGCTGAGTTCCGCTCGGAGCCCGGAATGTTCTTCACGGAATGCCTTTACGGAAGTTCCGAGGCGCAGGTCGACCCCGTGGAGCGTGAGTTCCTGATGAAGAGGTGCGGCCATTTCGGGGTCCGCGGGCCCCATGACCTGTCTGGTCAGCTCGACCAAAGTGACGGGGACCTGTTTTTCTCTCAAGGCCTCCGCCATTTCAAGGCCGATATAACCGCCTCCCACGATCAGGACCGGACCGTTTGCGCGTGAAGCGATCTCCTTTTTGATCGCGTCCATATCGGGAATACTGCGCAAGGTGAGGACCTTTTTGGAGTCTATGCCCGGGATCGGGGGGCGAACAGGTTCCGCGCCGGGGCTTAATATAAGGAAGTCGTAGGGTTCCTTGCGCTCGATCCCGGTCGTGAGTTCCCGCGCGACGACCTGTTTTTGAGCCGGATCGATCCGCAGGACTTCCGTCCGGACGCGGACGTCGATATTGAAATTCTTCCGCATGCTTTCCGGGCTTTGGACGATGAGACGTTCGCGGTCGGGGATTACGCCGCCGATGTGGTAGGGAAGTCCGCAATTCGCGAACGAGATATGCTCGCCGCGCTCAAACAGGATGATATCGGCTTTTTCCGAAAGACGGCGCGCGCGGGCCGCCGCCGAGGCCCCTCCGGCCACGCCTCCTACGATCAAAATACGCATGTTAATCCTCCTCCGAACAACTTTTCTTGATGCAGTTCAAAACATTCAGGACTTGCGGGCGGGCCAGAGAATAATAACGGAAATTGCAATCGGCCTCGCTCGCGAGGATGCCGGCCTTCTTTAAAAGGGCGAGGTGTTTTGAGATCACGGCCTGGGGCAGGTCGAGCCGAGTAGCCAGTTCACCAACGGCGGAACGCCGGGAACGGAGCATTTCCACGATCCGCAGGCGGTCCGGGTGCGCCAGGACCCGCAGTTTTTTCGCGGCCCGTGCAAGCGTCTTGGGGTCGATCGGGATCTTTTTCATGTTGACAATATACTAATTTTGGAATATATAAGTCAAGGAATATTTAACCGAGACGTTCGGCGCGGCTTCGGCCGGTGATCCTTACTGATAAAACAGGTTTTCAATGACGAAGAAACTCTTTAAGATAGAGGCCATGATCCAGAAGATCCTTTCCCTTGTCCTGCCGGTCATGCTTTTGGCCGTGCAACCGGTGTTCGCTGAAACGCCCGTCACGACGGATCAGACATGCATCGAAAAGCTGACCTTCCTTGATTTTTACCAAAAAGTTCTCGCGCATTATCCTGCACTAAAAAAACAGTACGAGAAGATCGCGCAGGCGAAGGCCCAGCGCAATCTCGCGATATCCGACCTTTTTCCGCACGTCCAGGGCGTGTTCTCCACCGTGACGACCGATGACCCGGTCGGCGTTTTCGGGGACCTTTTGCGCCAGCAAAAATTCACCCAGAATGATTTTTCGCTGGAGTCGCTCAACCGGCCCGATGCCCGCACGAATTACCACGTGGGGATCGAAGGGGAGATGCTGCTTTTTGATTCTTTTAATACGATCTCAAAGATCCGCTCGGCCCGCCGGATGGTCAAGTCCGCCGACCTTGAAGCGGATTTCACGGAAATGGAGGCGGGGATCGTGGCGCTTGAAAGTTACCTCGGGCTCCTTCTCGCGCAGGAGAACTTCGATATCGTCTCGGGCGTCAAATCCGAAAGCGATCAGGATATCCGGCAGGCCGAAGACCTGAAGGAAAAAGGGATGATCCTCGGGGCGGATTATTACGCGGCCCGCGTGATCGCGGCTTCGATCGAACGCGAATACCACCGTTCGGAGGCCCTCCTCAAAAGCTCCCGCATGCTCATGAATATCCTGATGGGCGCGGACCCGGGCCTCGCGTGGGACCCCGTGGGAAAACTTCCCGAGATCAAACGGGAAGCGGTCGACCTCCGGGTCTGGCTCGCGCAGTCCTACCAGCAACGGAAAGACCTTGCCGCGATGGACCAAATGGTGGACGCGGCGCGCATCGAATCGTTCCGCCAGAAAACATCCTTTCTCCCAAAATTCTACGGTTTCGGAAGTCTTAATGAAGACGCGAACACCTGGCGCTCGGGCGGCGAGAATTTCACGGTGGGGTTCAAGGGGACCATGGATTTTCTTGATCCCGCGCTCCCGGGAAGGATCCAGAAGGCCAAGCATCAATATGAAGAGCTCAAGGCCGACCGGCAGGCGCTCCGGGACGCGATCGTCAAGGACCTGGTGCTGGAATTGGCCCGGTATGAATCCGCGACCGCCGACCAGCCCGTCCTGAAACAGGCCGCGCAGGACGCGCAGCAGGCGAGCGAACAGACGGCCAAGCTTTATCAGGAGGGACGGAAATCCATCGCGGACCTTCTGGAGATCCGCCGCCTGCATCTGGACACCACTTCCGGTTTCCGGAGCCTCCTTATGGCGCTGGAGCTGGAGTACGCCAAATTATTATTCCTTTCCGGCCAGCTTGATGAAAACGGGCTTCGACAAGTCAACGAACGATTCAATAACCAGTAACACCTACGAGGTGTAGAGACACCACACCTCGTAGGTGTGAGAAGGTAACGGTTCCTATGTCCCAACATCATCATTCCGATATCATCAGCGGGATCGTCAGTTATTTCGCCAAATCCAAGATCACGCCGCTCATTATCGCGGTGTCGATCGTGCTCGGCGTTTTCGCGGTCATGAACCTGCCGCGGGAGGAAGAACCGCAGATCTCGGTGCCGATGTTCGATATTTTCGTGTCCTATCCCGGCGCGGATTCCAAAGAAGTCGAGCAACGGATCGTCACACTTGGAGAGAGAAAGCTCTGGGAGATCCCCGGCGTGGAATACGTGTACTCCACGATCGAGCCGGAAGGCGCGCTTATCATCGTGCGGTTCAAGGTCGGCGAAGACCCCGAAAAGAGCCTGATCAAGCTCTATACCAAAGTTTATTCCAATCTCGATTTCCTGCCTCAGGGCGCGACCCAGCCTTTCATTAAAGTCCGTTCGATCGACGATGTGCCGATCCTGACGCTGACCTTCCATTCCAAGGACAAGGATCCGGTGACGCTGCGGCGCACGGTCGCCAATATCCAGAACGTCGTGAATGCCATTCCGGATGTGTCCGAGACCCACATCACGGGCGGGCGCAAACGCCAGTTCCAGGTCTTTTTCGACGAAGAAAAGCTCAGGGCCCGTCTTTTGAACCCTCTCGAGATCGCGCAGATCATCCGTTCGGCGAACGTGAAACAGGCCGCCGGTCATCTGGAAAGATCGCCGGAACTTGAATCGGTGGAAGCGAATTCGTTTTTCCGAACGAAGTCCGACCTTGAAAACCTCGTGGTCGGCGTCAGCGCCGGAAGCGTTGTGACCCTGAAAGACATCGCGAAGGTCGTTGACGGGCCGGACGAGGAAGAGCGGGCGGCCGGGATCTTCTTCGGACCTGCGTCGAAGGCCGCGGACAAAGGACCTTTTCAGGCGGTAACACTCTCGATCTCAAAACGCAAGGGCGCCAATGCCGCGCATCTTTCGGAAGTGATCCTGCATGCCATCAAGGAATTGCCGGAATCAACGCTTCCAAAGGATATCGAAATGACCGTGACGCGGGACTACGGCGAGACCGCCAAAGAAAAATCCGACGAACTGCTTTTTCATATGGCGATTGCGGTCTTCGGCGTGAGCCTTTTGATCGCCTGGTCGCTCGGGCTCCGGGAATCGGGGGTCGTGGCGATTGCGATCCCGATGACGCTCGCCTTGACGCTCGCCACCTTTTATTTTCTCGGGTTCACGCTGAACCGCATCACGCTTTTCGCGCTGATCTTTTCGATCGGTATCCTGGTCGATGACCCGATCGTGGATGTCGAGAATATCGTGCGCCACCTCCGGCTTCCCAATAACAAAGGGAAATCCATCCTGGATATTACGATCGAGGCCGTGAATGAGGTCCGCAGCCCCTTGATCCTCGCGACGCTTACGGTGATCGCGGCGATCCTGCCGATGGCTTTTGTGAGCGGGCTCATGGGGCCTTACATGCGGCCGATCCCGATCGGGGCGAGCGCGGCGATGATGTTCTCGATGTTCGTGGCTTTTGTCGCGACCCCCTGGGCCGCGTATCAGATCCTGGGGAAAGCCTTCGCGCAAGGGAAACTCAAGGCACACCATGAAGGGGAAAAGGAAGATTTTCTTACGCGTCTTTACCGCTCGTACATGAACCCGCTGATCTTTAATCCCAAGGTCCGTAAATTTTTTCTGATCGGACTGGGCGGCGCCTTGATCCTCGCGATGGCCCTCGTGCCGCTCAAATTGGTCCGGATGAAGATGCTGCCCTTTGATAACAAGAACGAGTTCCAGGTTATCCTCAATATGCCGGACGGCGCTTCGCTTGAAGCGACGCAAAAAGCGATCACCGAGATCGCGGATTATCTCGTGACGGTCCCCGAGGTGAAGGATATCGAGATGTATGTGGGGTCTGCCGCGCCTTACAACTTTAACGGGCTGGTTCGGCATTATTTCCTCCGTTCGAAGCCGCATCAGGCCGACCTTCAGGTGAATCTTGCCGGGAAACATGACCGCAAACGGCAAAGCCACGACATTGCTAAAGCGGTGCGTCCGAAGATCCATGAGATCGTGGAAAAATACAAAGGTCATGTCCAGGTGGCGGAGGTCCCGCCAGGTCCGCCGGTCCTTTCAACCCTCGTGCTTGAGATCTACGGCCCCACGCTCGCCGGACAGCAAGAGCTTGCCAAGCAGATCGAAGGCCTGCTGGCCTCGGCGGAAGGCGTGACCGATATCGATACCTATGTCCGGGAGCCCGAGAAACTCGCGCGGCTGAGGGTCAATACGGAAAAGGCGTCGCTGAACGGCATTCCCGTGGATCAGATCGCCACGGCCATCACGGCCGCCGTAGGCGGGAAGACCGTGGACCTCGCGCACTTGTCGGAGGAATACGAACCCGTGGAGATCCTCCTGAGGCTGCCGAAAGAAAAACGCGCCGGGCTTGATAGTGTGCTCAATATGACGCTTCTGTCGCGTTACGGTAATCCGATCCCGGTCCGCGAACTGGTCCATGTCGAGAAGGACCGGAAGGACCTTGCGATCTATCACAAGAACCTGATGCGCGTTTCCTATGTGATCGCGGACGTGGCGGGGAAATACGAAAGCCCGGCGTACGCGATCCTGAAACTGAAAAAAGAGATCGCGCAGATCCCGGCGCCGGAAAATCATGAAGGACAAAGAACGGTCGACCAGATCTTTAACGGCCAGCCCAAAACGGCGGACCGCTGGACCTTGAAATGGGACGGGGAATGGCAGATCACGTACGAAGTGTTCCGGGACCTCGGGATCGCGTTCGCGTTCGTCCTGCTCCTGATCTACGCGCTCGTGGTCGGCTGGTTCCAGTCGTTCAAGACGCCCTGGATCATCATGCTGCCGATCCCGCTCACGTTGATCGGGATCCTGCCGGCCCATTGGCTCGGCGGTGTTTTCTTCACGGCGACTTCCATGATCGGCATGATCGCCGGCGCGGGGATCGTGGTGCGGAATTCGATCATCCTGGTGGATTTTATCGAACTGCGTCGCGCCGAGGGCATGCCCCTCGAGGAAGCCGTGATCGACGCGGGCGCGAAGCGTTTCAGGCCGATGCTTCTGACGGCCGCGGCGGTCGTGGTCGGGGCTTCGGTGATCCTCTTCGATCCGATCTTTCAGGGATTGGCCGTGGCGCTGATGGCGGGCGAGATCGCTTCGACGATCCTGTCGCGCACGGCAGTGCCGGTTTTCTATTACATGATGGCTAAAAAAGAAAAAATCTCGGGGAACGTGGAACGTTGAACGAAAAAGCATTTACGTTCACCGTTTCCCGTTAGCCGTTCTCCGAGTTCTCAAAGGAGAGCTTCTATGACCATAGAAAAATCGATCCCTATCATGGCCGGGTCTTTTATCCTGATCAGCCTTGCGTTGGCGGTCTGGGTGAACAAGTGGTGGCTTCTCTGGACGGCCTTTGTCGGCGTGAACCTGGTCCAGTCCGCGATCACGGGGTGGTGCCCCGCGGAAGGCCTTCTTAAAAAACTCGGCATGAAAAACTGTTGCCCCAGCCCTGAGAAATAATCGCATCACGCCATTTCCTAGGAGGTGTTTATGAAAATGATCCGTTCCTTTGCGTGTTTGGTGGTTTCTTTCATGATCATGGCCGCGTGCGTGATGGCTCCTGCGGTTTTGGCGGCGACGAGTACGGAAGGAAAGAAAAGCCTTCTCGCGCTCGGCAGCGAAGCGCCTGATTTCGCACTGCCGGATGTGGTGACCGGGGAGCTTGTGAGCCGGGACGATTTCAAGGACGCGGACGCGCTCCTCGTCGTGATCCTTTGCCGGCATTGCCCGTACGTGAAACACATCCGTCCCGATCTTGTGAAGTTCGGCAAGGATTACGCGGGCAAGAGCCTCGCGATCGTCGGGATCAGCGCGAACGATCCGGTCGCTTACCCGGAGGACGGCCCGGAAAGCCTCAAGGAAATGGCCGTAAGCGAAGGTTTCACATTTCCCATCCTTTTTGACGGGACCCAGGAGGTCGCGAAGGCCTACACGGCGGTCGCTACGCCGGATTTTCTTCTCTTTGACAAGGACCGAAAACTTGTTTACCGGGGCCAGTATGATGACGCCCGGCCGGGGAGCAAGACACCCGTCACCGGCAAGGACCTTCGCGCTGCGGTGGACGCGGTGCTTGCGGGGGAGCCCGTCCCTGCAGACCAGCAACACGCGATCGGCTGTTCCGTTAAATGGAAAAAATAGAAAAACTGGGCCGAGAACACAAGGCGCACCTTCACGCGCGCCTCAAGCGCGTCGGTTCCGCGCTTTCCGAATACAGTTTTGCCAACCTTTATCTTTTCCGCGATACCCATGATTATCATGTGGTCAACGTTCCGGAGGGGGTCTTTATCCGGGGCAAGGCCTATGACGGCAGCTCTTTTCTCATGCCAACGGAAGAGATCAAAAAAGAAAACGCCCCTTCGATTCTTAAGCTCCTGAAGAACTCAGAATATCTTTTTCCGGTCCCGGAAGCCTGGCTTCCCGCGTTCGAGGGGCAGAATGTTTCGGCGGAGTTCTCGGAAGACGATTCGGATTACGTTTACACAGCCGAAAAACTTTCGACTTACAAAGGACAAAAACTTCATGGGCAGAAAAATCTCCTGAACCAGTTCCTCGCGCGCTACGTGCCCGAGGCCAAGCCGCTGACGCGGGATCGGATGGACGACGCGCGGGAGGTCCTTGAGACGTGGCAGACGGATGTGGGGGAGGAAAAGGCGGCGACGGATTATTTTCCGTGCCGGGAAGCCTTGGATCTCTATGATGAACTCATCCTTTGCGGCGGCATTTATTACGTCGAAGGGGAGCCGGGCGGGTTCGTGATCGGCGAGGAGGTCCGCCCCGACATGTTCGCGCTTCATTTCGCGAAGGGCAAACGGAAATTCAAAGGGCTTTACCAGTACATGTATAATCACTTCGCGAAGATCCTCCCGAAACAGTACGCCTTTCTCAATTTCGAGCAGGATCTGGGCAAGCTCGCCCTCCGGATCGCGAAATCCTCCTACGACCCCGACCGGAGCCTCAAAAAATACCGCGTCCGTCCTGGCATCCTTGTCTAAGATCTCTGGGCGGTAGACAAGGACGGCCCCAATTTCAGGAAATCTGAAATTAATAGGTATTGGGACCGTTTGACACCCTCTTCACATTCGGGCAGAATGTCCCCTCAACCCAGAGGGATTTCATGGAATTCAATATTGATAAGGTCGCGGAACTTGCGCGGCTGAACCTCAAGACAGAAGAAAAATCCAAACTCGGGAAAGACCTCGGAGCGATCCTCGATTACGTCAAGAAGCTCGAGAAACTGGAAACCCGGAATATCGAGCCGACGAGCCATGTCCTGGACCTCGAGAACGTCTACCGGAAAGACGAGGTCAAACCCTCGGATGCAGCCGACAAGGCCCTGGCGCACGCCCCGCACGCCGACGGCCGTTTCTTCAAAGTTCCCAAGATCGTGCAGAGGGACTGATATGGCCGATCTTTGCTCCCTGACTCTCAAAGAAGCGATTGACGTCGCGAAAAAAGACGGTGCGCAGCCGATCCTGGATGCTTTCGCGAAGCGCGCCGAGGCGCTTAATCCGACGATAAACGCGTTCCTTCGTTTTGAGCAACCCATCCGACCCCGGGGGTCGGATAAATCCGACCCCGGGGGTCGGATGGGGGAGGGGGCGCTTCACGGGGTGCCCATTTCGATCAAGGATAATATCTGCATGGAAGGCAAGGAAGTGACATGCGCGTCGAAGATCCTGGCCAAGCACGTGCCGCCGTATAACGCGACGGTCATCACCAAATTGAAAGATGCGGGCGCGACGCTTTTCGGCCAGTGCAACATGGACGAATTCGCGTTCGGTTCCTCGTGCGAAACCTCGGCCTTCGGGCCGTGTAAAAATCCCTGGGACCTGACGCGCGTGCCCGGCGGCTCTTCCGGCGGCTCCGCGGCCTCGGTTGCGGCGGACATGACACTTGCCGCGCTCGGGAGCGATACCGGCGGCTCCATCCGTCAGCCCGCCGCGCTTTGCGGCGTGGTCGGCGTGAAACCCACTTACGGACGCGTGTCGCGCTACGGCCTTATCGCGTTCGGTTCGAGTTTTGACCAGATCGGCCCCATCACAAAGACCGTAGAAGACGCGGCGATCCTGATGAATGTGCTGAGCGGCCATGACCCGAAAGATTCTACCTCCGCGCCGCAGAATGTCCCTGATTTCACGCAAGCGCTCAAGCGGGACGTCAAAGGCCTGAAGATCGGTCTGCCGAAGGAATATTTTATCGAAGGCATCGACCCCGAGATCGAAAAAAGCGTGCGCGCGGCAGCGGACCTTTATAGGAAACTCGGCGCGGAGATCAAGACGATCTCTCTGCCTCATACCGAATACTCCGTCGCGGTCTACTATATTGTCGCCGTCGCGGAGGCAAGCTCGAACCTCGGCCGGTTCGACGGCGTAGAGTACGGCCTGCGTGTACCCACCAAAGATCTTCGCGAGATGTATTTTGAGACACGCGACCAGGGGTTCGGACAGGAGGCCAAGCGCCGCATCCTGCTCGGCACTTTTGTGCTTTCCGCGGGTTATTATGAAGCTTACTACTTAAAGGGGCAGAAGGTCCGCACGCTCATCCGCCAGGATTTCGAGAAGGTGTTTAAAGAAGTGGATGTGATCCTTTCGCCGACCTCGCCTACACCAGCCTTCAAGATCGGCGAAAAGGCCGCGGACCCGATCGCCATGTACTTATCTGATATTTTTACAATCCCGGCGAACCTTGCAGGGATCCCCGCGATGTCCGTGCCGTGCGGTTTTACCTCAGGCGGTCTGCCCATCGGCATGCAGCTCATGGCCCGCCCGTTCGACGAGGCGACCATGCTCCGTGCTGCTTATGCGTTTGAACAAGAGGCTGGAATCCACAAAAAGAAACCGGTTCTTTAGGAGGTTGTTATGGCGAAGACGAAGATGCCGTTCGTGATGGACATGCAGCCAGGGGAATATTACTGGTGTTCCTGCGGGGAATCCGCGAAGCAGCCGTTCTGCGACGGGTCGCATAAGACGAAGGCGCCCGGCATGCAGCCCATGAAGACAGTGATCGATGCGTCGAAAAAGATCGCGTGGTGCGGCTGCAAAGCTTCGGGGAAGAAACCCTTTTGCGACGGGACGCATACAAAACTTTAAATGGTGACGGTTATCTGTTTTTTATAGTACAGCAATAGGAGCATGCGAGTGAGCCGATTTACGTCGAAAAGCATAAGGGCTCTTTTTGAAGCAAATAAAAAACAAGCTCAAAGGAAACTGAGGAGCCTTAAAGTTTGCTGCACCGACGAGCCCGATTTCGCGGGGCTCAATGGGTGGGTATTCGAACAGACGATTCAGTATTGTATTCGACAAGAACTCTTGTCCCAAGGGGTTCGTCCCAGGATTGAAGAGCAGTTTAACTTGGGCGGTCGAGCAAGAGCAGATTTGAAGATTGGTGGAAACATCGCTATCGAGATCAAAGTGGCTGGTCTTTTCAGCGAAGACGATATCTTAAAATATAAAAAATACCGTCAAATGGCAGAGCAACAAGGCTTTCGCTATCTGTTTTTGTCATGGGAGGAAAGTCATCTTCCCTTCCGGAAGGGGATTGCACGAGTTTTGGATGCAGCCAATGTCTTTTATCTTGATCGTTCACAAGACTGGAAAAGATTCATCAATGGATTGGTTGAGTTTCTCAAGAAAACCGCGTAGAAATCGGATGATACCGTTCGGAGAAGGAATGAGAAAGAATAATTATGAAATTTGAACCAGTCATCGGACTAGAAGTCCACGTGCAATTAAAAACAAAGTCAAAACTGTTCTGCTCGTGCTCGACGGAATTTGGGGCGGAGGGGAATAGCCACACATGTCCCGTGTGCCTCGGCTGGCCGGGGTCGCTTCCGGTGGTGAATGAGACGGCGCTGAAGCTCGGGATCAAGGCTGGGCTCGCGCTCAACTGTAAAGTGGCGGAGCGCCTCAAGTTCGACCGGAAGAATTATTTCTATCCGGACCTTCCCAAGGCTTATCAGATCTCCCAGTACGATATGCCGGTGAATGGGAAGGGGTTTGTTGATGTTGAAACGAAAAGCGGGGAACGTGGAACGGGGAACGTGGAACGAAAGCGAATCGGGATCACGCGCGCACATTTGGAAGAAGATGCGGGAAAACTTCTGCATGAAGGGATCTCGGACGGAAGCTTGGTCGATTACAACCGTGGCGGCGTGCCGCTCCTTGAGATCGTTTCTGAACCGGATATCCGCTCGCCCCAGGAAGCGTACGATTACCTTAGCGCGCTCAAAGCGATCTTGCAATACGTAGAAGTGAGCGACTGTGATATGGAAAAGGGAAGCCTCCGCTGCGACGCGAACGTATCCGTACGGCCGGTCGGTCAGGAGAAATTCGGGACGAAAGTTGAGATCAAGAACCTGAACTCGTTCAAGATGGTGCAGAAAGCCATTCAGTACGAGATCGAACGCCAGACGCGGGCGCTCGAGGACGGTGAAACGATCGTTCAGGAAACGCGGCTCTGGAATGACGCCAAGGGCACGACGTTCTCCATGCGTTCCAAAGAGGAAGCCCACGATTACCGTTATTTTCCGGACCCGGACCTTGTAGCGTTCACGCTTTCCAGAGAACTCGTGGACGGGATCAGGAAGACCCTGCCGGAATTGCCGCTCGAGCGCGCGAAGCGGTTCATGAAAGATTACGGCCTTTCCGAATACGACGCTTATGTGCTGGTGCAGGAAAAGAAACTCGCGGAATATTTCGAGTCCTGCGTGCGCGAGGGCGCCGCGGCAAAGCTCGCGAGCAACTGGATCCAGAATGAACTTCTCGCGTTATTAAATGAGAAGAATATCGCGATCGAAACATGCCTTGTTTCTCCCCATGCGCTGGCCGGGTTGATCCGTCTTGTCGAGCAGGGGACGGTGAGCGGCAAGACTGCCAAGGATGTGCTTCAGGAAATGGCGGCCACGGGCAAAGCGGCCGACGTGATCGTCAAAGAAAAAGGTCTGACGCAAGTTTCGGATACCGGTCTGATCGAGAAAACGGTTGAGAAAGCGATCGCGGCGAATCCCACGGCGGTCGCGGAATTCAAAGCTGGGAAACAAAAAGCCTTGGGTGCGCTTGTAGGTTTCGTCATGAAAGAGACCGGAGGCAAGGCGAATCCGAAGCTTGTGAATGAAATACTCATTCAAAAGCTCGGCTAACGTGGAACGGCAAACGATGAACGCAAAAAAGAAAAATAATAAGCGTTTTCGTTCCCCGTTCCCCGTTCCCCGTTCCCCGTTTTTTACCCTCGGCATAGAAACATCGTGTGATGAAACCTCCTGTTCCGTTCTTAAGGATAAAGACACGATCCTTTCCAATGTTGTTTCCTCGAGCCTTTTCCGGCACAAAAAATTCGGCGGTGTGGTGCCCGAGATCGCCTCGCGGCATTGCATGGAACAGATCCAGTGTGTTTTTGAGGAAGCACTTCGACAGGCTCAGTGCAAGGCGCGGGATTTGGATTTAATAGCGGTGACGCAGGGGCCGGGGCTCATCGGTTCGCTCCTCGTCGGCGTGTCGTTTGCCAAGGCGCTGGCTTATCAACTAGGCATCCCAATTGTTGGCGTCAATCATATGGAAGCGCACCTCGTGGCGAACTTCTTTGGCCAGCCGGAACCCAAGCGATATATCGGCCTGCTCGTGTCGGGCGGTCACACCATGCTGACGTTCTGTGAAAAAGGGAAGATCCATATTTTTGGCGAAACCGTGGATGACGCAGTTGGCGAGGCCTATGACAAAGTCGCTAAGATCATGGGCCTCAGTTATCCCGGAGGCCCCATCATCGACAAGTTCGCGAAGGAAGGAAATTCGCGGGCGTTCCAATTCACAAAGCCGAAGCAGGACGACCGGTTCAGTTTCAGCTTCAGCGGCGTCAAGACCGCGGTGCTGTACCAATTCCACGACCCTAAAACGGGAAAGCCGAATCCCCAGGCGCCTTCTGTGAAAGATATGGCGGCGAGTTTTCAGCACGCGGTGATCGGGTGGCTTGTCGAAAAAGCGCTTGATGCCTGTGAATTTAAACACGCGGCTGATATCGTGGTCGGCGGCGGCGTCAGCGCAAATTCTTATTTGCGGGAAAAACTCACGCGCGAAGCGGCGGCGCAGGGGATCAAGGTCTGGTTCCCGCCGTTCGTCTTAAGCACGGACAACGCGGCGATGATCGCGCGGCGGGGATTTGAGCTTTACCAACAGGGAAAACGGTCGAAACTTAATATGACCGGAGATCCGGCACTACAAATAAAATAAGTATCAGCATGTCAGAGTATCAAAGTGTCACAACACAGAGCCTGATACTCTGACACCTTGACACTGTGACACGCATTTAGGGGAGGTCTTATGTGTTCTTTTATGGGATTGACGCTGCATGACATCGACAGCGTTACACGGCTTCTTGTTGCGACGGGGCTCGGCGCTCTGATCGGTTTGGAACGGGAATATAACGGCAAAGAGGCCGGTTTTAAGACCTACACGCTGGTTTGCCTGGGGTCCGCGCTCATGATGATCGTTTCGGCGGATATTTTCCTGATCTATAAGGGCCTTGCCGCGGTCGATCCTTCGCGCATCGCGGCCCAGGCGGTAACGGGCATCGGCTTTTTGGGCGCCGGTGCGATCATCCGTGACCAGCAGAAGGTCCGCGGGCTCACGACGGCGGCCGGCATCTGGGCTGTGTGCGGTGTCGGGTTGGCGTGCGGGATCGGACTTTATAAACCCGCGATCGCCGCGACGCTCCTGATCCTTGTTGTGCTGGTCCTTTTTCAGAAGTTTGAGAAAAAGATCCTTCCCAAAAAAGACCAGCATCCGCGCTAGAGCGGGGCATTCCAGGATTGACACCCTGAGGGCAACAAGCTAGAATCCGCTCCCTATGAATAAGCTCAAGATCGCACTCCCTAAAGGCAGTTTGGAAGAAGCCACCTGTAATCTTTTTAAACGCGCCGGTTTCAAGATCAACGTAAGTTCGCGTTCCTACATCCCTTCCATCGATGACGCCGAGATCGAAGTGGTGCTTTTCCGCCCTCAGGAGATGTCCCGCTACGTGGAAGACGGGATCGTGGATTGCGGTCTGACCGGGCATGACTGGGTCACGGAAAACAATTCTGATGTCGCCGAGCTCTGTGAACTCCAGTATTCCAAACGCACATCCAATCCCGTCCGATGGGTGCTGGCTGTGCACGAGTCCTCGCCCTTCAAGAGCGTCAAAGACCTGGACGGGAAAAAGGTCGTGACCGAGCTCGTGGAGGTCACCAAGCGCTACCTCAAGAAGAACAAAGTGGACGCGGAAGTGGAATTTTCGTGGGGCGCCACGGAAGCCAAGCCGCCCCGTCTCGCGGACGCCATTGTCGAAGCGACGGAGACCGGTTCCAGCCTCCGCGCGAACAAGCTCAAGATCATCGATACCGTGATCGTTTCCATTCCGAAATTCATCGCGAATAAGAAAAGTCTGAAAGATCCCTGGAAGAAGCAAAAAATGGAAACGCTCGTGATGCTCCTGGAAGGCGCGATGCGCGCTCAGGAAAAGGTCGGCCTCAAAATGAACGTTGAGAAGAAGAACCTCGAGAAAGTCCTGGCGCTTCTTCCGGCGATGAAAAAACCGACGATCGCGAATTTGACGGACAAGAACTGGCTCGATGTCGAAACGATCATCGACGAATCCGTGGTCCGCGAACTGATCCCAGCCCTCAAAAAAGCCGGCGCGTCGGGCATTATCGAATACCCGCTCAATAAAGTTATTCCCTAAACCAAGATCAAAGGAGTTCCATTCATGCCTTGGGCTCGTAAACAGCGCAAGAAGAAGATGAACAAGCATAAGCGCAAGAAAAAACTGCGCCGGAACCGTCACAAGAAAAAAGACTGGTCCTAGCAAAATGCCGCTTTCGCGGCATTTTGCGTGAAACGGGGAACGGTAAGCGGGAAACGCAATGTTTGGCGTTCCCCGTTGATCGTTTCCCGTTTTTTGCTTATAAAAAGGTCCTAACGGTCTTTCCGTGAAGGCATTATGAAAGAAATCGTTCTTCAGAGTCCTGCCAAGCTGAACCTGCACCTGCGCATCCTCGGGAAGCGCCCGGACGGGTACCATGAGCTCCTGACGCTTTTTCACCGCATTTCGCTCGTGGACACGATCGTGATCCGTAGGCGTCCCGCGGGTTTCAATCTCGCCACGAATCTTCCTTCCCTGGAAACGGGAGAGGGGAATCTCATTACCAAGGCCTATCGCCTGCTTCAGGCTAAATTCCCAAGTTTGGGCGGGGTCTCCGTGAGGCTAACCAAGCGTATTCCCCTGGGCGGCGGGCTCGGCGGGGGGTCCAGCAACGCGGCGCATTTCCTGCTGGGGATGAAGAAACTTTTTGGCCTTAAGATCTCCCCAAAAGAGCTTTTAGCTATGGGGAAGAAGCTGGGCGCGGATGTTCCTTTTTTCCTTCTGGAGGCCCGGCAGGCCATGGCGTGGGGGATCGGGGAGAAGCTCCGCAAGGTGCCCTGCAAGCGCCGGCTCGGGTTCCTGTTGCTTGTGACCCATCAAGGACTTAACACGAAAAAAGTGTACCAAAAACTCGCCTGGAAGGGCCGGCCCCTTTCCTTGACAAAGGAGATGCGTATTGCTAAAATTCTGCGCTTTTCTCTTGAAAGCAAGAGGATCCGGGAAGCGGCATCCTGCGCGCGGAATGACCTGGAAAGACCGGCGTTTTGCATGATGCCGGCCGTTCCGAAAGCCATCAAGGCCCTCAGGGGCTTGGGCGCGCCTTTCGTTCTGATGAGCGGGAGCGGGGCCACGGTCTTCGCAGCGTTCTCCAGCCGGAAAGAAGCATTCGACCTATCGAAGAGATTGAAAGCAGTTCCCTTTCCTTTTCGCAAGGTGATTTGTCACTCATACTAGTGGTACATAAGATTTGAGGTCGGGAAGTGAAGATCACGGAAATTCGCGTTTTTCCCCAAGCGAATAAAGAAAACAAATTGTGTGCCTTCGCCAATATCACGTTCGACGATTGTTTCGTGGTGCGCGGGCTTAAGGTGCTCGAGGGGTCGAAAGGCCTGTTCGTGGTGATGCCGTCGCGCAAGGTCAAGGGCGACGATTACCGGGACATCGCGCATCCCATTACGGCGGAGTTCAAGGATTACATCCAGGCAGAGGTCCTGAAGGCTTACGAGCTGTTCATCGAACATCAGCCCCAGGCGCATGCTCTTAGCGATGATGATCCTTACGAGCGCTGATTTTTGCAGTAGATAGATTATTGCCCCGTGGTGAAATGGTATCACACTGCCCTTTGGAGGCAAGGTTCCTGGTTCGAGCCCAGGCGGGGCAGAATTAAAATTCGGGATAAATAAAAATATGCTGAACGGACTCAAAGACAAAACGAAGGAAACGATCGCGGCGTACGGGTTCCTTTTGCCGAACCTGCTCGGGTTCCTTCTTTTTACGTCGATCCCGGTGCTCGCGTCGCTCGGCCTGAGTTTCGTGAAATGGGATCTTTTGTCCGACGGCCCGCAATTCGCGGGGCTCGCGAACTTTACGGAGCTTCTCAAAGATCCGTTTTTCGGGAAATATTGCTGGAACACGCTGGTGCTGATGGCGGCGATCCCGATCAGCATGGCGGGTTCGCTCTTGCTGGCGATCGCGCTCAACCAGAAGCTCAAGGGCACGGTCATTTTCAGGACGGTCTATTTTCTCCCCACGATCTGTTCGGGGGTCGCGATCTTCATGCTCTGGCGCCTGATCTATAATCCCAATTTTGGCCTCCTGAATTCCATGATCGCCGAATTCGGGAATATGCTGGGCTTGCACCTCGTGGGGCCGAACTGGCTCACGGACGAGGCGTGGGCGAAGCCGGCTTTTATCATTATGAGCGTGTGGCAATCGATCGGCGGGTACAACATGATCCTTTATCTCGCGGCGCTGCAGGGCGTTCCGCGCGATCTTTATGACGCCGCCGAAGTGGACGGTGCCAACAACTGGCAGAAGTTCTGGAACGTGACGTGGCCGCAAATTTCGCCGACGACTTTTTTTATCGCGACCATGAGCCTGATCGGCGGGTTCCAGGCCGGGTTCGATCAGGCCTACATCATGACGGGCGGCGGGCCGAACGGTTCGACGACAACGATCATTTACTACATTTTCAATAACGCGTTCGAATGGTACCGCATGGGATACGCCGCGGCGATCTCGTGGGTGCTCTTCCTGATCATCTTCGCGGTGACGGTCGTGAAGTGGCGTTTCTTCGGAAAAGCCGTTCACTACACTTAAGAGAGACCTATGGGCACGCATATTGATCAGATGATCCAGGAGGAGATGAAGCAGGAGATCGCGGCTTCCGTTTCCCGGTCGAAATCGAAAAAGAAAAAACCTGTCAAGGTCGTGACCGAGCTCAAGGAAAAATCGCCCCTGAAAAGGAAAATGCAGCGCGGGCTGCTCTTTCTCGCGCTTTGTGTAGGCGCGGTCAGCATGGCGGCACCGTTCCTCTGGATGGTCTCGACCTCGCTTTCCGAAGCGGGGCAGGTTTTCTCGGAGAACCGTCCGTGGTGGCAGGAATGGCTGCCGGCGAGTTTCGTGTGGCAGAATTATGTGAAGGTGTGGTCGGTCGTTCCGTTCGCGAAGTTCTATCTGAATTCCATCTTTGTGAGCCTTTGTATCACGTTCGGGCAGGTCGCCACGAGCGCGATGGCGGCCTACGCGTTCGCGCGCCTGAATTTTCCCGGACGCGACAGGATCTTTTTCGGTTATCTTGCGACCATGATGATTCCGGGAGCGGTCACGATGATCCCGGTGTTCATCCTGCTCCGGCATTTCGGGTGGATCGATTCGTACAAGGCCCTGATCCTTCCGGGGATCTTTACGGCGTACGGGACGTTCATGCTCCGGCAGTTCTTTCTCACGCTGCCGAAGGACCTGGAGGATGCGGCGAAGATCGACGGGTGTTCGTACGTCCGGATCTTCTGGCACATCATCCTGCCGCTTTCAAAGCCGGCGCTTGCGACGCTTACGACTTTTACGTTCATGGGGTCCTGGATGAACCTGATGTGGCCTCTGATCGTGGTGAACACACACACGAAATACACGCTGCCGGTCGGCTTGGCTTATTTTCAGGGCGTGCACGGGACGGATTGGACGCTCCTCATGGCGGCATCGATGATGATGATCCTGCCGATCCTGATCGTGTTCCTGTTCAATCAGCGTTTCTTCGTCGAAGGTATCAAACTGACCGGGATCAAAGGATAAGATCATGGAAGCGATCGTACTTGCAGCGGGAAAAGGAACGCGGATGGTTTCGGAGCTCCCGAAAGTCCTGCATCCCGTGTTCGGAAAACCGGTGCTTGGTTATGTTTTAGAAGCTTTGGCGGGAGCCGGTATCAAAGCGCCTTATGTGGTGGTCGGTTACAAAGCCGCGGAAGTCAGCTTTTTTTTGAAACCCTATGGCGCGACGCCCGTGCTTCAGCGCGAACAAAAGGGGACTGGGCACGCGGTCATGATGGCCAAGGCGGCGCTTAAGAACACCCAGGGCCCGATCCTGATCTGGCCGGGTGATATGCCGCTTGTAAAACCCGAAACGCTCGAAAAGTTTGTTGCGGCGCATAAAAAATCGCGGGCACATGTCAGCGTTCTGTCCTGCGAACAGCAGGATCCTTTTGGGTACGGAAGGATCGTGCGGGACGAAGGCCGTTTCGCGGCGATCCGCGAAGAACTGGACGCGACACCGGAAGAGCGAGCGATCCGGGAAGTGAATACCGGCATCTATCTTTTTGATAAGAAGGCTTTGTTCGAGGCGCTTGAAAAGATCGGGCAGGATAACCGGAAAGGCGAATATTACCTGACGGACACGGTCGAGATCCTGCGGCGCGAAGGTTATTGTGTCGAGGCGTTCCCGCTGGCGAGCGCGGAAGAAGGGCAAGGGATCAATTCCAAGAAAGATCTGGCGACCGTGACCCAAAAGATCAACGAGCGGGAGATCGCGAAGCATCAGGACAAAGGCGTGACCTTTATGGCGCCGGAGCAGACGTTCGTGGCGCCGGGCGTGAAGATCGGCAAAGGCACGATGATCTATCCCTGGTGTTTCATCAAAACCGATGTGGTGATCGGAGAAAATTGCGAGATCGGGCCTTTCGCGAAAATACGCCGCGGCACCGTGATCGGGGACGGATCCGTCATCGGGAGTTTTGTGGAAGTGAACCGCAGCCATATCGGCAAAAAGGTTTCCGCCAAGCACTTGGCGTATTTGGGGGACGCGGTGATCGGGGACGGTTCGAATATCGGAGCCGGGACGATTACGGCCAATTTTGACGGCAAGAAAAAGCATCAGACGGTCATCGGCAAAGATGTCAGAGTGGGTTCGAATACGGTCTTTGTGGCGCCTGTCCGGGTCCCGGACGGAGCGAGGACCGGCGCGGGGTCGGTGGTGATCCCGAAAACGATCATAAAAAAAGGCGATGTGGTCGTCGGCGTTCCCGCCCGGCCCGTCGCGAAAAAGAAGAAAAGGTAAGGTGTCCTTATGGTGAAGATCGCGAAGTCCCAGATCAAAAAATTGAACGGGGATATGGTCCTCCTGACGGGAAGCTCCAACCCGGTGCTGGCCCAGGAGATCGCCCAGCAGCTCAATATCCCGCTCGGGGATATCCTGCTCGGCCGTTTTCCCGAAGGGGAGATCCAGCTGCAGATCCGCGACAACATACGCGGGAAGGACGTTTTTATCATTCAGCCGACCTGCACGCCGCCGAACGAGAGTTTGATGGAGCTTTTGATCCTGATCGACGCCGCGCGCCGCGCCTCGGCCAAACGGATCACGGCCGTCCTGCCTTTCTTCGGTTACGCCCGCCAGGACCGCAAAGACCGGCCGCGCGTGCCGATCACGGCCAAACTTGTGGCGAATCTGATCGTGAGCGCCGGCGCGAACCGGGTCCTCACCATGGACCTTCACGCGGGGCAGATCCAGGGATTTTTCGATATCCCGGTGGACCACCTCTATTCGATCAACGTGATGGGGGCCTATTTCAAGAAAAAGAAGATCAAGGACCTTGTGGTCGTTTCCCCGGACGTGGGCGGGATCAAGATGGCGCGCGGGTACGCGAAACTGTTCAATTGCGATTTCGCGATCGTGGACAAACGCCGCGAGAGCGCTTCCCAGACGCATGTCATGCACATCATCGGTTCCGTGAAAGGGAAGAACGTGGTCATTATCGATGATATGATCTCGACGGGCGGTTCCCTCGTAGAAGCGGCCCGGGCGCTCAAACAGGCCGGGGCATTGGACATCTATGCTAACATTGTGCACCCGGTCCTCGCGGGAAGCGCCGTGGAGAGGATCCAAGGTTCCGTCATCAAGGAACTGATCGTGACGAACAGTATCCCGCTCCCGAAAGAAAAACGGATCAAAAAGATCACGCAGCTTTCGATCGCCTCGCTTCTGGCCGACGCGATCTGCCGTATCCATTACAATGTTTCGATCAGCACTCTTTTTTCAGGATCAGGAGTCGAAGCGTAACCAAGGATCGTAGTGAACCGAACAAGAGGGAAGTTGCTTCCGTCTTAATCAATACAACAGGAGGAATTTTCAATGCAAACATTCGAACTGCAAGCCAAACAGCGCACGATCGGCGGGACCCGTAAAGCCCGGGCCGTCCGCCGTAATGAAATGTTCCCGGCCGTGGTCTACGGTCACGGGATGGAACCGCTCGCGATCGAAGTGCCGGACAAGGCGTTCCTCAAGGCCATTCACACCAAGGCCGGCGCGAACGTGCTGATCAGCCTTCAGGTCGAAGGCGTGAAGATGAAAGAATCGACCTGCCGGATTAAGGCGATCCAGCATAACCCTGTCACGGATAAGATCGACCACATCGATTTTATGGTCATTTCGCTCACAGAAAAGATCACGGTCAAAGTGCCGATCGTCCTGCTCCACATCGAGGACGCGCCTGGTATCAAGGAAGGCGGATCGCTGGACCTCGTGCACCGCGAGATCGAAGTCGAATGTTTGCCGACCCAGATCCCGGAAAAGATCGAGATCGAGACCAAGGCCATGAAGATCAACGATTCGGTCCACGCCAAGGACCTGACGCTTCCTCAAGGGGTTCAATGCATGCTGCCTCAAGACGAGGTGGTGGTCGCGATCCATCCTCCTCGCGCGGAAGAAGTGAAACCCGCTGAAGAAGGGGCCGCGGAACCGGAAGTGATCGAGAAGGGCAAGAAGGAGAAGGAAGGCGAAGAAGGAGCGGCACCGAAAGCCGCGCCTGCCGCGGGAGCCAAACCCGCCGCGCCTGCTGCTCCGCCGAAAGACGGGAAATAACGAACGATCTTCCGGGTGTCGGGACGGTTGGACCCGGGATCTGTGGAGAGCTCTGATGAAGCTCATTGTGGGGCTTGGGAATCCCGGAGAGGAATACGCCCGGACGCGTCACAACATCGGCCGCCGGTTGGTGGAACACATTGTTTTCCAGGAGAACGTCAAGTTCGCCTCCAAGAAGTCCCAGAAATCGGCCTTGTCCTCGGTCTGGTGGGAGGGGGAGGTCATCCAGCTGGCGCACCCGCTGACCTACATGAATCTTTCCGGCGAGGCGGTCGCGTTGCTTGTGAAATATTGGAAGGTCGCCCCGGCCAAGGACCTTTTGATCGTCGTGGATGATGTCGCGCTGCCTTTCGGAAAATTCCGGTTGCGGGGCGAAGGAAGTCCGGGCGGGCACAACGGCCTGGTTTCGATCGAGGATCATCTCGGGACCCGTGAGTATCCGAGGCTCCGGATCGGGATCGGTCCCGAAGGAAGTCCCGGGGAAGGTCCGGCGTGGGACGAAGGTGCCTTAAAAGATTTTGTGCTTTCTTCGTTTAGCACCGCGGAAGAGAAGAAAATACCGGGGCTTCTCGCGAAGGGCATGGAAGCGTGCCGCGCCTGGGCCCTGGAGCCTTTGGTCAAGGCCATGAACCGGTTCAACGCCTCGGATCCGGAACGGCCCTAGAGGCGTTTTATTTATTGAGAATCAGAGTTGCCCAAGAGAGGCATTTGTGTTACATTGTGTCCTCTTTTAGCCTTTTCGAAGGTCTCAAAACTTCATAACTGCTTCTGTAGCTTCTGTTTATGAAACTTACGGGAAAAGTTATCATTTAAATCCAGCACTGCGTTTTTTAAAATTCGAAGGATTCGCAGTGCAGTACCGTTAGCCATGAATAAAAAATAAATGGAGAACGGTGCCAGCCGTTGAGGGAGTGTGTGATGAAAAAATACGAAGGGTTGTTCATTTTTTCGCCGGAGATCACGGGGGAGAGTCAGAAAGACCCTGCCGCCGAAGTCACGAAATGGATCGAGAAGTTCCAGGGCAAGGTGGTCCAGAAGACCGATCTCGGGAAAAAATCGCTCGGGCATATGATCGGCAAATATAAAGAAGGCCGGACGCTCGTGTTCGATTTTGAAATGGACCCCTCCCGGACCCAGGAATTCCGCAAGGAACTGGAGCTTCAGGAGAATCTTTTGAAATACATGGTGAGCATTCCCGCGAAGAAGCCGGCCCTGCCGCCTCTTCCGGCCGCTCCCGCCGCAGCAACGCCGAAAGCATAATCAACCCAGCACACAACCATATCGGGTGACCTATGGCCGTCAGTTTAAATAAAGTGATGTTGATCGGGAACCTCACCCGTGATCCGGAACTCCGCTACATCCCTTCAGGGCAGGCCGTGACGACTTTCACGATCGCGGTCAACCGCACGTTCAATTCCAAGGCCGGCGAAAAGAAAGAAGAAGTCTGCTTCATCCGGATCGTGGTCTGGGCGCGCCTCGCGGAGATCTGCAACGAATACCTTAAAAAAGGCCGTTCCGTTTTTGTGGAAGGAAGGATCCAGACGCGGAGCTGGGACGGTCCGGACGGGAACAAGCGTTATTCCACCGAAGTGGTCGCCGACAACGTGCAGTTCCTCGGCGCGAAATCGGGCGGCGGCAAAGGCGACGCGGGCGATGTGCCGACCATGGATGTAGACGACAGTATTTTTGAAGCTCCGGAAGGCAGCGCGCCTTCCAAAAAGGGTTCCGTCTCCGTTTCTAAGGATGAGCTGAAACCCGACGAAGAAATTCCGTTCTAGGACTGCGTTACGATCCGTTTTACGGGTTTGCCGTATGGTACCGTTAACCCGTAAAAATAAATAAATAGCGGTACTCATCAACCAGGTGTAAAAGAACATGAAACCGAGATCCTCTTCAAGATTTGGAAAAGACGAAAAGAAAAAACCTTTCGATAAGAATGCCCGCGGTCCCAAAAAAGGCGAAAAGGGTTACGGCTCCCCGAGCCGCGCTCCTTCCCGGCCGCAGCGCAAACGCATGCGCCGTGTCCTGCCGCACATGGATTACAAAGATGTGGAAGCGCTCGGCAAGTACATCACGGAGAAGGGCAAGATCCTTCCGCGCCGCATCACGAGGCTGAGCTCGAAAGACCAGAGGACGCTCACGCGGCTTATCAAGAAATCACGGCATGCGGGGCTTTTGCCGTTCCAGGCGAACTGATCGCCCGCTCATTTTAATTCAATAGAAAAGGGGAATTGATCCATGGAATTATTGCTTTTGAAGAACGTGCCGGATGTCGGCAAAAAAGGTGATGTCGTGCGCGTGCGCGACGGATTCGCCCGGAATTTCCTGATCCCGCAGGATCTCGCGATCCCGGCGACGCGCGCCAACAAGGAATTTTTCGCGGAAAAACGCGCCCGCAGCGCCGCGCGCAAGCTGAAGGAAAAAGAAGCGGCCGAAAAACGCGCCAAGGACATGAAGGACCTGAAGATCTCGCTCACGGTCCGCGCGGGAGAAGGGGACAAGCTTTACGGGTCCGTGACGGCCGAAGACCTCCGCGTCGAACTTGAAAAGCAGGGTTACAGCTTCGAGAAAAAACAGGTCCGCATCAAGGACCCTTTGAAGACCCTGGGCACGCATCAGGTGGATCTGGAGATCTACCCGCAGGTCAAGACGCGCCTGACGGTCGAGCTCGTCCGCAGCGCCGAGTCCCATTAATCCGTAGTCCCGTCGCCGTTCGGAGCATGATGTCCTGGTTCCGGCGGCCGTTTTAAACCTCTTTAGAGGTCTTTTGTGGCTGAATTAAAGACAACGGTCAATTCGTACGAGAAACTTCCGCCCCAGAACCGCGAAGCCGAAATGAGCGTTCTGGGCGCGATGTTTTTTGACGAGATCGCCCTCGCGAAGGCCATCGAGACCCTCACCCCGGATTTTTTCTACGACCAGCGTCATCAGAACATTTTCACCGCGATGACGGAACTTTTTTCCAAGAACCACCCCGTGGACCTCATCACCGTCTCCGAAGAGCTCAAGAAGCGCAAGCAGCTTGACGAAGTGGGCGGGATCAGCTACCTGACGCAGCTTACCACGATCGTTCCGACCGCCGCCAACATCGAACATTACGCCCGCATCGTCAAAGACAAGGCGCTCCTGCGCAAGCTCATCCAGTCCGGCACGCAGATCGTGCAGGCGAGCCTTGAAGCGGACGGAAATGCCCGGGAAATGATCGACAGCGCGGAAAAAATGATCTTTGATATCGGTCAGTCCCAGATCGAGAACAAGACCGTGCAGATCAAGGATATCATCCATGAGAGCATGGAAACGATCGACCAGCTCTTCCAGCGCAAGGAACACATCACGGGGGTCGCGACCGGCTTTCATGAATTTGATATGAAGACCGCCGGGCTGCAGCCTTCGGACCTTGTGATCGTGGCGGGACGCCCCTCCATGGGAAAATCCGCGTTCGCGACCGCGATCTGCGAACACGCCGGCATCAACCTGAAAAAACCGGTCGTGATCTTCTCGCTTGAAATGAGCAAGGAACAGCTTGTGCAGAGGATGCTCTGTTCGCATGCCCGCGTGGACGCGCAAAAGGTCCGCACCGGATACCTTTCGCACCAGGACTGGCCGAAATTGACGAGTGCCGCGGGAAAACTTTCGGAAGCGCCGATCTTCATCGATGATACGCCCGGACAGACCGTGCTCGAGATCCGCGCGAAGGCGCGCCGCCTCAAAATGAAACACGATATCTCCCTCGTCGTGATCGATTATTTGCAGCTCATGCAGGCCGCCAAGCCCACCGAGAACAGGCAACAGGAAATTTCGGAGATCTCCCGCTCGCTCAAGGCGCTCGCGCGCGAACTCAGGGTCCCCGTGATCGCGGTGAGCCAGCTGTCGCGCGCCGTGGAGTCGCGGACCGGCAACCGTCCCCAGCTTTCCGACCTCCGGGAGTCCGGCGCGATCGAACAGGATGCGGACGTTGTTGTATTTTTGTTCCGGGAGGAGTATTATCAGCCATCCGAAGAGAACAAAAACAAGGCCGAGGCGATCATCGCCAAGCAGCGTAACGGCCCGACGGGCGCGATCCCGCTCGTGTTCTTGAAGGAATGGACGCGTTTCGATAATCCGGAATTTTTCAGGTCAGAGGAGTCTGCATGAGGCGTTGGGTCATTCTGTTTTTGATGGTGCTTCTATGCGGGCCCTTTTCTTCGCAGGTTTTCGCGGAAGATACGGCCGCTACGACCGAGGCCGCACCGGCCGCGGCCGAACAACCCGTCCCTGCCGCTGCTTCCAATCAGCCCGAGGAGGCGGTTCCGGCGGCTCCCGCTCCGGAGACCCCGGTCCAAGCCCCCGCGGCCGAACCCGTAGTAGCTCCTGCTGAAGCACCTGCCGCATCCGTCCCGCAACCCCCTCAAAAAACCGTCGTGTCGGTGGACGTGCGCGGGAACCGCATCGTCAGCACGAACACGATCCTGAGCAAGATCCAGACCAAGCAGGGATTGACCCTCAAACAGCAGACCGTGAATGAGGATATCAAGCGTCTTTATGGCACCGGTTTTTTTGAGGACGTAAAGCTGGAAGTCGAAGAGCTTCCTGAAGGCTTTAAATTAATCGTGGTGGTGGAGGAAAAACCCATCATCAAGCAGATCGTGATCGAAGGGGCCACCTCCTTTAAAGAAGACAAGCTTCGTAAAACCTTGGGCGTGATGGAAGGCCAGATCCTTGACCGCAAGGCCGTCAAAAAAGGCGAGGAAGAGATCCGCAAACTTTACGCGGACAAAGGATACCGGTTCGTGGACCTTCAGGCGGAAGTGAACGTCGATCCGCAAACCAAAGAAGCTGTGGTCACGATCAAAGTCTTTGAAGGAAAAAAATTCAAGATCACCAAGATCTCTTTTGAGGGGAATCAGTCCTTCAAGACCAAAGAGCTTCAAAAGCTCATGAAGACGAAAGAAAAGAAATGGTTCCTGTTCGGCACCTTCAAGGAAGGTGATTTCGAAAAAGACCTTGAGAAGATTGCTTTCTTTTATCAAAAGGAAGGTTATCTGGATGTGAAAGTGGTGCCGGCCTTCGATTACAATAAAGATCAGAACACCATCCAGATCCTCATCAAGATCGACGAGGGACAGCACTACGTGACTGGCGAGGTCCGTTTCAAAGGCAACACGATCTTCCCGGAATCCGAGCTTTGGCAGCAGCTTGAGATGCTCCCCGGTTTGACCTATTCCCAGTATTACGTGTCGCAGGACATGGAGAAGATCCGCCAGTTCTACGCGAACGAAGGTTATATAGAAGCCCGTGTGGTGCCGGACGTAAAGCTCAACCGTGATACGGGGAAGGTGGATGTTGTTTATGAGATCCAGGAAGGGGACCTCTATTTTGTGGAGAAGGTCCAGATCCGTGGGAACACCAAGACCCGCGACAAGGTGATCCGCCGCGAACTCCGCATCCGTCCGGGAGAACGCTTCGATGGTAAAAAGATCGAGAAGTCTAAGGAACGCCTTCAAAACCTTAATTATTTTGAAGAGATCACCTATGATACCGAGCCGACCGATGCCGGTGCGAACCGTAAGGATCTCATCTTCCGGGTGAAAGAAAAGCGCACCGGGGAACTTTCTTTCGGCGGCGGCATTAGCTCGATCGATACGTTCATGGGGTTTGCCGAGATCTCGCAGCGCAATTTTGATATTCTCAATTGGCCTCGCTTCACGGGCGGCGGTCAATCCCTTTCGATCCGCGGGCAGATCGGCACGATCCATCAGGAGTACGATGTCAGCTTTGTGGAACCCTATCTTTTCAACAAACCTATCTCCTGGGGGACCAACCTTTTCCTCACTTCGCAGGACAATAAGAACACCCTTTTCGGAGAAAGACGGATGGGGGCCTCTACGACCTTGTCCCGTCTTTTTAAGGATGTTCTCCGAGTGGGCGGCGGCTACACGCTTGAACGCGTCGAACTCAGGGATATTGCGAGCAATGCGCCGACCTCCGTTACGGATTTTGACGGACCGGACTGGCTTTCCCGGCTTCGCGCTTTCACGACCTTTGATAACCGCGACAACGTCTTCAGCCCGACCAAGGGCCGCGTGGTCAATTTTGGCGGTGATCTGATCGGCAGTATCCTGGGCGGCGATCAGGAGTACTACATCCTGCGCGGCGGATATACGGAATACCTCACGTTCCACAAAAAACACCAGGTTGAATTCCAGGCACATTTGGCCACCTCCCAGTCTTTCGGGAAAACATCCACCACCCCTGCGTATGACCGGTTCTTTGCCGGCGGTCTCGGAACCGTTCGCGGTTTCAATTACCGCCGCGTGGGTCCCCAGGAGGACGGGGAGGCCGTGGGCGGTCAGACCATGGCGATCTTCAACCTGGACTATTCGTTCCCGCTGCCATGGCTTGACGCCTTCCGCGGCGTGGTGTTCATTGATGCGGGTAATGTTAGCAGCGATTCCTATAATATCGATTTCGGCAAGTTTTCACTGAGCACCGGCCCTGGGATCAAGGTCAAAACCCCGATCGGTCCTTTGGCCTTCTACTACGGAATTCCGATCGCGAACCGGGACACCAAGGACCGGAACGGCCGTTTCGAGTTCAGCCTGAGCCGCAGCTTCTAAGATCTTTCAACTATCGTTCCAGATAAAAAAAAGGAGAAACACCATGAACCGTAAAATGACAGCAGGTTTTTTAGCGATCCTGATGATGTTGGGCATGAGCCTTCCGGCGTTCGCGGTCGAAATGAAAGTCGCGTATGTCGATGTGGGTGAGGTTTTTGACAATTACCAGAAGACCAAGGACCAGGACCTGGTGCTCAAAACCGCGGGAGAAGCCAAAGAAAAAGAACGTAATGACATGATGGCCAAGATCCGCTCGATGGAAGACGAATTGGCCCTTTTGGCCGCCGACGCCCGCGCCACCAAACAGGAACAGCTGATCGAAAAGAAGCGCCAGCTCGAGGATTTTGACCGCAACGTCCGCCAGCAGCTCGCGGAACAGCGCGACAAGGTGGTGCGCGAGATCTTCCAGGAGATCGATGTGATCGTTCAGGACCTTTCGACCAAGGGCGGTTACGACATGATCTTCAATAAGCGCGTGCTGCTCGCCCAGAAGAAGACATTCGATATCACGGCCCAGGTCTCCGCGGAGCTCGCGAAGAAATACAAGAAGGCCTGAACCGGAAAGTAATGAAACAAAAGACTCTCAAAAACCGGGTTGTTTTTGAAGGTACGGGGCTCCATACCGGCCGTAAGGTGACGGTTTGCGTGCGCCCCGCCGCTGAGAACACCGGGATCCTTTTTTGCCGCGTCGATCTTGCCCCCGAGCTCAAGGTACGGGCCTCCATCGAGAACGTCTGTTCCGATGAAGCGCGCCAGACCGCGATCAAGGTCGGCGAAGGCCGTGTCCGCACGATCGAGCACCTCATGGCCTCGTTCCACGGCCTGGGGGTCGATAACGCCCTGGTCGAGATCGACGGGGAAGAAGTCCCCGGGATGGACGGTAGCGCCCTCGAATTCACTAACGGCCTCATGACCGCCGGCCTCGAGGAGCAACATGCCGAGCGGCAGTTCCTGACGGTCCAGACGCCTGTCTATGTCGATCAGGGGGACCAATCGATCGTGATCCTGCCCGCGGAATCCTTCTCGGTCTCCTACATGCTCAATTACCGGGACGCGGACCTGCGGGACCAGTATCTGTCCCTGCCGATCCTTCCGGAGATCTTCGAGCGCGAGCTCGCGCCGGCCCGCACGTTCTGCCTCAAAAAAGAAGCCGAACTCCTTCTTTCGATGGGGTTCGGCAAAGGCGCGAATCCTTCCAACACGCTTATTTTTGAAAAGAACCAGCCGCTCCAGAATACGCTGCGGTTTGAGAACGAAGCCTGCCGCCACAAGATGATGGATATCCTGGGCGATCTTTTTCTGTGCGGCAAATTCATCCGTGGGCACGTGATCGCCTCCCGGAGCGGTCACGCCCTTAACGTCGAACTTGTGAGGAAATTAACGATGAGCACACCCGCCGAAACGAAACCCTTCTCCAAAACCCTGACCGTTGAAGATATCCAGAAGGTCATCCCGCACCGTTATCCGTTCCTTTTTGTGGACCGGATCGAGAATTTTGAGCCGGGGACCCGGGCGACGGGTTTCAAGCAGGTCACCATGAATGATTATTTCTTCCAGGGGCATTTCCCCGGACATCCCGTGATGCCGGGGGTCCTGATCGTGGAGGCCATGGCGCAGGTCGGCGGCGTGATCATGCTCGGAGAGCCCGAGAACCGCGGGAAGATCGCTTATTTCATGAGCGTGGATCAGGTCAAGTGGCGCAGTCCCGTGCTTCCGGGAGACACGCTCCGGATGGAAGTTGAAGTCCTGAAGAAACGCGCGAAATTCGGCCAGTGTGCCGGCAAGGCTTATGTGGGAGATAAACTTGTATGCGAAGCGGATGTGAAGTTCGCCGTGGTGGATGCGTGATCCATCCGACGGCGATCGTCCACCCGGACGCCGTTCTTGGTGAAGGCGTTGAGATCGGCCCCTGGTCGATCATTGAGGGGACGGTCAAGATCGGAGCGAGGACCAAGGTCGGTCCCCGCGTCACGATCGAAGGCCATACCACGATCGGGGAAGATAACGTCATCTTCACGGGTGCCATCGTCGGCAGTCTGACCCAGGACAAAAAAGCCGATGGGGGCGTGAGCTACCTCCGGATCGGCGACCGCAACACGATCCGCGAATACGCGACCCTGAACCCCGGCACGCTGAACGGCACCGAGACCGTGATCGGGAACGATAACCTCCTGATGGCGTACGCGCATGTCGCGCATGACTGCATCATCCATAACGGGGCAACGCTTGCCAATAACGCGACGCTTGCGGGCCATGTGATCGTGGAGGACAAGGCGATCATCGGAGGCCTTTCCGCGGTCCATCAGTTCGTGCGGATCGGGAGCCTTTCGATCACGGGAGGCTGTTCCAAAGTCGTGCAGGACATCCCTCCTTATATGATGGTGGACGGTCATCCGGCTACGGCGTTCGGGATCAATTCCGTCGGCCTGGACCGGGCGGGGTTCTCCAAAGAAGAAAAATCCGCCATCAAAAAAGCTTTCAAGATCATCTTCCGGTCCGGTCTGATCCTGAAGAACGTCATCAAACAGATCCAGCAAGACATTCCCCTCACTCCTTCCATCCAAACGATCCTGACATTCCTGGAAAAGTCCGAACGGGGCATTTGCGGCTAGGGCTTGCCCCGCGCCCGCGTGCCGCGGGACTGTTTCCGGCCGTCTAGCGCAAGGGATGAAGACGGTGCCCCTTTCTGGTATAATCCTGGCGAGGTGACTTTATGAAGACCATGGGCATTATCGCGGGGAACGGCCGTTTTCCCATCCTGGTGGCCGAAGAGGCCAAAAAGACCGGGTACCGGGTCGTGACCTGCGGCATCGAGCAGGAAGCGGAACCCGTTCTGGAAAAGCTCTCGGACGCTTTTCTTTGGGTCAAGGTCGGCGAACTCAAGAAACTTTCAAAATTCCTGAAAGAGGAGGGCGCGCACGAGGCCATCATGGCCGGGAAGATCGAGAAGGTCCGTTTCTTTAAAGAGAACGTGCGGCTGGACCTCGACATGATGTCGGTCCTTGTGAAGCTGAAGGACCACAAGGACGACTCGCTCCTGGGCGGTATCGCGGACTATCTTTTCAAGAAGGGGATCGTCCTGCAGGACTCCACCTGTTTATTGAAAGACATGATGCCGGGGCCGGGGCTTCTCGGGAAACGGAAACCCTCCAAGGCCGTTATGGATAATATCGATTTTGGTTTCGAAATGGCGCAGAAGGTCGCGGGCGCCGATATCGGGCAGACCGTGGTCGTGAAGAAAAAGGCAGTGCTCGCGGTCGAAGCGATCGAAGGGACCGACGAGGCCATCCGCCGCGGCGCGGCCCTCGGGAACGGCAAGATCGTGGTCGTGAAGATCGCCAAGCCGAACCAGGACATGCGCTTCGATGTGCCCGCGGTGGGGCTCAAGACCCTGGAAGGCCTCATCGCCGCCAAAGCCGAGGCCTTCGCCTTTGAGGCCCATAAGACCCTTTTCATCGGAAAGGATATTTTTGTCGAGAAGGCCAACCGAGCCGGCATCGTTCTCTACGGAGTCAGCGATCGCCCCTGATCCCCGGACCTATGAGCACCGAAAGATCAAAACCCACCACAGGTCTTAAACGCGAGATCCAGGAACTCAGCGTCCTCTATGAGATTACGCGCCACATGACGGCGCCGTTCCCGATCGAGGAGAGGATGAGGAAAGCGCTCGACGTGCTCCATGAGAAGATGGACATGCACCGCGGCACCTTGACGCTTTTGGATCCCGACGGCGAGAGTCTGACGATCGAGATCGCCCACGGCCTTGATGATCAGGCCAAAAAAAAAGGGCGCTACAAGATCGGCGAGGGCATCACTGGGAAAGTCGTGGAAGCGGGGGAGCCGATCGCGGTACCGAACATCGGGGAAGAGCCGCTTTTCCTTAACCGGACCGGCGCGCGCAAGGACCTCCGGCGCAACCGGGTCGCTTTCATCTGCGTTCCCGTGAAAATCGACCAGGAGACCATCGGCGCGCTCAGCGTGGACCGCCTTTTTGAAGGGGACGTTTCTTTGGAGGAGGACCTGAGGCTCCTCACCATCATCAGTTCGATCCTCGCGCAGACCGTCGCGAGTTACCGCCTTCGTGAAAAAGAGAAAGCGAAACTCCAGTTCGAGAATGTGGAGCTGAAGCGCGAACTCGCCAAAAAATTCCATCCGGCCAACATCATCGGCAAGAGCAAGCGCATGGAAGAGGTCTACGAGGCGATCGACACCGTCAGCCGCACCCGTTCGACCGTGCTTTTGCGGGGCGAGACGGGGACCGGCAAGGAACTGGTGGCGCACGCAATCCACTATAATAGTCACCGGGCGAAAGGCCCGTTCATCAAAGTCTCCTGCGCCGCTTTGCCGGAAACGCTTCTTGAGAGCGAGCTTTTCGGGTACGAAAAGGGGGCGTTCACGGGGGCCGCGGCCAGAAAACTCGGGCGTTTTGAGATGGCCGACGGCGGCACGCTTTTCCTCGATGAGATCGGGGATATTTCCGCTTCGACCCAGATCAAGCTTCTGCGCGCGCTCCAGGAGCGTGAATTCGAACGGGTGGGCGGGACGGAGACGATCCGCATCGACGTGCGCGTGATCGCGGCCACGAACCGGGACCTTGAAAAGGCGATCCAGGAAAAACAATTCCGGGAAGATCTCTATTACCGTCTGAACGTCGTGCCGATCCTTTTGCCGTCTCTGCGGGAAAGGCGGGAAGACATTCCTCTTTTGGTCTCTCATTTCCTCAAAAAAGCCGGGCTCGAGAACGGCAAGAAAGTAAAGTATGTCTCCGACGCGGCCATGGAATACCTGATGAACTACAACTGGCCGGGGAATATCCGCGAGCTTGAGAACGCCGTGGAGCGGGCCGTGATCCATTGCAAGACGGACACGCTCGAGGCCGATCTTTTCCCGATCCCGGGGCCCAAAGGGCATCCGGTCACGATCCAGCTCCAGGGGGCGCAGACCTTCCAAGGCATGCCTGAAGAGATCTCCGGAGACCTTCCAAGCGCGGTCGAAGAGCTTGAAAAGAAAATGATCCGGGAGGCTTTTCAGCGGACAGGCGGGAACCAGCGCAAAGCGGCCAGGATCCTCGGGGTGACCGAACGAATCCTCGGCTATAAGGCCAAGCTCTACAAACTTAAATAAGTCTACAATTTTGTAGACTTTAATTACCTTCTTGTATACAAATTTGTATACTCGAGACACCTGTCAGCGTATAATCCCTCAGTAACCTTTAATTTTCGAGTTGGCACGGAACTTGCATTTTCTATGTAAAACAAAGGGGAGGTTCGTATGCACAAGCAGATCGATGTTACGGAAATCTTTGGAAGTAATGTTTTTAATGACCGGGTGATGAAGGAAAGGCTCCCGAAGGATACCTATAAAGCCCTGAAGAAAACGATCCAGGAAGGATTGCCGCTTTCTTTAGAGGTCGCTAATGTGGTCGCGAGCGCCATGAAGGACTGGGCGATCGAGAAGGGCGCGACGCATTACACGCACTGGTTCCAGCCTTTGACCGGCCGGACTGCGGAAAAACATGATTCTTTTATCGCGCCGACCGAAGACGGAAGCGTCATTATGGAGTTCTCCGGGAAGCAGTTGACTCAGGGGGAGCCGGACGCGTCCTCCTTCCCGAGCGGCGGCCTGCGTTCCACGTTCGAAGCGCGCGGCTATACGGCCTGGGATTGTACTTCGCCGGCATTTCTCAAAACGGATGCCTCGAGTAACGTGACGCTTTGTATCCCGACGGCCTTCTGCTCCTATACGAGCGAAGCCCTGGATAAGAAGACGCCGCTTCTCCGTTCTATGGAAGCCGTCTCAAAACAGGCGGTCCGCGTGCTGAGGGCCTTGGGTAACAAGACCGTGAAACGGGTGACCTCCACCGTGGGGCCCGAACAGGAATACTTTCTGATCGACAAATCGTGCTACGAGAAGCGTCTCGACCTCATCGTTTCCGGTCGGGCCCTTTTTGGTGCGCCGGCTCCCAAAGGACAGGAGTTGGAGGACCAATATTTTGGCGCGATCAAGGACCGTATTGCTGATTTCATGCGGGACCTTGATATCGAGCTTTGGAAGATGGGGATCTCATCCAAAACGAAACACAACGAAGTGGCTCCCGCGCAGTATGAAATGGCGCCGATCTTTTCGACGACCAACATCGCGGCGGACCATAACCAGCTGGTGATGGAGACCATGCAGAAAGTGGCGCTGCGCCACAATCTCGTGTGCCTGCTCCATGAAAAACCGTTCGCGGGAGTGAACGGTTCCGGCAAGCATAACAACTGGTCGCTTTCGACCGACGACGGGCAGAACCTGCTCGAGCCGGGGAGAACGCCCTCCGAGAACGAGCAGTTCCTGATCTTCGTGAGCGCGATGATCATGGCGGTGGACCGCCACGCGGCGAAACTGCGCGCGAGCTGCGGCAATCCCGGGAACGACCTCCGCCTCGGCGCGAACGAAGCGCCGCCGGCCATCATCTCGATCTTCATGGGGGATGAGTTCACGGAGATCCTGCAGGGGATCGCGAGCGGCAAGAAGGTCGCGAGCCGCGGCCAGCATTTCCTCCAGATCGGCGTGGATTCGCTGCCGCAGCTTCCGAAGGACAACACGGACCGGAACCGGACCTCACCGTTCGCGTTTACCGGCAACAAGTTCGAATTCCGCATGGTCGGGTCCTCGGCGTCCATTTCGGGGCCTAACATCGTGATCAACGTGATCGCGGCGGAAGCCCTGGATGAGATCGCGACGCGTCTCGAAAAGGCCGGGAAGGCCAACCTGCACAAGGAAGCGCAGGCGATCGTGCGCGACGCGATGAAAAAGCACGGCCGGGTTATTTTTAACGGCAATAACTATTCCGACGAGTGGGTCGCTGAAGCCAAGAAACGCGGCCTGCCGAACGTCAGGACGGGCGTTGAAGCGCTCGCCTCGATGGCGTCTCCGGAAGCGGTCAAGCTTTTCGAAAAGTACAAAGTGCTTTCCAAGGAAGAACTGCACGCCCGCTACGAGATCTACCTCGAGATCTACGTCAAGCACGTGAATATCGAGGCTCAGGCGGCGGTCCAGATGGTGAAGCGGCAGTACCTCCCCGCGGTGATCAAGTTCACGAAAGACCTCGCCAAGACCGTCTCGGAGCTCAAAGCGGCCGGGGCGCCTTTCAAGGTCCAGAAGGAACTCCTCACGAAGGTCAGCGCCCTTTTGGAATCGGCGAATGAAAAGCTGGAAGTTCTCGAGTCTTCCATCGAGAAGGCGCACGCCGTGGCGGATATCGCCAAGCGCGCCGAAGCGTTTCGCGATAAAGTATTCGTCGCCATGAGCGCTTTGCGTAAGGACATCGACGCGTTGGAAGGCCTTGTCTCGGCGAATCTCTGGCCGGTCCCGACCTACGCCGAAATGCTCTTCAAGCTTTAAGGCGCGATTTATAGCGCACTTATCCTGAGCAAGCCCGAAGGGCGCGTCGAAGGATATACTTCGACTCCTTCGCCAAAGGCTTAGTCGCTCAGGATGATTAGGATTGGCAATGGCCAATCCTAAACAATCAGGGCAAGGCAGGCGGGTTCTCTCATCTCCTGGGAGACCCGCCTTTTTATTTTTCAGGCAGCGAAGTTCCCCCGCAATTCCCCACAAAATATTTTTAATTAATTTTTTCATTCCTTTGAAGTTGGCACGCGTCTTGCACATCCCATGGGTGTAGAACAAAACAGTGTTTGATAAGTTTCGTGATGACAAAAGTGTCGGACAAATTTGTAAGTGGATCAAAAAGGAGGATCGCACAATGAGAAAAGCAACAAAGTGGTTTTTGGGAAGCGCGGGGTTTTTAATGCTCATGGGGATCTCGGGGTTGGCGCTGGCCGCGGACGCGGCCGCTCCGGTCATTAATGCCGGGGATACGGCCTGGGTCCTTATTTCGGCGGGGCTGGTCTTTTTAATGACGCCGGGGCTTGCGTTCTTTTATGGAGGCCTGGTCCGTAAAAAGAACATGCTCTCGATCCTCATGCAATGTTTCATGCTGATGTGCATCATGACGCTTCAATGGGTCGTGATCGGGTACAGCCTTTCGTTCGGTCCGGACATCAAGGGGATGATCGGGAGTCTGAGCTGGGCGGGCCTCCACGGCGTAGGTCTGGAGCCTTTCGCGGATTATTCGGCGACGATCCCGCATCAGGCGTTCATGATCTTTCAGGCGATGTTCGCCATCATCACGCCGGGCCTCATCCTGGGAGCTTTCGCGGAGCGCATGAAATTCTCGGCGTTCGTGGTCTTCTCGCTCCTTTGGGCTACGCTGGTCTATGATCCGGTCTGCCATTGGGTGTGGGCTGTGGGCGGTTTTCTCCGTAACTCGGGTGCGTTGGACTTCGCGGGCGGCACGGTGGTGCATATCAATGCCGGTATCGCGGCGCTCGTTTGCGCGATCGTCCTGGGAAAAAGGAAAGGGTATCCCAAGCACATGTCGCCCCCGCACAATCTTCCTTTTGCTGTGCTCGGGGCCGGGCTTCTCTGGTTCGGATGGTTCGGGTTTAACGGCGGGAGCGCCCTTGCGGCTAACGGCCTTGGCGTGAGCGCTTTTGTGGTGACGCATATCGCCGCGGCGGCGGCCGGACTGACCTGGTCGCTCATTGAATGGAAGATCAACTCCAAACCGACGATGCTCGGGATGATCACGGGCGCGGTGGGTGGCTTGGTCGCGATCACGCCGGCGGCGGGATTCGTGGGGCCCATCGACGCGATATGGATCGGCGTCGGGGTTTCCGTGATCTGCTATTTCTTTGTGGCGATCGTAAAGAACAAATTCGGCTATGACGATTCGCTGGACGCGTTCGGCGTGCACGGGATCGGCGGCATCTGGGGCGCGCTGGCGACGGGTCTCTGGGCCTCCAAGGCGGTGAATCCGGCCGGCAATGACGGCCTCTTTTACGGCAATCCGGGGCTTCTCTGGATCCAGCTGAAGGCCGTGATCGTTACGATCGTTTATTCGTTCATCGTTTCTTTCGTGCTTCTCAAGATCGTCGACGCCTTGATGGGGCTTCGCGTGACCGAGGATGAAGAGCGCATCGGGCTTGACCTGACGCAGCACCGCGAGTCCGCTTACACCATCATTGACTAATAAAACTCAAAGGAGGTAGGTCATGAAATACGTTATCGCAGTGATCCAGCCGGACCGGGTGGATGAGGTCCTCCGGATCCTTGAAGAAAAAGAGATCCATCTCGTGACGGTCACGAACGTGATGGGCCGCGGGCGGCAGAAGGGGATCTCGGAGGTCTACCGCGGGCATAAGGAGGCGGGACGGCTTCTCCGGAAGGTGAAGCTCGAGATCGCCGTGAACGAAGCGTTCGTGAAAGCGACCGTCGACGCGATCAAGGAAGGCGCCCGGACCGGCCATGTCGGAGACGGGAAGATCTTCGTGGTCGATCTTAAAGAATGTTATCGCATCCGTACCGGTGAGATCGGCGAAGTGGCGATCGGATGATCGCCCTTTACCGGAAAATCAAGCGACAAAGGAGAAAAACATGGACAGGATCTTGAGGAACGTTTGGATTTTAAGCCTGATCGGAATGTGTCTGACGCCGGGAGCGGCTTTTGCGGCAGACGATAGCGGGGAAGTGGCGGCGCTCAAGGCGCAGATCGACGCGCTGAGCCGCAAGCTCGAGGCCATGGACAGCAAAATGATGACCATGGAAAAGCCGGCGCCGGGAGCCCAGACGACTTATATTCCTCCCGCCGAGGAGTCCAAGGGGGGATTTCTCCGTACCGCCATGTCGGACATCCAAATGGGCGGTTATGTGGAAGCCCAGTTCAACAATAAGGTCGATCAACCCCAGCAGAACGGGAACGTGGGCCGTTCGCTGAGCGATAAATCCGCGGATACTTTCTCCCTGCCGGGAGCCAAGCTCTGGTTCGAGAAGCTCGCGAATCCCGAAGGCGGCGCCGGGTTCCGCATCGACATGATGATGGGAAGCGACACACGCTATTTCTTCAACAATTTCCAGAACGATAATCTGGGGACTTCGAATGGCGGAAGCAGCGGAAACACCGCTTTCGCGTTCGAACAAGCCTATGTGCAACTTGTCGCCCCGCTGGGTTTCTGGTCCAGCAGCGAGGTTCTCCCGCACACTATGGACATCAAGGCGGGCCGTATGACCACGCTTGCGGGGAATGAAGTGATCGAGGGGCCGTTCAACTGGAACATCAGCCGTTCGGCGTCCTTCGGTTACGCGCTTCCGTTCACGCATACCGGCGTGCGGGCGAGCTACGCGCTTTTCAATAACTACCTGACCATGTATCACGGTATCAATAACGGTTGGGACAACGATATCGACAACAATTCGTACAAGACCTTCGAAAACGCGTTCAGCTTCAGTCCGTTCAAGAACACCAAATGGACCACGGCGACCTATTTCGGGCCCGAGAACAACAACGCGAGTGGCGGAAAGCGTTTTCTTGTCACGAACGTCGCCAGTTGGGACGCCACTTCGAAGCTCTCGTTCGTCGGGGAATTCGATATGGGCAACCAGCCCCGCGTGGATATCGCCATGGACGACAATTTCCACACGGCGCAGTGGTTCGACTACGCGGCGTATGCCAAGTACAAATTCACGGACAAATGGGCCGCGGCGTACCGTTTCGAATACTTCGATGACAGCCAACGTTACCGCAATTGGACGGGGGCCGGCACGGCCGGAGCCCAGAGGGATCTGGCGAATACCCTGACGCTTGAGTACAAGCCGTGGGAGAACGTGATCGCCCGGGCGGAGTATCGGATCGATTACGCGCACGCCGGCGACGGGAACGTTTTCGGCGGCAAAAATCAGCAGAATACTTTTGGAGCTCAGCTCAGCTACCTTTTTTAAGACGGGTATCTCTGAGAGGCCGGGAGGCGTTAAGTGCCCGGTCTCTCAGGAGTTACGTATCTCCATCCCGGCCCAGATCGCCTCCCCTGGTGATTGCCCCGGCCCCTCCCTTATCGTTAAGGGAAGCCGGGGCGGGGCCGGGACTTTTTTTCAATTTCGGAGCTCCGGGGGCCTTCCGATCGTGCATATCCATTGCTGGACAGTTCTCAAAAGGTGAAGTATTCTATGCGCCAACGTAAAGGCTGTTTGGCCGGTTATCAAAGCCCACTGATTGACTTACCCCCAGTAGAAATCGTGAAAAAAGCGATACTAGCGCTCGAGGATGGTGTGTGGTTCGAAGGCGAAGGTTTTGGCGCCGACGGTGAAGCATTCGGGGAAGTCGTCTTCAATACGGGGTTGAGCGGGTACCAGGAGATCTTGACCGATCCTTCCTACAAAGGCCAGATGGTCTGCATGACCTACCCTCATATCGGCAATTACGGCATTAACGCCGCGGATGTCGAATCTTCCAGGCCCTGGGTCGAAGGATTTATCGTCAAAGAGGTCAGCCCGATCGTGAGCAATTACCGCTCCGAGATGACGCTCGACCAATACCTCAAACAATATAATATCCTCGGCATCCAGGGGATCGATACCCGCAAACTTGTGAAGCACCTCCGGACCGTGGGCGCGAAGAAAGCCGTCATTTCCACGCTGGAACAGGATCCCCAAAAACTTGTCCAAAAGGCCAAAAGGTCCCCGAGCATTGTCGGCGTGGACCTCGTCAAGGAAGTGACCTGCCCGAAGCCGTACGTTTTCGAAGAAACGATGCCGTCGGAGTTCGCGTGGGGCGCCGCCCAGAAAAGAAGGTTCAAGGTCGTCGCGGTGGATAGCGGTGTCAAATACAACATCCTGCGCAAGCTCAACCAGCACGGTTTCAACGTCCAGGTCGTTCCGGCCAGCGCGACCGCGGAAGAGATCCTGGCCTATAAACCGGACGGCGTTTTCCTCGCGAACGGTCCCGGCGATCCCGCGGCGGTGCAGTACCTTGTCACCGCGGTCCGCAAACTGATCGGCAAAGTCCCGATGTTCGGGATCTGTCTCGGTCACCAGATGATCGGACAGGCCCTTGGCGGCAAGACCTCCAAACTCAAGTTCGGCCACCACGGCAACAACCATCCGGTGATGGACCTGAAGACGCGAAAGATCGAGATCACCTCGCAGAACCACAACTTTGTCGTGAATATCGACACGCTTCCGAAAGGGGATGTCGAGATCACGCATGTCAATTTGAACGATAAAACGCTCGAAGGCCTGCAGCACAAGAAACACCCGCTTTTCAGCGTCCAGTACCACCCGGAAAACGCTCCCGGGCCGCATGACAGTGATTATCTTTTTACCCGTTTTTATGAACTGATCAGTCAACACGTAAGTTAAACAAGGGGACGTGTGATCTATGCCAAAACGCAACGACATTAATAAGATCCTGATCATCGGATCGGGGCCGATCATTATCGGCCAGGCCTGCGAGTTCGATTATTCCGGGACCCAGGCTTGTAAAGCGCTCCGCAAAGAAGGGTACGAGATCGTGCTCGTCAATTCCAATCCCGCGACGATCATGACGGATCCGGAAATGGCGGACCAGACCTATATCGAACCATTGACCCTGGAGAGCCTTGAGAAGATCATTGCCAAGGAACGGCCGGACGCGCTTCTTCCCAATCTGGGCGGTCAGACGGGGCTCAATCTCTCTTCTGCGCTTTATAAAAACGGCATTCTCGAAAAATACGGCGTTCAGATCATCGGGGTGAAGGCGGACGCCATCGAACGGGGTGAGGACCGTGAGGTTTTCAAGGCCACCATGGCCCAGCTCGGGATCCCGGTGCCTCAATCGGCGACGGCCAATACCGTCGAAGAATGCGAAGCGATCGCCCAGAAGATCGGTTACCCGGTCGTGATCCGTCCCGCGTATACAATGGGCGGAACGGGCGGCGGGATCGCCTATAACGTGGAAGACCTGCGGGTGATCGCGCTCCGGGGGCTTACGGTGAGTATTGCCCGCCAGGTGCTGATCGAAGAAGCAGTGATCGGATGGGAAGAGCTGGAACTCGAGGTCGTCCGCGACGCGAAGAACCAGAAGATCACGGTATGTTTTATCGAGAACGTGGACGCGATGGGCGTGCACACCGGGGACAGTTTTTGCGTGGCGCCGATGCTCACGGTCGCGCCCGAGCTCCAGAAAAAGCTCCAGGAATATTCTTATAAGATCGTCGACGCGATCGGTGTGGTCGGAGGCACGAACATCCAGTTCGCGCACAATAAAAAAGACGGCCGCGTGGTGGTGATCGAGATCAATCCGCGCACGTCCCGTTCGTCCGCGCTCGCTTCGAAAGCGACGGGGTTTCCGATCGCGATGGTGTCAACGCGTCTTGCGGCCGGTCTCACGATGGATGAGATCCCTTACTGGCGGGATGGGTCGCTTGAGAAATACACGCCGAGCGGGGAGTACGTGGTCGTGAAATTCGCCCGTTGGGCGTTTGAAAAGTTCCCCAAGGCCCAGGATGTTTTGGGAACGCAGATGAAAGCTGTCGGCGAGGTCATGTCCATCGGCAAGAATTTCAAGGAGGCTTTTCAGAAGGCCATCCGGTCTCTCGAGATCGGCCGCTACGGCCTCGGTGGGGCCAAAGATTTCAAGCAGCTGACCGTCGAACAGCTCCGGGGTCGCCTGGCGCATGCTTCCAGCGAACGGATCTTCCTCATGTATGAAGCCCTTCGGAAGGGTTTCTCCGTCGAAGAGCTTTACCGCATGACCCACATCGGGCTGTGGTTCATCCAGGAAATGAAGGACCTCGTGACGTTCGAGGAAGAGATTATCCAGAATCCTTGGGACAAATTCACGGACAAGGACCTCGTGAAGGCCAAGGAATGGGGTTTTTCGGACCGGTACCTTGCGGGGCTTTTCGGGGTTTCGGAGACGGCGGTGCGTGAACGCCGCATCCGCCTCGGCAAGATCGCCCGGTATGAGGCCGTTCCTGTGAGCGGCGTGGAAAACGCGGCGTATTATTACTCCACCTATCACGTGGGTAAGGAAGATGTGGCGGTTTCCAGGAATAAAAAGATCCTGATCCTGGGCGGCGGGCCGAACCGGATCGGGCAGGGGATTGAATTCGATTACACCTGCGTGCACGCGGTGATGGCGCTCCGCGCGGCCGGTTATGAATCGATCATGATCAACTGTAACCCCGAAACGGTATCGACCGACTACGATACGGCGAACAAGCTTTATTTTGAGCCCCTGACGGTGGAGGACGTTCTGACGATCTATGAAAAAGAAAAACCGGACGGCGTGATCGTCCAGTTCGGCGGACAAACGCCTCTCAATATCGCCAGGCAGCTTAAAGACGCGGGTGTGAAGATCCTGGGGACCACCCCGGAAAGCATCGCGTTCGCGGAAGACCGCGAACTTTTCCGCGAAAAAATGATCGAGCTCGGCATCCCGCAGCCCGAAAGCGGCATCGCGCGTTCGTTGGAAGAGGCGCTTGGGATCGCGGAGCGGATCGGCTATCCCCTCATGGTCCGTCCTTCTTTCGTGCTCGGCGGCCGCGGCATGGAGATCATTTACGATGAGGCCATGCTGAGAAAATACGCGGTGGAAGCCATCAAGGTGAGCCCGGAGCATCCGATGCTGATCGACCGGTTCCTGGATAAGGCGCTTGAATGCGAAGTGGACGCCCTTTCCGACGGGACCGACGCTTTTGTCACGACGGTCATGGAACACATTGAATGGGCCGGGGTGCATTCGGGGGATTCGGCCTGCTCCATCCCGAGCCGGACGATCTCCAAAGAGCATCTGAAGCAGATCGAGGACTACACGGCCAAGATCGCCAAGGCGCTCAGCGTCGTGGGCCTCATCAATGTCCAATACGCGATCTGCGACGGTAAGGTCTATATCCTGGAAGCGAACCCCCGCGCCTCGCGCACGGTGCCGATCGTTTCCAAAGTGACGGGAGTTCCGATCGCGCGCATCGCGACCGAAATGATGCTCGGCAAAAAGATCGGTGATTTCCCGCAGCTCAAGAATGTCAAAGCGCGGTTTTTCGGCGTGAAAGAAGCCGTGTTCCCCTTCAACATGTTCCCCGAAGTCGATCCGATCCTGGGTCCCGAAATGCGGGCGACGGGAGAAGTGATGGGGGTGGGGGATAATTTCGGCGCGGCGTTCTACAAGGCGCAGGAAGCCACGGGCGCGAAGCTTCCGCTGGAAGGGAATGCTCTTTTAACGGTGGCGGGTAAGGACAAGGAGATGCTGCCGCCTATCGCGAAAAAACTGATCTCGCTCGGTTTCAAGATCTTCGCGACGGAGAAGACCAGCGCGTTCCTGACGGCGCAAAAGATCGAGAACACCTTCATTAAAAAGATCCATGAAGGGCAGCCGAATATCGCGGACGCGATCAAGAACGGCGAACTGCAGCTGATCATCAACACGCCGGAAGGACGCGGCAGCCAGGTGGACGACAGCTACATCCGCATGATGGCGATCCAGCGCAAGCTGCCGTACGTGACCTCCATCGCGGCGGCGGAAGCGACCGTGGAAGGCATCACCGCGGCGAAAAAAGACAAGATCACGCCCAAATCCCTTCAGGATTATTACGGCGTCAAGAAACAGATGGTGGCGGTTTAAAAGTTTTTAAAGCGGCAGAAGGCAAACACTCAAATGGCGAAACGAACGGACATCAAGAAGATCCTTATCATCGGTTCCGGCCCGATCATCATCGGTCAGGCCTGCGAATTCGATTATTCCGGCGCCCAGGCTGTGAAAGCCCTGAAAGAGGAGGGCTATAAGGTCGTCCTGATCAATTCCAACCCCGCGACGATCATGACCGATCCGGAGCTCGCGGACGCGACCTATATCGAGCCGCTGACCGTGGAATTCCTCGAGAAGGTCATCATGAAGGAAAAGCCCGACGCGGTCCTGCCGACCATGGGTGGACAAACGGGGCTGAACCTCGCGGTCGAGGCCTTTGAGGCAGGTGTGTTCAAACGTCATAACGTTGAGATGATCGGCGCGAAATACGAAGCGATCAAAAAAGCCGAGAACCGGGAAGAATTCAAGCGCGCGATGCAGAAGATCGGCCTGGACCTTCCCAAAAGCGATTTCGCGTATTCGCTGGAGGAGGCCGAAAAGGTCGCCGAAAAGATCGGTTATCCGGTGATCGTCCGCGCGAGTTTCACGCTCGGCGGTTCCGGAAGCGGTGTTTGCCATAATGTCGAGGAGCTCCGGGCTACGGCCCGTACAGGACTCGACTACAGCCGGGTCCACGAGATCCTGATCGAGGAATCGATCGTCGGGTGGAAGGAATACGAGCTCGAGGTCATGCGGGACAAGAATGATAATTTCGTTGTGATCTGCTCGATCGAGAACCTGGACCCGATGGGGATCCATACGGGTGATTCCATTACCGTGGCGCCCGCACAGACCCTGACGGACCGGGAATACCAGCGGATGCGCGACGCCGCCCGCAAGGTTATGTCCGAGATCGGGATCGAGACCGGCGGTTCGAACGTCCAGTTCGCGGTCGATCCCAAAAACGGGCGCATGGTCATCATTGAAATGAACCCGCGCGTTTCCCGGTCTTCGGCCCTGGCATCCAAAGCCACGGGATTTCCCATCGCGAAATTCGCGGCCAAACTCGCGGTCGGCCTCACGCTTGATGAGATCCCGAACGATATCACGAAGTACACGCCCGCCTCCTTCGAACCCTCGATCGACTATTGCGTGGTCAAGATCCCGCGTTTTGCTTTTGAGAAATTCGAAGGGGTGGATGACCGTCTGACCACCCAGATGAAATCCGTGGGGGAGGTGATGTCGATCGGCCGCACTTTTAAGGAATCTTTCCAGAAAGGCCTGCGTTCGCTCGAGACCAAGCGGTTCGGTTTCGGCGGGGACGGCAAAGATAAGGTTTTCGACCTTGAGCTTAAGACTCGCGCGGCGTACGTGAAATTCCTGCATCAGGCCCCGAATGATGGGGAGCTCCGCAAAAAGATCTTCGAACATGTCAAGATCCCGCGCGACGGACGGGTCTTCTATCTGAAATACGCGTTCCTCGCGGGGTTCACCCTGGAGGAGATCTACAAACAGACAGGCGTTGATCCCTGGTTTCTCGCCCAGCTCAAGCAGATCATCGATCTCGAAAAAGAGCTTCTGGACGCGCGGGGGGACGAAAAGGAGCGGAAGTCCCTGCTCCGCAAGGCCAAGCAGTACGGATTTTCGGATGTCCAGCTCGCCTTCTTCTGGGGCATGCGACAGCCCGAGGTAAGAAAGCTCCGGAAAAAAATCGGGATCAAACCGGTTTACAAACTGGTGGATACCTGCGCCGCCGAATTCAAGGCCTATACCCCTTATTTTTATTCGACCTATGAGGATGAAGACGAAGCGAACCCCAGCCGCAAAAAGAAGGTCATGATCCTGGGCGGCGGGCCGAACCGGATCGGACAGGGGATCGAGTTCGATTACTGCTGCGTGCACGCGGTGTTCGCGCTCAAAAAAATGGGTTATGAGACCATCATGGTCAACTCGAACCCCGAAACGGTCTCAACCGATTACGACACGTCCGACAAGCTTTTCTTCGAGCCGCTCACGCTGGAAGACGTGCTCAATATCTATGAGAATGAAAAACCGGTCGGAGTGATCCTGCAGTTGGGCGGGCAGACCCCTCTTAACCTTGCGAAATCCCTTCTGGCGAACGGCGTCAGGATCCTCGGCACTTCTGTGGACGCGATCGATCGCGCGGAAGACCGGGACCGGTTCAAGAAGCTCCTTAAAAAGATCGGTCTCCGTCAGCCCGCGAATGGGATCGCGACCAGCCTCGAAGAAGCCCAGCAGATCGCTAAAGAGATCGGCTATCCCGTGGTGATCCGGCCGTCCTACGTGCTCGGCGGGCGCGCGATGGAGATCGTCTATGACCAGACCTCGCTCAAGAAATACATGAAGACCGCTGTCGAGGCGAGCGATGACCAGCCTATTCTGATCGATAAATTCCTTGAGGATGCGACCGAAATGGACGTGGACCTTATTTCGGACGGGAAGACAGCCGTTGTGGGCTCGGTGATGGAACATATTGAAGAGGCCGGCATCCATTCGGGCGACAGCGCGTCCGTGATCCCTCCCTTTTCTGTTTCTCGTGAGATCGTCGAAGAGATCGTCCAAAAGACCAAACAGATCGCCAAGGAACTGCATGTCGTGGGCCTCATGAACGTCCAGTACGCGATCCAGAAGGACCAGGTCTATTGCCTGGAGGTGAATCCGCGCGCTTCCCGGACCGTGCCTTTCGTGAGCAAAACGATCGGGGTGCCGCTCGCGAAGCTCGCGGCCCAGCTCATGGTCGGGAAAACCTTAAAAGATCTCAAATTCACCGAAGAGATCATCCCGAAACACGTCGCGGTGAAAGAATCCGTGTTCCCGTTCGTGAAATTTCCGGGCGTGGACATCATCCTGTCCCCCGAAATGAAATCCACCGGGGAAGTGATGGGGATCGATAAGGATTTCGGGAAGGCTTTCTATAAATCGCAGGATGCGGCGATGTCCCATATCCCGCGCAAAGGCACGGTTTTTATCAGCGTCAAGGATACCGACAAACCGAAGATCGCCGAGGTCGCGAGGGATTTCCACCGGCTTGGTTTCAAGGTCGTTTCGACCAAAGGCACCGCGCAGGTCCTGAGGGATTACCGGGTTCCCGTCCAGGAGATCCTGAAGATCACCGAGGGAAGCCCCCACATCGGGGACTGGGTCAAAACCAAGAAGATGGATCTCATTATCAACACGCCGAGCGGCAAGGGCCCCATGCTGGACGAGGGCAAGATCCGTTCACTCGCGGTCTCTTTCAATATTCCCTGCATCACGACCTTGAGCGCCGCGCGCGCCGCGATCCGGGGACTTCAGGCTGTCAAGGACGATGACCTGGATGTGCGGTCGATCCAGGATTATCAGGGGATGAATAGCAAATAATTTGCTGCGGTTGTATCAACATAAAAGGAAAGTACTTTGATCAGTTCAGGAGTGAGAGGTCTCGATAAGGTCACGACGGGGCTCCGCCTCGGCGATAACGTCGTCTGGCAGGTCGATGCCATCCATCATTACGTGGAATTCGTCACGCCTTTCGTGCAAAAAGCCCTCGAAGAAAAACGCCGGCTTGTCTACATCCGCTTCGCCAATCACGAACCTCTTCTTAAAGAGAATCCCAATATCAAGGTCTACAAGCTCGACCCGCATATCGGATTCGAACCTTTTTCCGCGGAGATCCACAGCATCGCGAAAAAAGAAGGCGAAGGCGTTTTTTATGTGTTCGACTGCCTCTCCGACCTTCTCTCGGCCTGGGCCAATGACCTCATGATCGGGAATTTCTTCAAGATCACCTGCCCGTACCTTTATGAACTCAACACGATCGCCTATTTCGCGCTCTTGCGGAGCCGGCATTCGTTCAAGACCGTCGCGCGCATCCGCGACACGACCCAGCTTTTGATCGATCTCTATTACTATCACGGCGATTGTTACGTCCATTTCCTCAAGGTCTGGAACCGGTATTCCCCGACGATGTTCCTGCCGCATGTCCGTCAGAAGGACAAATTCGTTCCCATCGCCAACAGCGCCGACACGGCGAAGGTTTTTTCGGAGATCTTCAAGAAAGGCGCCAAGAGCGCCAAACGAAACCTGGATTACTGGGACCAGCTTTTCATGAAGGCCGAAGACCTGGCGGGGCAGAAGAAGGCCTCCCGCGAGGTTAAGGAACAGATGATGGACCAGCTATGCCGGATTGTCCTGGCCCGCGATGAAAAAATGCTGGGGTTGGCCAAGGCAAACCTTGAGCTGGATGACCTGCTCACGATCAAATCAAGGATGATCGGGACCGGGTTCATCGGCGGCAAATCGGTCGGGATGCTGATCGCCCGGAGCATTTTATCAAAGGAGAAATCCCTCGAGGCCGAAAAACTTTTTGAACCGCACGATTCCTTTTATATCGGGTCTGATGTTTTTTACACGTATATCGTGGAGAACGGCCTGTGGAAAGACCATATGGCCCAGCGGACCCCTGAAGGTTATTTTGATGTCGCCGGAAAACTCCACGATGAGCTGGCGCGCGGCGTGTTCCCGGAAGAGATCAAGGACCAGTTCCAGCAGATGATCGAATATTTCGGGCAATCGCCGATCATCGTCCGTTCGAGCAGCCTTCTCGAGGATAGTTACGGGAACGCGTTCGCGGGAAAGTATGAAAGTGTTTTTCTTGTGAATCAGGGCACGCCCGACGAGCGGTTCGTGAAGTTCGTTGAGGCGGTGAGAAGGATCTACGCGTCTACCATGAACCCGGATGCCCTGGCCTACCGCCGGCAGCGCGGCCTCGACCAGATGGACGAGCAGATGGCGCTTCTGGTGCAGCGCGTTTCGGGCGCCTATCACCAGGATTATTTTTTTCCGGACGCGGCCGGCGTCGGGATCTCGCAGAATGTTTTCGTCTGGAAAAATGGTTTGGACCCCAAGGCGGGCATGTTGCGCCTTGTGTTGGGGCTTGGCACCCGCGCGGTGAACCGCGTGGAAGGGGATTACCCGCGTGTTGTGGCGCTGGATGAACCGCTTCTCAAGGCTTACGCCGGGATGGCGGCGACCCAGCGGTTCTCCCAGCATGAAGTCGACGTGCTCAACATCAAAGAAAACGCGCTGCAGACGGTCTCTTTCAGGAAGCTGCTGAAGGAAAAAATGGAAATGCCGCTGGAGCTTTTGGCGATCAAGGACCATGAGGTCGCGGAAAAGTTAAAAGAAATGGGTTCGGAGGAGGAACCCTGGATCATCACGTTCGACGAGCTTCTCTCAAAGACGGAATTTTCCGGGATCATGCAGAAGATCCTGAAATCGCTGGAAACGGCCTACGGGTATCCCGTGGATATCGAGTTCACGGTGAATTTCAAGAAGAACGGCGCTTTCCAGGTGAACCTGCTCCAGTGCCGTCCGATGCAGACCAAGGGCCTGGGCCATCGCGTGAAGATCCCTAAAACGATCGCGAAGGACAAGATCCTTTTCCAGGCGAAAGGGAATTTTCTGGGCGGGAACATCCTGCAGGCGATCGACAAGATCATCTACGTGGATCCCCAAGCCTATTGCGCGCTCGAGACGCAATCCGACCGGTATGATGTCGCGCGCGCGGTGGGAGAGCTCAACCGCATGATCGGAAGCCGGGACCGCATGGCCGTGATGCTCCTCGGGCCCGGCCGGTGGGGGACGACGACCCCGTCGCTTGGGGTGCCGGTTTCATTCGCCGAGATCAACCATATCACTATCCTGGGGGAGATCGCGTTTGTGTCGGAGAATGCGTCCCCCGAGATCTCTTTCGGGACGCACTTTTTCCAGGACCTCGTGGAGACGGGGATCTTTTACGTGGCGCTTTTCCCCGATGACGCCGGGACTTTCATGAATCAGAAATTTTTTGACGCGGCCCCCAAAACGCTCCGGAAACTCGCGCCGGAATACAAGAAGTACAAGCACGTGATCAAGGTCTGCGACGTCAAAAAAGAGCATCTCAAGATCGCGGCGGACATCCTCTCCCAAAAAGTCGTCTGTTACTTCGAATAATTCCCTCTCCTCGTTCCGGCCGCTTCTTTCGCCGCGTTCATTTGCCAATCCGGATCTGGCGTGTTAGTTTTTAAATAAGGGCAAAACCTGAGAGATCAGGTGACGTCCGCCGCATGGCGCGGCGGACCCGCGGAAATGTCCCGCGGGCAAAACCACAATCCCGAACGCTTGAGCCTGTGAGAATCTTCAAGCGAGGGAAGTTGGGTTGCCGGGAGGTAGGCTCTCGTGACGGATGCTGTGAGAAGGTTTCTTGCCGCTTTCATCTTCATGACCCTGCCGTTCGTGTACGCGCAGCCCGTTTCTTTTTCCCAGGATCTCGCGTTGAGTCCCGGGACCTCTCCGTCGGCTTTCTCACTGTTTTCAACGGCAGGGGATGTGATGGTTCCCGGGGCCGTTTTTTACGGGACCGCGTCCTGGTACAGCCGGTCCGATCGCGGCGTCAAAAAGAGAACAGCGAGCGGCGCTGTTTTTGATCACTCGAAAAAGACCTGCGCCGCGTGGGGATTGCCGTTCGGGACCCGGGTCCGGGTGACCAATCTGGAGAACGGGCGTTCCGTGATCTGCACCGTGAATGACCGCGGGCCTTCGAAAAAACTCAAACGCCTGGTGGACCTGACTAAAAGCTCTTTCAAGGAGATCGCGAACCCCCGGCACGGCCTTATCCGGGTTAGCGTGGTCCCTCTTGAGGCCGACTCAAAAGGATCCCTCTGAATTTGCGCTGGTCATCCCCCGGGTTCGATGCTAGATTATCCCCGCCATGCAGAGAATCGCTAAGATATTCACCACTTTTTTTGTTTTGTTCGCCTTCGTTTGTCCTTTGATGGCCGGGGAGGTGGCACCGGAAGCGGACATTCAAAATAACGGGACGTTTATGCGTAAAGCCCAGCGCGGGTTCCTCAATATCGCGCTCTCTCCTTTTGAGATCTCCAACGAACTTGCCAAAGAGGTCCGGAAAGACACCCTGCCGCCGAGTTGGATCGCCGGAGCGGGCCGCGGCGCTTTCTACATGGTGGGACGTGCTTTGGTGGGCGTGTATGAGCTGGTGACTTTTCCGATCCCTTATCCCGCGAATTATCAGCCGATCCTTAAGCCCGAATTTCCCTGGGAACTCGCCGAGAATAAACCGAATTTCTAACGAGTAAGAAAAGCGAGCACTTCTTTCGCGGCGCGCGTGCTCGCGCCTTTTTCCCCGAGTTTTTCCCGCACTTGACGGAACTCTTCTTTCATTTTCTTCTGTAATTCCGGGCTTTGGAGGAACACTTTCGCTTCGTGGGCGAGCGTTTCGGAATGGGCGTCCTGCTGGATGAACTCCGGGATCACGCGGGTATCGGCAAGAAGGTTCACAAGCCCGAGGTAGGGAACTTTGATCAGGCGTTTTCCGAGGAAGTACGTCGACCAGCTTGCTTTATAGAGCAGAAAGAACGGCGTTCCGAGGAGCGCCGTCTCAAGCGTGGCGGTGCCGGAAGCCACATACGCGAAATCCATCGATTTGACGAGTTCGTAGAAGGGAACCGAAGGACATTGAACTTCAAGGTCTGATCCGTGGAGTAGTGCGTCATAGACTTCCGGCCGGACGTTCAGCGACCTGGAAATAAAAAAAGACGCTTCCGGAATATCTTTTTTCAGCAAAGCGGCCGCCTGGAGCATGACGGGGAGGATCCTTTTCACCTCTTTTTCTCTCGAGCCTGAAAAAAGGCCGATCGCTTTTTGCCCCGGGGCGATGCCGATCCTGGCGCGTAGCACTGCCGCTTCCGGAAGGACCGGGATCGCATCCAGCAGGGGATGCCCCACAAATTTGACGGCCACACCCTCCTTTTCATAAAAATCTTTCTCGAAGGGAAGGATCACAAGCATCTCACGGATATGTTTCTTCACAATATGGATCCGGCGCTTGCCCCAGGCCCAGAGTTGCGGCGAGATGTAATAAAGCACCGGAGCATTTGCGGGGAGCTTTTTGGCAAGCCGGAGATTGAAAGCCGGAGAATCGATCAGGACCACGGCATCCGGCTTCTCATCCCGGATATTCGCAAGCGTTTCGTTGAAGATCTTCAGGTACTTGAAATAGTTCCGGAGGACATCCCCCAGGCCGAGCGCGGAGATCTTTGTCATGTCGTTAAAGACCTGCATGCCTGCCGCCTGCATTTTTGCGCCGCCCACGCCGCAAAAAACCGTATCCGGCACGAGCTTTTGGATCTCCGAGATCAGATGAGCGCCGTGGAGATCGCCCGAGGCTTCACAAGCGACGAGGAATATCTTTTTAGACATAGAATTCGGCGGTTGTATTTAAATTCGAAATACGAAGCGCGAAATCCGAAACAAAATTTAAACCCGAATTTCTTAATGTCTCAAGCGTTTTAAATTTTGGTAATTCGAATTTGTTTCGAGTTTCGGATTTAGGATTTCGGATTTTGGCCATAGAGGTTATGAATTCATCAAAAGCCGTTTAGGAAAGCCAGGTTCGATCTCATTTTAATGAGAATCGCTCGGTTTGGGGTGTTCGGCCTGGATCTTGCGCGCGATCTCGAGAGCGATCGCGAGGGCATCCCGGGCTGCCGTATCGGGCTTTCCGATGCTTTTTCCGGTGCTGATCCCGTTCAAGAAGAATCGCAACTCTTCTTTCAGAGGTTCGGCCTTTTCGATGGAGACTTCCTCCTGATGGACCTCGTTCCCGGTCTTGCGGATGATCTTGCCGGTCTGGGCGCCGTAATCGAGTGAGATGTAGGCGTCTTCCTGGAAGATGCGGATCTTTCGCTGTTTTTCGAAGGTCAGGCGTGAGGCGGTAATGTTGGCGACGGCGCCGTTCTTGAACTTGAGGCGTACATTTGCGATGTCCTCGAAAGGCGTGAGGACATTCACACCGAGCGCATCGAAGCCTGCGACAGGGGAATCGACCAGCCCCATCACGATATCCAAGTCATGGATCATGAGGTCCAGCACCACGCCGCAATCGTTGATCCGTCCCGTGAAAGGCCCGAGGCGGTGGATCTCGAGAAAACGGATGTTTTTCGCGATCTCACGGACGCGTTTGAAACCGGGATTGTGCCGCTCAATATGTCCGACCTGAAGGGATAAATTCTTTTGTCGGGCAAGTTCGAGAAGTTCGTCTGCTTCTTTCAGGTTCAGCGTGATCGGTTTTTCGATCAGGGTGTGGATGCCGGCCTTGAGGAACTCTTTGGCGACGGCGTAATGGGTCGAGGTCGGGGTGGCGATACTGACGGCTTCCACTTTACCGATCAGGTCCTTGGGGTCGGCATAATAGGCAGTCCCGAGTTCCTTGGCTTTATCCGCCTTGGCGGGGTCCTGGTCCGAGATCCCGACCAGTTCGGCCTCGGGGAGGTCACGATAGATCCGGGCATGTTCTTTGCCGAGGTGACCCACGCCGACGACGCCGACTTTCAGGGGTTTTTGCATCCGAAATCCTTCATATCACAATAGTTATCGGGAAGAAAAATAACGCTCAAGGAGCTTAAATCATAACCTTGAGCAGTGTCAACGGATATGTTACAGTGTGGGCCCTTGCTTTCCAAGGGCCCGGGAAACGGAGAACGTCGAACGTCATCGTTTCCCGTTCCCCATTTACTGTTCCCCGATCCGGGAGGATTATGGACATCTATAAACGACTACTGGGTTATGTGAAACCGTACCGCTGGCGCCTTGCCGTCGCCTTCCTGTGCATGCTCGCTTTTTCAATGGCGAACGCGCTGGTCTCGGTCGCGCTCTACGTCATCACCAAAGGGTTCTTTCAAAAGAACCAGGTGGTTGTGGACAATGTTCCTTACATCTCCAAATATTTTCCGCAGCTGACCTCGGTCGCGTTGCCCATGATCTGGATCCCGGGCATTCTGATCGGGGTTTTTGCCTTGCGCGGTTTTTTCGATTACATTTCAAACTATAACATGGCCAACGTGGGGATCCTTGCGATCCGCCAGGTCCGGGACGATCTCTACCGTCATCTGGTCTATCTCTCTCATGATTTTTACTCGAAGGGCCGCACGGGAGATTTTTTAAGCCGTATCACCAACGACGTGAGCCAGATCCAGGGCGCGATCACGGATGTGATCACGGACCTCATCAAACAACCGCTCGTCATTCTCTTCAACATCCCGTTTATTTTTATCTGGGGCGGGAAATTCGCGATCATCGCGATATTCGTCTTTCCGCTCGTGGCCATCCCGATCGTGCTTTTGGGGAAACAGCTCCGGAAATTGACAAAAAAGATGCAGGCGCGGGTCGGCGACATCACCTCCTTTATCGGGGAGACCTTGTCCGGGGCCCATATCGTCAAGGCCTTTACCAGCGAAGAACGCGAGATCCGGCGTTTTGAAGAGATCAATTTCGCCGTGTTCAATTACTTCAGAAAAACGATCAAGGTCACGATCATCCAGCGCCCCTTGATCGAGTTGATCGGCGCGGTCGGCGCGGGGTTTGCCGTGTGGTACGGGATGCAGTACCTTTCGCCGGAGCGTTTTGCCGCTTTTTTTATCTCTCTCTACATTTGTTATGAGCCTCTCAAAAAGCTGAGTAAAGTGAATAGCACGATCCAGCAGTCGATCGCTTCGGGGCAGCGTATTTTCGAGATCCTGGACGCCAAACCCACGATCCATAACAAACCGGATGCCCTTGTTTATCACGAACCGGTCCGCGAGATCAGCTTTGAGCACGTGGGGTTCTATTATGAACTTGATAAATGGGTGCTCAGAAATATCGAGATCAAGGCCAAGCACAATGAGGTGGTCGCCTTCGTGGGAGCCAGCGGCTCGGGAAAAACGACGCTCGTGAGCCTGCTCCTCCGGTTTTATGACCCCGTGGAAGGTGTGATCAAGATCAACGGCAAGGATATCCGGGATCTCACGCTGCACTCCCTCAGAAGCCTGATCGGGATCGTTTCCCAGGAGACCGTGCTGTTTAACAGCACGATCCGGGAGAACATCGCTTATGGCCGTCCGGAGGCAAGCCTCGATGACATCAAGCGTGCCGCCGAGATCGCCTATGCCTCTCATTTTATCGAAGCCCTGCCGCAAGGCTATGAAACGCCGCTCGGGGACCGGGGACTCAAGCTTTCGGGCGGCGAGCGCCAGCGTATCGCGATCGCCCGCGCGCTTTTAAAGGACCCGCCGATCCTGATCCTTGATGAGGCGACCTCGCATCTGGATACCCAAAGCGAAAAAGAGGTCCAGAACGCCTTGGAGAACCTTATGAAGGAGCGTACGGTTTTCGTGATCGCTCACCGTCTTTCTACCATCCAAAAAGCCGACCGCATCCTTGTGATGGACAAAGGCAAGATCGTCCAGCAGGGAACGAACGAGTTCCTCCTGCGCCTCGGCGGCATGTATAAAAAACTCTACGACCTGCAGTTTAATCTTTGACCTTTTCGCAAAGGGTTTGGGATGAACCTTAAAAAGGTTATGACGCGGGAAGTTCTCCTGCTGTGCGGATTTTTCGTCACGGCCCTTTTACTCTTCATCTTTTTGGAAAGCAAATTCCCGGACCTGACGCGATACCACCTCAAGATCTCACTTGCGGTTTTCATTGTCCTGTACATTGGCCGTTGGATCCTCCGCATTTTTAAAGGTCTTTTGTTGATCCTTTTTATTGCTGCCATCGCAGGCGTTCTCTGGATCCTGTTCAGGCTTCCGGCCTAGCATTTATTTTGAGAGGCTTTATCGAAAATCCCCGCGGCCTTCGGGGCTTACGCGCAACCTTTACATAAAGAAAAAATTTTATGCCTATCGTAGCTCCTGTGATACGGCCGCCGTCGGAAGCGGAGAGTTTCCTCCTTCAGGTCACCCTCGGATGTTCGGCGGATCACTGCACCTTTTGCGGCGCGTATAAGACCAAACCCTTCCGCGCAAAAGATCCCCAAGAAGTTTTTGCGGACATGGACCGGTTCGCCAAACGGTATCCCCAGACCCGGCGCGTATTCCTGATGGATGGCGACGCGCTGGTCCTCGCGAATGAAAAACTGGTCCCGATCCTTAAAAAGCTCCAACAGGCTTTTCCGAAATTGTCCCGCGTCTCCGCATACGCGAATGGTTCCAATTTCAAGCGGAAATCCGATGAAGATCTCGCGGAACTATACCGCCATAAACTGAGCCTGATCTATATGGGGCTTGAGAGCGGGAGCCAGAAGGTCCTTGACCATTGCGGCAAAACTTCCAGCGTGGAAGATATGGTAGAAGCCGTGCGTCGCGCGGAAAAGGCCGGCATCCGGTCCTCCGTCATTGTCCTTTTGGGTTTAGGAGGAAAAAAAGATTCGGGGGAACATGTGCGGGGGACGATCGAAGCTTTGAACCGGATGAAGCCGCGTTATCTTTCGTTTCTGTCGCTCATGGTCATTCCGGGGACGCCGCTGGCAGAGGAAGTGGGCCGAGGGGAATTTGTGGAACTCAACAGTCAGGAGCTGTTACAAGAAGCCCACGATATCCTGCAAGGGCTTGAGCTGGAACATACTATTTTCCGGTCAAACCACGCTTCGAATTACCTGCCGCTTGAAGGAACGCTCCCGAAAGACAAACCGGAGCTTTTGAAGGTGCTCAAGGCCGGTCTCGAAGGGAAGCTCTGGCTGAGGCCCGAAGGCTGGAGGGGATTATAAAAAAAGCCGGACATCCCAGGAATGTCCGGCTTTTATGAAAAAAATTTATTAAAACTTGAAGAGTTTGATCTTGGCGGCGTCGCCGGACTTGTCTTCGGCCTGTTCGATCTCGTAGTCGTCATTCTTGGCGTAACCGAGGGAGGCGACCTTCTTAACGCCTTTGATCGTGTTGTCGACGACTTTTTCTCCGGCCTGCTGCGTTCCGTCCAAGGTCCCGACCACCGGTTTTTCGCTTACGGTGCCGTGCCCGGTATCGGCCAAGGTGTCGCGGACATTGTCATAGGTCATTTCCTTGACGCCCGTCGCGAAATTCTTCGCGGGTTGATGTTTTTCCTGGGCCTGGGCTTCTTTTTCCATGGCTCTTTGGGCATTTTCTTGCGCGCGCGCGTCTTGATCGTACTGGTCCGGTTTGCGGGCCATTCCGAGATTGGCGACGGCAGCGACGAGGACAAGGGAGAGGAGAATTTTTATTTTCATTTCGAAGCCCCTTTTTTGAATGATGTAGGAGAGCAAGCGGGAATAGTATACATAAACCGGACTTAAAGTAAACCTCATTGGAAATGCAAAATACCATTTCCCGCTGAGCGGAGAAGGTCAAGCGGGGAACGATTCGTTTGCCGTTTTCCATGACCCGTTCCCCGGTTTTTCAAGCAAGGGCTGTTTGATTTTCCTTGATTGGTAAGTTATACTACGCGAACTTACTTAAGGTTTTGTCATCACTGAACTTAGGACATTTACGGACGAAAAATGAAAAAGATAAGGATCGGACTTCTCGGATTGGGACAGATCGGCACCGGGCTCTATGAGATTCTGGCGGCCAAGAAGGCTCTTTTTGCCCGTCAATTAGGGGTGACTTTCGAGCTCGCTCGCATCGCGGAAAAATATCCCGAGCGGAATAAAAAGGTCCGCCCGCCCAAGAGTATCCTGACCAAGGACGCTTTCGCCGTCGTGCGAGATCCATCCATCGATGTGGTCGTGGAACTCATCGGAGGAACAACGGTCGCCCGTCAGCTCATCAAAGAAGCCCTGAAGAACGGTAAGCATGTCGTGACGGCGAACAAGGCGCTTTTGGCCGAGCACGGCGACGAGATATTCGAACTCGCGCACAAGATGAAACGGTGGCTCTGTTTTGAGGCGAGCGTGGGCGGCGGGATCCCGTGCATCAAGGCGCTCCGGGAAGGCCTTGCTGCCAATCGCATCGACTCGATCCACGCCATCATCAACGGCACGACGAACTACATCCTGACCCAGATGACGGCTAGGGGCATGAATTTCGCGGAGGCACTGGCCGGCGCGCAAAAGTTGGGGTTTGCCGAGGCGAACCCGTTCCTCGACGTGAGCGGGCATGACGCCGCGCACAAGCTCGCCATCCTCGCGCGCTTCGCGTTCGGCGGCAAAGTGAAGTTCAAGGACATCTATTGCGAAGGGATCACCGAGATCTCCAGCGACGATATCGCTTTCGCCAAGGAATTCGGATACACGATCAAACTGCTCGCGATCGCCAAGCGGTCCGGCGAAGGGATGGAGGCGCGCGTTCAGCCGACACTCCTGCCGAATTCGCATATCCTCGCGAACGTGAACGGATCGTTCAACGCGATCCTGATGCGCGGCGATGAGGTGGGCGACGTGCTCTTTTACGGCCGCGGCGCGGGGCCGCATCCGACCGCGAGCGCCGTCGTGGCGGACCTGGTGGATATCGCCAAATCGCCGTCCTTCGGGCCGGTGGAGGATAAGTTCGTGGTGCGTGCGCTCGGGAAGACGATCCCCGTGAAAAGCATTTTTTCGATCCTTTCGCGCTATTACCTGCGTTTTTACGTGATCGACCGGCCGAGTGTGCTCGCGGCGATCTCGAAAGTGCTCGGGAAATATAAGATCAGTATTTCGGATGTCATGCAGCGCGAACGCAGCGCCGGCCGCGTGGTGCCTCTCATCCTTCTCACGCACGACACGCATGAAAAAGACCTGAGGGCCGCGATCCGTGAGATCGATCGTATGTCCTGCATCAAGAAGAAGACCCAGGTCATCCGGATCGAGGGGGCGTAATCCTATGGGCAAATACGCGGTCAAAAAGATCGGGATCATTGAGCGTTACCAGGAATACCTTCCGGTCACGGACAAAACGCCGATCGTTTCGCTGAACGAGGGCAACACGCCGCTCATCCTTGCGGAAGCGCTGCCCGCCGAGCTTGGGCTGAAGAATGTCCGCATCTACTACAAGTTCGAAGGCCTGAACCCGACCGGTTCTTTCAAGGACCGCGGCATGACCATGGCAATCTCCAAAGCCGTGGAAGCGGGTTCGAAGGCGGTGATGTGCGCCTCGACCGGCAACACCTCCGCTTCCGCCGCGGCGTACGCGTGCCGGTGCGGTTTAAAATGCTACGTGCTTATCCCGGAAGGGAAGATCGCGAAAGGGAAACTTTTGCAGGCGTACCGCTACGGCGCGAAAGTGATCATGATCGAAGGGAATTTTGACAAGGCGCTTGAGCTTGTGAAGGAGATCACGGCGGAGGGCAAGATCACGCTCGTGAATTCCATCAACCCGTACCGCATCGAAGGACAGAAGACCGCGGCGTTCGAGATCGTGGATGACCTCGGGGACGCACCGGAATACCACGCGATCCCGGTCGGGAACGCCGGCAATATCACGGCGTACTGGAAAGGCTACAAGGAATATAAAAAAGCGGGGAAATCCGAAACGCTTCCCAAGATGCTCGGTTTCCAGGCCGCGGGTTCGGCGCCGATCGTGCTGGGCCACCCGGTGGAAAAACCGGAGACGATCGCGACCGCGATCCGCATCGGGAACCCGGCGAGCTGGCAGGGCGCCGTGGCCGCGCGTGACGAATCGGGCGGTTTGATCGACATGGTGACGGACGAGGAGATCACGAAGGCTTACCGTTTCATCGCGGAGCGTGAAGGCGTGTTCGCCGAACCGGCCTGTGCCGCGCCGGTGGCCGGTGTGATCAAACTTGCGCAAAAAGGATTTTTCAAGGAAGGGTCCCGCGTCGTGATCACGCTGACGGGAGCCGGGTTGAAGGACCCCGATTTCGCGCTTAGTTTTGATGATCCCGTGTATAAGGTCAAATCCACGTTGAATGCCGTCAAGGAGGTGATCCGATGAAGTCGATCGTTGTGGTGCTCGCGGGCGCAGCGGATCATCCGACCGAAGAACTCGGCGGGAAAACCCCCTTGGAAGCGGCCAAGGTGCCGAACCTGAATTTTTTCGCGAAGAACGGCAAAGTAGGCATGGCGAAGCTGGTATCGGATCGCGCGCCGCTTTCCGCGGACGTGAGCCTGTTCAATGTCCTGGGCTACGACGCCTCGAAACTTTACACGGGCCGCGGGCCGCTTGAGGCGGCTGACAAGGAATTGACGCTGGATGACAAGGAAGTCGCTTTCTGCATGAATTTCATCACGGAAGCGGCGGGCGCGCTGGCCGATCCGACGGCCGGCAGTCTGACGACCAAGGAAGCGAAGGCGCTCATCAATTTTCTGAATAAAAAAGTCGCGAGCGATTTCGTGCGTTTCTTTTCGGGTTCCGGGCACCGCCACATCGCGGTGATCAAGGACGCGAACGGATACGAGGCGCTTTCCGCGAAAACCAATCCGCCGGAGAGTGTGATCGGCGAAAAGATCGAGGATGTCCTGCCGAAAGGCCCGGGCGAGGAGCTGATGCGCAAACTGATGTACGACGCGCGGCTTCTCCTGCAGGACCATGAGATCAACCAGGTGCGCGTGGACCTCGGAGAGAACCCGGCGAACATGATCTGGCTTTGGGGCCAGGGGAAGAAACCGGCGCTCAAAACGTTCCGCGAATGTTTCGACATCCCGGGCGGGGCGATGGTCGCGGCCCGTGAATACGCCAGAGGGCTCGGCCGCGTGGCGGGGCTCACGGTCATGGAGGTCAAGGAGGAGGGCGAAGAACCTTCCGCTTTTTACGACAAGATCTCCAAAGTGGCGATCGACGCGTTGGAAGAAAAGGATTTTGTGTGTCTCTACCTTCACACGCCGGAGGAAGCGTCGCGGGCCGGCGAAGTGAAAGGCAAGATCTCGGCGATCGAAGGGATCGATTTCTTCGTGCTTTCCAAGATCCGGAAATACCTGGAGCGCTCCAAGGAATCGCGCCTGCTCGTGACGCCGGGGCACGCGACGCTCTGGAAGATGAAGGAGATCGTCCGCGACAGCGTCCCGTTCGCGGTGACCGGCAAGAACATCATGGCCGACGAGATCGAGCGGTTCTCCGAGATCGCGGCGAAGACTTCGGAATTGAAATTCACCAAAACCACGGAACTGATGCCTTTTTTTATAACAAAATAAAGCCGGGCCACGTACCACGGGCCAAGGGCCACGCAAAAGCGTGGTGCGTGGATCGTGGACCGTGGCCCTGATTTTAGGAGGAAAGATGTCCCTGATTGTTCAAAAATACGGCGGTTCTTCGGTCGCCAACGCGGAAAAGATCCTGCGCGTCGCCCAGCGCGTGATCAAAACCAAGCAAGCGGGGAACAAGGTCGTCGTGGTCGTCTCCGCGATGGGCGATATGACTGACGACCTGATCGACCTTTCGAAACAGATCAATCCGGACCCCGAAGAGCGGGAGATGGACATGCTGCTCGCTACAGGCGAGCAGGTCTCGATCGCGCTCCTGGCCATGGCGATCCACAAGCTCGGTCACGAGGCGGTCTCTTTCACGGGCCCGCAGGTCGGGATCATGACGGATGAATTTCACAGCAAAGCGCGCATCCAGAATATCAGCCCTGTTCGCATCAAACAGGCATTGGCCGACGGCAAGATCGTGATCGTGGCCGGATTCCAGGGGCAGACCCCGGAAGGCGAGATCACAACGCTTGGGCGCGGCGGTTCGGATCTTACGGCCGTGGCGCTTGCGGTGGCCTTGAAAGCAAAACATGCCGAGATCTACACCGACGTGGACGGCATCTATACGGCCGATCCCCGCGTGATCCCGGACGCCCAAAAAATGGACATCGCCACCTACGACGAGATCCTGGAACTCGCGTCCCTCGGGGCGAAGGTCATGCACTCGCGTTCGATCGAGGTCGGCAAGAAATTCAACATGCCGATCTGGGTCTGCAATTCCCATAAAGACATCAAAGGAACTCTTATTACAAAGGAGAACAAGAAAATGGAAGAAGTCGTCGTCAGTGGTGTCGCGTTAGCCGAAGATGAAGCCAAGATCACCCTGTTCCGCGTCGCGGACCGCCCGGGCGTGGCCGCCAAGGTGTTCCAGACCCTGGCGGACGCGAACGTGAACGTGGACATGATCATCCAGAACAAGACCCAGACGAATTCCACGGATATCTCGTTCACGGTCTTCAAGAACGAGCTGGCGAAGGCCATGAAGGTTATGAAGGCGAACGCCAAGAAGCTGGGTGTGGGTGACGTGGTCTCTGATGAGAACGTCGCGAAGGTCTCGATCGTCGGGATCGGGATGCGTTCGCATTCCGGCATCGCGTCCAAAATGTTCTCGACGCTGGCTAAAAACAAGATCAACATCGAAATGATCTCCACTTCCGAGATCAAGATCTCGGTCGTCGTGGCCGGCGACAAAGGCAAGCTCGCCGCCCAGGCGATCCACAAAGCATTCGGCCTCGGGAAAAAATAAAAGCTTTACCACCACACCTCGTAGGTGGGGTGCGGTTCAAATTATGAAAAAAATAGTATTCTACGACACAACATTGCGTGATGGCTCTCAAGCTGAGGGGATCAGTCTGTCTTCGCACGATAAAGTGCTGATCGCGAAGCGG
>CAZSFZ010000010.1:0-65751 GCA_964606385.1 uncultured bacterium
CACCCGAGATCATGTTCGAGGTGATCGAGCATCAGGCGCGGCAGGGTGTGGATTTCATGACGATCCATGCGGGCGTTTTGCTGGAGCATTTACCGTTCGTTGAGGGGCGGGTGACGGGGATCGTGAGCCGCGGTGGGGCGATCCTCGCGCGGTGGTGCCAATTCCACCAAAAACAGAATTTCCTCTACGCCCATTTTGACCGGCTTCTTGAGATCTGTAAAAAATACGACGTGACGATCAGTTTGGGAGACGGGATGCGCCCGGGCTGTCTCGCGGACGCGAGCGACAACGCGCAATTCGCGGAGCTGGACGCGCTTGGGACCCTGACTCTGCGGGCATGGGAGCAGGATGTGCAGGTGATGGTGGAAGGTCCGGGGCACGTGCCGATGGACCAGATCCCCATGAACATCGAACGCCAGATCAAGGTCTGTCACGGCGCGCCTTTTTATGTGCTGGGGCCGCTTGTGACCGATATCGCGCCGGGTTACGATCACATCACTTCCGCGATCGGCGCGGCGATCGCCGCTCAAGCGGGGGCCGCCATGCTCTGTTATGTCACTCCTTGCGAACATTTGCGTTTGCCGAACCTGGAAGATGTGAAACAAGGCGTAATCGCTTACAAGATCGCGGCGCACGCGGCGGATGTCGCGCGCCACCGGCCCGGAGCCCGTGACCGGGATGACGCGCTCGCGAAAGCGCGTTTCGCGTTCGATTGGGAAAAACAGTACGCTTTATGTCTGGATCCGGAGCATGCAAGAAAAACGCATGATGAAGCGCTCCCCGAGGGCGAGGCGCGGAACGCGGAATATTGTTCCATGTGCGGGGAAGGGTTCTGCGCCATGAACCTTTCCCAGTGTTTGACGGAAGCCGGTAAGAAAAAGCAAGCTTTGCATAAAAAATGACAAAAGCATAGTTTGGATTTTGTCATCCCCGAATGCTTTTATCGGGGATCCACCCCTGGATTCCCGCTTTCGCGGGAATGACATAAAAAATGATGTGAAAAATAAGATTATGAAAAATCAAAATAAGATCTCCAGAAAAAAAACGCGTGCTGTTAAGGTCGGCGGTCTGGTGCTTGGGGATGGGCAGCCGATCCGCATCCAGTCCATGACCAAAGTACCGACGCGGGATGTGAAAGCGACACTAGAGCAGATCAGTCGCCTAGAAGAGGCCGGCTGCGAGATCGTGCGCGTCGCGTGTCCCGGCGAAGAAGACGTTAGAGTCCTCGGAAAGATCAAGGCGAAGATCAAGATCCCGCTCGTGGCCGACATCCACTTCAATTACCGTTATGCCCTGATGGCGATCAATGAAGGCGTGGACAAGCTGCGCCTCAATCCCGGCAATATCGGTGACAAGGACCGCGTGGGCGAAGTCGTGGAAAAGGCCAAACGCCATCATATTCCGATCCGGATCGGCGTGAATTCCGGGTCCCTTGAAAAAGACCTGATGGAAAAGTACGGGCCCACGCCCGAGGCGCTCGTCGAAAGCGCGCGCCGTCATGTAAAGATCCTGGAAGCGCTGGATTTCCATGATATCGTGATCTCGCTCAAGACGACCGATGTCCCCTCCATGATCGAATCCTACCGTCTCGCGAGCAGGGAATTCGATTATCCTTTACACCTCGGCGTTACGGAAGCGGGAACGCTCATCCGCGGCAGTGTCTATAACGCGATCGGGGTCGGGACGCTTCTTCAGGAGGGGATTGGGGACACGATCCGCGTCTCTCTCACGGCAGATCCCGTGGAAGAGGTCAAAGTCGCTAAGATGATCCTCGAATCGTTAGACCTCCGCCAGGGAGTGCGGGTGATCTCATGTCCGACCTGCGGACGCTCCGAGATCGATACCGCGAAACTCGCCCAGGAAGTGGAAGCGCGTGCGATGAACCTTAAAGGTCCTCTAACGATTGCCGTGATGGGATGCGCCGTGAACGGCCCCGGAGAAGCGCAGGGAGCGGATTTTGCCATCACCGGCGGACAGAAAAAAGGCATGATCTATATCGCGGGCAAGCAGGAGCGCGTGGTCGACGAAGCGCATCTGGTGGACGAACTCTTTAAAGAGATAGAGAAGCGCCAAAAAGCAATTTAAAAGAATAACCGCTTCACACCTCGCAGGTGTGAACCCCCTCACACCTACGAGGTGGGGAAGGTTTTGTGAGCCAGGATCCCAGCCTTTTTACGGAAATCGTTAAAAAAATCCGAAGTCACGAGCGTCTTTCTGCTGAAGATGGGCTCCGGCTTTTCCGAAGTTCTGATATTCTCACCATCGGTCGGATGGCGCACGCGGTCCGGGAGCGGATGCACGGCCGCCGGGCCTTTTATGCCGTCAACCTTCACTTGAATCCCACGAATATTTGTTCCGTCCGCTGCGACTTTTGCGCTTTTTCCCGGGATGCCGGCGATGAAGATGCTTACGCGCTCACCTTGGATGATATTGAGCAAAAAGTTAAGGAAGCCGCCGCTTGTTATCAGATCAATGAAGTTCATATGGTGGGCGGCCATAACCCGCAGCTCGGGCTCGACTATTATCTGGAGATGCTGAAGCGGATCAAAAAGACGGCGCCGGGAATTTTCATCAAGGCCTTCAGCGCACCTGAGATCGATTCCATGGCCCGGCAAGCAGGGATCTCCTGGGAGGAAGTTTTGCGTTCTTTGAAACAGGCTGGACTCGATAGCATGCCGGGCGGCGGCGCCGAGATATTCGATCCCGAGGTGCGGTCTAAAATTTGTCCAAAGAAAATATCCGGTGAAGCATGGATTGAGATCCACCGAATGGCGCACGGGATCGGGCTTCAAACGAACGCCACGATGCTTTATGGGCATATTGAAAACGATGAACACCGCGTCGCGCATCTTATAAAACTCCGGGAACTTCAGGATGAAACCCAGGGGTTCAACGCTTTTGTGCCGCTTTCTTATCATCCCGGGAATAACCGGCTCCAGGGGATGCCGGAGACCGGCGGTTTTCTGGATCTGAAAGTGCTTTCCATTTCCCGGCTTCTTCTGGATAATATCTCTCATATCAAGGCCCACGGGTCGGCGACGGACCTGAAGTTCGTTCAGGCGGCGCTCTCGTTCGGGGCGGATGATATGGGGGGAACGAACCTTCACGAAAAAGTCATGCGGGAAGCGGGGGGGCGAGCCCCCGAGGGCTTAAGTTCCGACGACCTTGTCCGATGTATCATAGGCGCGGGATTTGAACCGTGCAGGGTCGATAGTTCCTATACAGTCAAATCATAAAGGATTTTTGAATGATGTCAGAAAAAGCGATCTTGACGCAGCAGGGTTATGACAAGCTTTACGAGGAATTGAATTTCCTGAAGACCAAAAAACGCCGCGAGGTCGCGGATCAGCTTGAGAAGGCCCGGGCGCACGGCGATCTCAGCGAGAATGCCGACTGGGAAACCGCCAAAGAGACCAAACACCAGCTGGAGATCCGGATCGGCCAGCTTGAGGCGCGGCTCGCGAACGCGAAGATCGTCAATAAAGAAGACATCGCCCAGGATAAGGCGTATCTGACGGCCAAAGTCAAAGTCAAGAATTTGGATAGCGGTGATATCTTTGATTACACGCTCGTGTCCCAGGACGAGGCGAATTTCGACGAAGGAAAGATCTCGGTGACCTCGCCGATCGGCCGCGGGATCCTCGGAAAATCTTTAAGCGAAGAATTTTCGGTTCAAGTCCCGGCCGGAAAGCTCAAACTCAAAATCATGGAGATCCAATATGAATAAAACAGCCTCGTTTTTCCTCGCACCGATCACCTCGATTTTTTCCCGTGATGTTTATCAGGATGCTGCGAAGGCTTCAGGCGGCAAGGGAGTCCTTTATATTCTCTACTGGTCATTTTTAATCGCACTAATCGTTACCATAATGGTCGTTTCTCAGCTGATGCCTATGTCGGATAAGTTTGTTGCTTGGGCTCAAAAAGAAATGCCTGTTGTCATATGGACGCCAGATGGAATATCCCTTGCAGACGGACAAGAAAAAGCGATTTTAAATCACCCGACCTATGGTCCTATAGCCATTTTTGATATGAAAAAGACTTCAGTCACGAAAGAAGACATGAGGGAGGTATATGTTTTCGTCACTTCAACCAAAGTATTCGTGAAAAACGGATCTGGTTCAATTGAAGAACGCAATATCACCAAGACGGGGCTCAAGGCTCAACGGGAACTTCCTCCCAAGGTGCGAATTACCGGAGAGTGGATAGGAAAATTTTACCAGACCGCAAAAAGGGCTTTTATGCTTTTGTTCCCGTTTTTGGTGCTCGCTGGATCATTTTTTGCTTTTTTGATTGGAAATTTGTTGTATTCAATCGCGGGTCTTTTGCTTAATTTAATGCGCAAGAGCAAGCTGCGGTATGGGGCGATTTTTAATCTTACTTGTTTCGCGACAGGCGTTTCATTAACCCTGATGTTAATCAAAACTTTAACTCCGCTTCGTATGATGCCATGGCCTATTTCCATAAGCATTATTATCAGTTTGCTCTATATGTTTTTTGCGTTCAGGATTACGGATAGCGATAACGCCAAAGCCTAGAGGCAAGATTCGCTGGACAGGGAAGCGGGAAGTTTCTTTTCACGTTTGGTTTCAAAATAAGAGATCAGGGAACCGCTTCCCACGATCAGGCCGATACCGGTCGCTGTTACCCCTGTGACGGCATCTCCCCAGAACAGCCATCCGTATCCAAACGCAAGGACCGGATGAAGGTAGGAGAACGGTGTGACCAGATAGGCCGGAGCGCGGCGCAATGCGGTGGTCATCCAGACCTGTCCGTAGAAGGAAAAGATCACCACGCCGGCGACCAGTCCCCATTCCCCGAGGGTCGGCCCCTTCCATTCCCTCAGGAAAAAAAGAGAGCCTATCGTTGAGATCATCGTGAAATAAAAGATCACGGTGTAAGGCGATTCGCGGTGCCGGATCGTGCGGATCGAAAGATAAGCAAAGGCCGCGAAGACCGAAGAAAGCAAGGCGAGCCACACATAAGCATTCCATGCCAGAGGAGCCCGGGCGTTAAGAAGGATGACGCCCGCGAACGATAAGAGGACCAGCAGGCACAGGGAAAAGCTGGGCCGTTCTTTCAAAAAAAAGAAGGAGAAAATGACCGTAAAGATCGGCGCCGTGTAATTCAGCATAATGGCCATCCCCAGCTCCATTTTGGAGATCGTATAAAAATGAAGGATCAGGGCTAAGAATCCGCAAACGCCCCGGGCCGTCAGCTTGAGCCTTTCTTCGCCCCAGAGCGAAACTTTTTTTTGCCAAATGAAAGGGAGCACGATGAGCATTCCGAAAAAGCTACGGAAGAAAACGATCTGGAAGGGAGACAGCGAAGCGCTGAGGTATTTAACGCAAAGGGCCATCGCGGAGAAACAGAGGGCGCTTTGCGACATCAGGCGGATCCCGGAAAGATAAAGTTTGGAGCGTTTCATATATTTCGTTCAGCGCTCAACGCGCAACGTCAAAACCGAGGCTCTTTCGTTGTGCGTTGCGCGCGGCACGTTGCGCTAGGGTTTCAGAATGATCTTTCCGAAGTTTTCGCGGGAGAGCATGCGGTTCAGGGCTTGGCGCGCTTCCCTTAAAGGGAAAATCCGGTCGATCACGGGGCGCAACCGGCCGTCCTGGATACGCCGTACAATGCGGTGAAGTTCCTGGATCCCTCCCATGTAAGACCCCATAACAGAAAGCTGATGGGTGTAAAGGTAGCGGAGATCGAAGCTGACGGTACGGCCCGCGGTCGCTCCGCAGGTCACGATCCGGCCCTTTTTCTTAAGGCACAAAATGCTTTTTGTGAAAACTTCACCTCCGATATGTTCGAAAATAACGTCGACCCCTTCGCTTTGGGTGAGGCGCATCACCTCCGTTTGAAAATCCTTCAGTTTATAATTGATGACAAGATCCGCGCCGAGCGCTTTGGCCCGCTTGACCTTTTCTTCGCTTCCCACCGTAGTGATCACCCGGGCCCCCAGGAGTTTGGCGATCTGGATCGCCGCGCTGCCGATCCCGCTGCCCCCGGCATGAATGAGCACCGTTTCTTTTTTTTGAAGGGAGGCGCGTGTGACGAGGATGTGCCAGGCGGTCAGGAACACGAGCGGGACCGCCGCCCAGGATTCCACGCCGAGTTTCCCCGGAACGGGAATAATGTTCCGCGCCGGGACCTTCACATATTCCGCGAAGCCCCCGTTATTCTGAAAACCCACGATCTCGTATTTCGGACAAAGACTGTCCCATCCCGACTTGCAGTAGGAACATTTCCCGCAGGAGATCCCGGGGGCGACGATCACGGGCTTATGGAGGGGAACCCCGTGAGCCTTTTTTCCTTTTTCGACGACTTCACCCGCGATATCGCAGCCCAGGATATGAGGCAGGCTGACCTTGACGCCGGGCATGCCCCCGAGCACCCACAGGTCCAAATGGTTCAGGGCGCAAGCCCCGACTTTGACCAGGGCATCTTTTTTCCCGATTTCGGGGATAGGGGCGTAAGTCTCTTCCAGTTCGGAAGTCGTACCGTGTTTTCTAAAAATAACAGCTTTCATTTTCGCCATAAAAATTCCTTTGTTTGCGGAGTATACTTGAAATGCGAATCGAGGACAATGCTGATAGTCCCAATACCAACCAATCGAAGCGAAGCTGAGATTGGGGCAATCCTGTCCTTGTCTTTTATTTTTTTGATTGAAGGTGACAAGGACTGTGCTGATTACCCGTATATTTTTAAATGGTTGAGAATCAGTGCTGACTTCCAATAGAGAAAAGAAAATAATAGTCAGGATGACAATTGTCCTGAACGGGGGACCTTGTCTGTAGTATATTGTCGCTCTATGAAGGAAACCTTGGAAGCCAGAAAAAAGAGGGTTCGGTCGATCTTCTGCCGTTTGCGCCGGGCTTATCCCGGTATCCAATGCGGCATTCATTTCTCGACCCCTTGGGAATTACTGGTAGCCACCATCCTTTCCGCCCAGTGTACCGACAAGCTGGTCAATCAGGTGACGCCCGCTCTCTTCAAGAAATATCCCGATGCACGGGCTTTTGCTGAAGCCGATCCCGGAGAAATTGAAAAAGCGATCCATAGCACCGGTTTTTACAGGAACAAGACCAAAAATATCCTCGGCGCGGCCCGGGAAGTTCTCGAGGGGTTCCAGGGTCAAGTTCCAGCCCGCATGGAGGATCTTGTGACGATCCCGGGAGTGGGTAGAAAAACGGCCAATGTGATCTTGGGGCATGCGTTCGGCATACCCGGGATCTCGGTCGACACCCACATGATCCGTATCAACTTCCTTTTAGGTCTGACGCGCCACAAGGATCCCGTGAAGATCGAGTTCGACCTGATGCAGCTCGTGCCCCGCAGGAACTGGACGCTTTATTCAAGCCTTGTGATCCACCATGGCCGGGTCCGGTGTTTCGCACGAAGGCCCGATTGCGCCGGTTGCGAGATACGGGCCTATTGCCCTTATGGGAAGCGGCGGGTCGCGTCCGGGCGGGGATAGTTTTAAAGTTTACGCTCGGGGAATCCGAAACTTTAAGGAAGAGCGCATCACAGTATAAGAGAAAAGGGCTATGACTCCTTTAAAAAATCCGCCGGCCGGACTGGTCCAGACCCCTGAGAATTTTTTCAGGCGTAAACAGCGCCAGGTTGCTTTTTATCTTAATACCACTTTCCGCCTTCACCTCATTCATTTCGGCTGCTGCCTCCTGATCATTTTTTTTCACATGCTGATCATGAGCACGCCGCTCATGGAACGTTTCGAGAACGTTTTTGTCGATTTCTTTTTCCGACAGCGTCCCCCGGTCGCGATGCACCCGGCGATCGTCCATATCGATATGTCGGAAGACAGTCTCCAGGTGTTCGGCCGCTGGCCGTGGCCGAGGTATAACCACGCCGCCCTGGTGCATATCCTCCAGGAATGGGGGGCCAAAGAGATCGTATTCGACGTGATCTTCAGCGAAGCCAGTACGACCTTTGATGACGAGGCGCTTAGCCAGGCGATCGAAGAGGCCGGGAACGTTTATTTGCCGGTCATGCTGGAGTCCCAGCAGGGCGGAAAGAGCGCTTGGATCCACGCGATGCCGGAGTTTGAAAAATCGGTCAAAGGGCTCGGCCATGTGAATATTTTTCCGGACCGGGACGGGACGATCCGCCGCGTGATGCCCGTGCTTTCCCATAACGGCGAGACCTACGCTTATCTCGGGGTCAAGGTGGCCTACGATTATCTCGGCAAGGATATTCAAAAAGGGAAACTCAACTTTCCCACCGATCAGGAGGGCAGGCTCTTCATCAACTGGGTCGGGAAATGGAAGAATTCTTTCCAGCATTATTCTTTTCTGGAAGTGATCAAAAGCTACGCCGCGCTTCGCGAAGGCAAGACCCCGATCATCACTCCCGACAAGATCAAGGGCAAGATCTGCGTGATCGGCCTGACGGCGCTCGGGCTGACGGATATCAAGGCAAATCCGATGGAAGAAACTTATCCGGCGGTCGGGGTCCAGACCAATGTCATGAACAGCATTCTCATGAAACAGTATGTCCGGCCCGTCAATATGAACTGGAACCGGCTGCTCCTTTTCGCGATCGGGCTCCTGCTCTCTTTTTTCTTTCTTTTTTCACGGCAGGTCCTTTCACTGATCGTCGGGCTCGGGTTCGGCTTTTTATGGTTTATTTTCGCTTTCTGGCTTTTTGTTGACCGCGGGATCCTGATCTATGTGATCAACCCGATCTTGATGATCTTTTCACTTTTTGTGTTCTCAGCGGTCTTTTCGATCACGATCGGGAAGCGTGAGCAGGAACGCCTTTTCACCCTGGCGACCCGCGACGGCTTGACGGGACTCTATGTGATCCGCCATTTCCGCACCTTGCTCAATGACGCGGTCGTGGAGGCCCATAAAAAACAGCAGCCGCTTTCGATCATCCTGCTCGATCTCGATTATTTCAAGAAGATCAACGATAAATACGGACACGTGGCTGGAGACGTCGCGCTTAAATATGTCGCGGAAAACCTGCGTTTGATGACCAAAAACGAGGAAGGCGCCGAAATGAACGCGGTGGGGCGTTACGGCGGTGAAGAATTCATCGTGATGTTCAAGAAATGCCATCTGATCGACGCGGCTTTTAATTACGCGGAAAAGATCCGAAAACAATTGGAACAGAACTCATTCAGCTATGAAGGCGTGAAGATCACGATCACCGTAAGTATCGGCGCCGCGACGCTGCGGCCCGGAGAAACGGTTCCCGATTTGATGGTCCTTCGGGCGGACGAAGCGCTGTACCGCGCCAAGACGGAGGGCCGGAACAGGGTTTGTGTCGAGAAAGACGTTAATGAAGAGCCTGCCCCCCGGAAGGAAGAAGACGGCCACTGATGCCCAAGAAGATATTGATCATTGATGATGAACCCGTGGTGGTGACACTTCTCCGGAACCGGGTGGAATCCCGCGGTTTTGAAGTGGAGATCGCCACGGAAGGGGCCGCGGCGCTTGAGAAGGCGAAGGCCTTCCGGCCGGACCTGATCCTTCTTGATATCGCCATGCCGGGCATGGATGGCTTCGAGGTCTGCCGCCGCCTTAAGGAGGCTCTGGGCACTCGGTCTATTCCCGTTGTGATCTTTACGGCTTCCCAGGAGGCCCGGCTTGAGGAACAGGCACGAGAGGCCGGGGCCTTCAAATTGGTTCGCAAACCCTTTGTGGACCAGCTTTTCAAAACGATCTCGGAGATCCTGGATTCCTGACCGCTGGCGCTTTTCCGGATGCCAGCGCCTTTGTGGACATAACCCCTTGTTCAGTGTATATTACAGCTCCGTTTGGCGAATTCATCACCGCACTCTTCCATAAAGGAGCCGTTCCATGAGCAAAGAAAAGGTCCTGACCGATTCCAATTTTCAGACCGAAGTGCTTGATTCCAAGCAACCCGTCCTGGTCGATTTTTGGGCCGAATGGTGCGGGCCTTGCCGGATGCTCGGTCCCGTGATCGAAAAGATCGCGGCGGCCAATGCCGGCCGCGTCGTGGTCGGAAAAATGAATGTGGATGAGAACCCGAATACCCCCCAGAAATACGGGGTCCAGGGGATTCCCACGGTCATTTTCTTCAAGGGCGGGGAAGTCGCGAAACAGCTTGTGGGTTATCAGGCCCAGGACAAGATCCAAAAAGCCATTGACGAACTTTTTCCCAAATAACCGCTCGATCGTCCTTCCTTCGGGTTTGTGGCCGGAACCGTTGCCTCTCTTATGAAAGAACGCCGTCTTGGAAAAACGGAGCTGCGTGTTTCCGAGATCGGTTTCGGTTGTTGGGCGATCGGCGGGAACGCCTACGGCCCGGTTCGTGATGAAAATTCCTTGGACGCCCTTGCCGTTGCGTGGGACGCGGGGGTTAATTTTTTTGATACGGCGGACACTTACGGGGAAGGCCACAGCGAAACACTTCTCGGGAAATTCCTGAAGAGCAAACCCCGGGACCGGCGGATCATTGCCACGAAGTGCGGCTGGGATTTTTACAGGCCCTCGCAAAAACCCGCGTCGCTTTTACCCGGTTTATCCGATAAACTCAATCACGCGGGGCATCGGAAGAATTTTGATGCGGGTTATATCCGCTTTGCCTGTGAACAAAGCCTTCAACGCCTCGGCGTGGACGCGGTCGATCTTTATCAGCTGCACAACCCTTCTCTGGAATTGATCCGGCAAGGGGACCTTGTCGGCGTTCTGGAAAACCTGAAAAAAGAAGGGAAGATCCGCTTTATCGGGATCTCGGTCCATACGGAAGAGGAGGCCCTGGCGGCTCTTGAAGACCCCCGGATCCACGCGATCCAGGTCATCCTGAACATGCTGGACCAGCGCATGGCGGCGAAGGTCCTTCCGGCGGCCCAAAAAAAAGATGTTGGCGTGATCGTGCGGGAACCGCTGGCTTCAGGGCTTTTGAGCGGCCGTTACGCGCCGTCGCATGAATTTCCTAAGGACGATCACCGCCGCCGTTGGATTCCTGAAAAACGCGAAGCGGATTGGCGTAAAATACAGGCGATCCAAAAAGTCACGGGACCCGGGCGCGCATCGCTGGTCAAGATGGCCCTGGAATTCGTGCTTGCGTTCGAACCGGTTTCCACCGTGATCGCCGGCGCCAAGACCAAGGCCCAGGCGCTTGAAAATGCGGAGGCGTCTTTGCGCCCCGAATTGGATCCTGAGATGACGGAACGCCTGAAGGAACTTTTTAATAAAGAAGAGATTTTTCGGAAAGGTTTGAACCCGCGATGAAGCGAGGACGGACGTTTTTTTATTTTTTGATCGTGTTGGGCGCTCTGTGGATGGTGCATGCGCGGCTCTTGGGCATGGCGGCGGAACCCTATCTCGAAAAGATCATGACCAAGGTCTTCGATATGCCGGTCCATATCGAGGGGATGAGTATTTCTCCTTTTTTCGGGCATCTCCATGTCAAAAAACTGGAGATCCTGAATCCTCCGGGATTTCGGCGCCGCGATCATTTCACCTGTAAGGATTTTGATATCTGGCTGGACCTCCGCGTGCTGAAGAACAAGTTCATCCGGATCCGCAAAGCGCATTTTAAGAGGGTCATTTTTGCCATCGAGAGTTACATGACCCCGGAGGGGTCCCGCACCAACGTGTGGCATTGGTACCACCATATGGGGCTCGATGAAGACAGCCCGCCGCTCCCGCCGCGTTCCATGCCGCACCCGGACAATATCGGGGAGGTTTTGTGGCGTACGCGCATTGATCGCCTCGAGATCGAGGACGGAACGGTTATCTTCGATGACCGACGGGAAGCCAGGGAACAGCGATGGCTCATCGATCATATTAAGGGGTATTGGACGGGTTTTGATTTTCTTTCCGATTATGTCAGCCCCACTTTTACAGAAACGATTCACGTGGATGCGACCTTCGGCGTGAACCCTCCGGCGCGTTTCACGGGCGGTGGGAAATGCCAGTTCGCGGACGGGGATAATTTTGACGTGGATGTCCAGATCACCGACGGCTCTGTCGCGGAGTATGACTTTCTGCTTTCCCCCATTCTGGGTGAAGTGCAGACGGGGACTTATGATCTCAAGTCGCACCTCCTATGCATTGAGGGAGATCTCCGTTCTGAGCATTGGCTGACGCTTAAATCCATGACTTTTGCGGCGCCGACGGCGGCCCAAAAACTTCTGAAATATCCGTTCGACGGGATCCGGCTGTTAATGGAGAATCAGAAAGCTGTGGAGCTTGAGATCAAGGTCGACGGACAGATTGATGACCCCAAATTCCGTTTTTACAGCGCTTTCGCGAAGGCTCTTCAAAGATCCGTGCTCGCGAAAACCAAGGCGGGATTGACGGGGACCGTCAAGCTTGCCGCCAATACTCCCGGGACGCTGACGCGGGGGTTAAGCAAACTCGGATCTTTTCTGGCCGATCCTTTCACTTCGGATGACAAGACCGGGACCGGTTCTGGAGGAGACCTTCAAAATGTCTAAAACCAAAGTCGGCTATGTCGCGATCATTGGAAGGCCGAATGTCGGAAAATCCACGCTTTTAAATTATCTGGTGGGAGAGAAGCTCGCCGGCACGTCCGCCAAACCCCAGACCACCCGCGATGTGGTCCGTGGGATCCTGACCGTCCCGGACGGTTCGGTGGTCAAGAGCCCCTACCGCGGGCAGATTATTTTTCTGGATACGCCCGGCGTTCACCAGCCTAAGGATGCGCTGGGCGCGGGGATGGTCCGCGACGTCCAGCAGTCCCTTGCGGATGCCGACCTTCTTTACTGGATGGTCTACCCGAAAGCGATGGGGGATCCGGAGCGCGCGATCCTGAAATGGATGAAAGAGGTCACGATCCCCGTTTTTCTCGTGGTCAATCAGATCGATCATTTTCCCAAAGACGATCTTCTGGTCGCCCTGGATTCCTTCCAGAAGGTCTTCCATTTCAAGGAATTCATTCCGGTCAGCGCCAAGACGGGAGAAAACGTCAAGACGTTGGTCCAGCAGACCCTGGCCTACCTTCCCGAAGGAGAATTCATTTATCCCGAGGACCAGCTTTCCGACCAGAATGTCCGTTTTCATGTGCAGGAAATGATCCGGGAAAAACTCTATCACTTCTTGGGCGAGGAGCTTCCGTATGACGGGGCGGTCCGGATCGATGAGTTCAACGAAGAAGACAAGATGACCCGCATTCACGCCACGATCGTGGTCGAGCGGGATTCCCAGAAAGCGATCGTGATCGGAAAAGGCGGCGAGAAGATCAAACAGATCGGCACCGCCGCGCGCCTGGACATCCAGAAATTCCTCGGAAGGAAAGTGTTCCTGCAGCTTTGGTGCAAATCCATTCCGGGCTGGAAAAGCAATATTGGTTTTCTTCGCGAATCACAACATCATTAGTTAATCTCATCATTCCTTCTCACTTCGTCAATATCCCGGGATAACCCATCCATGCAAACAGGCCTGATCCATGAAGAAATAGCAAGGCGCCGGACGTTCGCGATCATTTCGCATCCGGACGCAGGAAAAACGACGCTCACGGAGAAATTCCTTCTCTATGGCGGCGCCGTTCAGCTCGCGGGTTCGGTGACCGCGCGCAAACAGGAACGGGAAACCGCGTCCGACTGGATGGAAATGGAAAAAAAACGCGGGATCTCGATCAGCTCGACGCTTCTTCAGTTCGACTACGGGCCGTGGCGGGTCAACCTGCTTGATACCCCGGGGCACAAAGATTTTTCGGAGGACACCTACCGGGTCCTGATGGCTGTGGACGCGGTCGTGATGGTGATCGATTCCGGAAAAGGTATCGAGAGCCAGACGCGAAAACTTTTCGAGATCTGCCGCCACCGCGGGATCCCGATCTTCACTTTCATGAACAAGCTCGACCGTCCGGGGCTTTCCCCGCTCGCGCTCATCGATGAACTGGAAAATGTCCTCGGGATCCACGCCTATCCGGTGAATTGGCCCCTGGGCGGCGGCCGGGAATTCAAAGGGGTTTACGACCGGCTTAAAAAAGAAGTGCATCTTTTTCAGAAAGTCCCCGGCGGTGCTTATAAAGCCCCGGTATCGATCCACGGGTTTTCGGATTCCGCGGTAAAAACGATGGTCGATGAAGAATCCTATAAGCATGCGGCGGAAGAACTGGAACTTCTGGATGCCGCCCATGTCGGTTTTTCACCGGAATCAGTACTGGAGGGGAAGACCACGCCGGTCTTTTTCGGGAGCGCCGCCAATAACTTCGGCGTGCAGCTCTTGCTCGACGGGTTCATCAAATATTCTGCGGGGCCCTCGGACCGGCAGGCGGGGGACCGGTCCATCCCGGTGATCTCGAAGGATTTTTCGGGATTCATTTTCAAGATTCAGACCAACATGAACCCGCTCCATCGCGACCGGATCGCTTTTTTGAGGATCTGTTCGGGGAAATTCATCCGGGATATGGACGCCTATCACACCCGGACCGGAAAAAAGATCCGGATCGCGGGCTCTCACACGCTTTTGGGCCAGAGCCGTGAAACGGTGAACGAGGCATACCCGGGTGATATCGTCGGATTTGCCGTGAAGTCGGATTTCCGGGTGGGGGACACCGTGAGCGAGGATCCTTCGGTCGCCTTTAACACTATCCCGCGTTTCGCGCCGGAATGTTTCGCGCAGATCCATAATCCCTCGCCCGCCAAGTACAAACCTTTCCGGAAAGGCCTGGAGCATCTTTTGGCGGAGGATATCGTGCAGGTCTTCAGCTGGATCAAACCCGCCAACCCCAACATCGCGCTTCTGGGGGCCGTGGGGCCTCTCCAGTACGAGGTGCTTCAGTACCGGCTTAAGGAAGAATACGGCGCGGAATCCCAACTTGAAATGCTCCCGTGGAAGGTCTTGAGATGGGCGGAAAGCTCGCTGACGGATACGGACCTCGGTGACGTGCTTTCGTATGGGGCCGCTCTGGCCCGGGACGAACAGGGGAGACGCGTGATCCTGTTCCTGAGCGAATGGCTCTACAGGAATTTCCAGGAAAAGAACCCGCACATCACCCTGCTCGATTCGCCCAAATAACGTTTAAAACGAGGCGAAATCGGGGAGGTTTTTTCCGAGGAGCGGGAGCGCATAATCCCGGAAAGCCGGCGTGATCATTCCCGCTTTTTTATCGAAAAATGCCTCGGGAAGGTCCCGCTCGTTGTTCGGGATCTTTTCAAGCGGCACCGGTCTGTAACCGATGGCGTACCTTTTCCCGGGTTTTCTTTCGAATCCCACCATGACCCGGGTCATTCCTCGAAGTGCCCATTTGACGGCTTGAACGCCGGCTTGGAAGGCTTCTTTTTGGTCCGTCTCGGAAATATAGGCCATCGACATGCGTTGGATCGTGCCGGGTTTGTCGAAACGCGCGCGCACTTTGAGGTTCTTTTCGAGAATGCTCGCGAGCCGCGCCGAGGCGCCCTCGACGTAGTTATGGCCGAAGGGGTCCGCGGTGACGCCTTCGGTTTTCCGCCCGATCCGGTTGCCGGCGTAATCCCGGATCGTTTCCGAGATCACAATGATGCAGTAACCCGTCGACTGCAGGACCGCCTCGACTTTTTTGACGAAAGCCGTCTCGTCGAAGGGGACTTCCGGGATGAGCAGGAGGTGTGGCGCGTCTTTCGGGGATTTTTTAAGAAGCGCGGATGCCGCGACGATCCATCCGGAATTCCTCCCCATGAATTCGATGATCTTAACGGGGTCGACATTTTTCATGGATCGGGTGTCGAGTGCCGCTTCCTGGGTCGTGATGGCCGCAAAGCGCGCGACGGACCCGTACCCCGGACAGTGATCGGTCTCCATGAGGTCGTTGTCGATAGTTTTCGGGATGTGGATGACACGGACCTCGTAGCGGGCTTTCTCCGCCGCGCGGATGATCTGGAGGCTGGTATTCGCCGTATCATTTCCGCCGATCAAAAAGACAAACCGGATATCGTGTTTCCGGAGACTCGAAATGATCTTCTGACCATCTCCGGGTTTCAGCTTGTACCGGGAGGAGCCGAGGGCGGCGGAAGGGGAGTTCGCGATCTTCTCGATAAACGCGGACGGTTTTGCCTTAAGATCGATGAAAGAACCGTTCAGGATGCCTTCGATCCCGTGCCGCGCGCCAAGGATCCCTGTGACTTGCCGGGAGGCACGCGTAGCCGCGACCACGCCGGCAAGGCTCTGATTGATCACCGCGGTGCAGCCGCCGGATTGCCCGACGACCGCTTTTCCCTTAAGAGCGGGATTCCTCACGATCAGGAAACCTTGATCTCTTTCTCGAGTTTGCCGCTCTGATTGCAATAGCCTTCAACGCTGATCACGTCCCCGGTCTTGGCTTGCGGGATGGGGATGGCGATGGCTTGCTCGATATTGGCATCCTGTTCTTTAAAGGTAAGGGTCTGGATCTCCTTCCCGTTCAGGCCGATATCGACTTTGTTGATGTAGTGGCTTTTGGGGTTGCTGACAGGGTGTTCGATGGTCGCGGTCAGAAGCTGAAATCTTTTATCGAACTGGATCTTGATGTCCGCGGGAGGATGCGCGAAGGCCAGCTGACCCGCGATGAGGAGACCGCAGAGAAGGAAGCAAATTTTTTTCATGGGATATTCCTTTCAGGATGTTTTAGGGGTTGTTTTGAGTTTCAATGCCGGGATCTTATTCAAAAGTGGTACAAAAGCATTCAGGACGAGCAGGGAGAAAAGCTCGGGTTCGTACCGGAAACCCCATTCAGTCAGACCAAAGAACAGGAGGGCGGTTCCGGCGCCGAAAATGACCTTGGCCCAGCGCGTCGAAGGCGTCGTTTTGGGTTCGATCAACATGATAAAAATAAAGAAGTAATTAAAATAGCCGGGAATGTTCCATAGCGAGGCGCCCTGGCTCAAGGCCTGCGGAATGAAAAGAAGGAGCGCTGCCGCGAAATAGCCTAGCACCAGTTCGATCTTCCTGATCTTGTAGACAAAATAAACGCCCGCCGGCACGAGCAGGTACCACAGGTAGGCACCCTTCCATTCCGTGCGGCCTCCCAGAAGCAGAACGGTAAGGAAAATGCCAAGCGCCGCCGGATTGAAAATATTTTTCCCTCGGAATCTCAGGATGTATTTAAGTCCAAAGGTAAAAACAGCGGCCGCCAGGAACAGCCACCAGGGTGATCCTGAAGCGAGGAGGAAGCCGATGATCAAACCGGATGTCAGCGCGCTTTCGGTGACCTGGAATTTCCTGGTTTTGATGAAGAGGATGACCCCTTCGATCAGGATCGAGAAGAGCAGGGCCCAGGCGAATCCGGCAAGAAAAACGGAGCGGGGTTCTTTCAAGAACAGGTATAAGGCGAAGGCACCAAGGAACAGATTGAGCTGGGTTTTGATGGACTTAAAATTGATCAAACCGCGCCTTCCTTTGCTTTAGATGTTTTGAGAACGAGAAAACAGTATAATGTAAAAATCCAGGCAAAACCAACCCCATAATTATCGTACAAGAAAGGTCCGGATGCAAAACGTAAGGATCCGAAAGGCCGAGGCGAGGATCTGGCGCGCGAAGCTCGTGCGTCCCTTTAGTATCGCCAAAGGTCAACATGACCTGCTTGAAAATGTCCTTTTCTCTATAGAGCTCTCCCAAGGCGTTCGAGGGTTCGGGGAGGCTCCGGTGGCGACGCATATCACCGGCGAAACGGTCTCCGGAACACTTCACAATCTCCAGAAGGCGGCACGGGAGATCTCCGGCCGGGAGTGGGGCTCCCTCCGGGATATTTCGGCCGAATACCGCAAGAAATTTTCAGGAAATACCTGCGCTCTCGCGGCGCTTGAGATGGCCCTGCTGGACGCGACGACGCGTTCTCAAGGTATTCCGCTTTGGCGGTTGTGGGGACGCAAGCTCCGGACCCTCCGGACGGATATGACGGTAGTGCTGGGCGATGTCCCTGAAGCCGAGGCTGCTGCTCGTGAGATCCTGGGGCGGGGGATCCGCTCTTTTAAGGTGAAGATCGGCCGGGATTTCGGGCTGGATCTCAGACGTGTCGCGGCGATCGCGGGTCTTGCCGGGAAATGCCCTATTTATCTGGACGCCAATCAGGGTTTCACGGCCGCCCAAACGCTCAAATTCCTGAAAGAACTGGCCAAGCTCAAGATCAAACCGGCCTTGATCGAACAGCCGGTGCCGAAAGGGGATTGGGAAGGGCTTACCAAAGTTACGCGCGAGAGCAGGATCCTTGTTTGCGCGGATGAAAGCGTTTCTTCTCTGGAGGATGCCAGGCGCCTTGTCAGGGAAAAAGCCGCCGGATCGATCAATATCAAATTCGCGAAAACGGGGGTCTTGGAGGCTTATGAGATCGCCCGGCTGGCCAAGCGGCATTCTATCAAGCTCATGATCGGGACCATGATGGAAACACCCTTGGCCGTGACGGCGGCCGCGCATTTCGCTGCAGGAGTCGGAGGTTTTGATTTTATTGATCTCGACGCGTCCTTTTTTATGGCGGAACGTGTGACGCGGGGCAGTTTTGTGAACCGCGCCGGCCTTTACGATCTCCGGAAGGTCAAAAAAGGGATCGGCGTTGTCCCCTGGCCTCCACCTACGAGGTGTGGCGTACCACACCTCGTAGGTGTGAAGGGGTCTGTATGATCCGGAATTCTTTCGGGATCCTTTGCGTTCTGATCCTGATCGAATGCCTGATCCTTTTTTTCTCGGAAAACCCGAAAACAAAAAAGCTCTTTCATTTCCCACCCGCGCTTTTCTGGATCTATTTTTTGCCCATGATCGTTTCCGGCCTGGGCGTGATCCCGCAGCAGCACGCGGTCTATCCGAAGATCACGAATACCATGCTTCCGGCGGGGCTCATCCTGTTGTTGATCGTCACGGACCTCAAGGCCATCCTCAAACTGGGCCGGCCGGCACTGCTGATGATGTTCACCGGAAGCGCCGGGATCATGATCGGCGCGCCGCTGGTCGTTTGGCTTTTTAAACCATGGCTTCCGGCGGACGCGTGGTCGGGGTTTGGCGCGCTTTCCGGTTCCTGGATCGGAGGAAGCGCCAATATGGTGGCGGTCAAGGAGGCGATCCATACGCTGGACGCGGTCTTTTTCCCCATGATCGTCGTGGATACGGTCGTGGCGTATTCATGGATGGGGCTTTTGATCCTGCTCGAAGGCATTCAAAAGCGGTACGACGCGTGGAACCGGTCGGACCGGTCGATCATCGATGAGCTGGCCCGAAAGACAGCCTCCGCGGAGACCCGCGCGAAAAAATTTAACTTTCAATTTCTGCCGCTTATCCTTGCAATGGCCTTCGGCGGCGCCTGGATCTCCAACAAGCTTGCCGGTATCCTGGGGAACGGGTCATTCGCCTGGACGATCATCTTTGCTTCGACGATCGGGATCCTGTTGTCTTTCACTTCTCTGCGGAAGCTTGAGTCCCACGGCGCTTCGCGGGTCGGATATTTCTTTCTCTTTCTGGTCCTGACGTCGATCGGCGCCCGCGCGAGCCTTTCCGGGATTTTTTCAGCGCCGCTTTTGATCATAGCGGGGGTCGTAATGGTGCTGATCCATGCCGCGCTACTTCTTATTATGTCCCGCATGGCGCGTATCCCGCTCTGTCTCGTTGCGACCGCGAGCCAGGCGAATATCGGAGGCCCCGCTTCGGCTCCGATCGTGGCCGCGGCGTACGAACCCGCCCTCGCACCAGTAGGGCTGCTCCTGGGGATCCTTGGGAATGTGATGGGCACCTACCTGGGTCTTCTGACGAGCTATGGATGCCGTTGGGCGGGATCGTAAAGGGCGGGGGTCTGGATCCTAAAAATAAGCGGAGAAAAGGGCCTCGATCTCTTTGATCTGGTCAGATGCCAGGACCATTTCGGTGAATTGCGCGTAGCAATTCAGACTGCAGATGGCATTGAGCGTCGCGTCCTGGATCCGGATGGTGGACAGGCGCTTGTGAAAGGCCCGGTTCACGATCTCGATCTCCTTATAAACCTGATCCAATCCCGTCAATTCCAGGTCCGGTTTGCCGCCCTGCCGTTGAATAAAAAATTGCGCCATCACGTACATGGAGATCGCCCGGTAGGCCGTTTCCTTGGTCGTGGCGAAAGGGAGATGCGTGAAAACAAGCGGGCGCAGCCTGTCGAGGACCGGACAGCCGCTCGTGGCCATATAGATGCCGAACAGGGATCGTAGCGCGGTCTGGAGCGGGACGGTCTTTTGATAATCCCGCGGTTCCGTCCGGATCGTCACTTTCACCTCGCGGTAGGAGAGGTCGCATGAAAAAACCTCGATCACCGGAAAAAGATTTTTGGCGACCGGACAAAAAGGGTGCTCCTGGACCTTCAGGGGGCAGTTCGGGCACTGGCAGCAGTCGAGCTTTGTCCAATCAGGAAGTTTTTCCCGGGCGGGAGCGATGAGCTCCAGGGTTTTTGGATCAAGTTGAATAGGGAACTTTTTTTTGTGTCCGTCCGGGAACGCGAATTCGTACTCAAATGTAAGTTCCGTCTGAGGCATGGGATCCCTCCGTCGCGTCAAGCATCATAACATTTCATAGCTGCCTTGGATAGTTCCGGCATCTTTTTTCATATCAAATATGATAAAATGCCCGCCTTATGAAAAATCAAAATCCAAAGATCAAAGCTGTGATCTTCGACCTCGGCAATGTGCTCGTGAATTATGATGTGAAGAAAGCCGCGCGCCGGTTCTCGGAAGCCGGGGGGATCTCCCAGCTTCGCATCTGGGCCCATTTTTTTCTTTCCAAGTTTGAACAGGCTTACACGCGCGGCGAGATCTCGACCCGGGAATTTTACCGGGAAGCGTGCCGCATTTTCAAAAAGCCTGTTTCCTACAAAACGTTCAAGCATTACTGGAACGACATCTTCTGGGAAAATCCGGGGATGGAAAAACTGCTGGTCCGGATTAAAAAGCATTATCCTCTCTACTTGATCTCAAACACGAACGCCCTCCATTACACGCATATCAAAAAAGAATTCAAGCTCCTCCGTCACTTCGCGCGGAAATTCCCGTCTCATGAGGTGGGGGCCCGTAAGCCGGACCTCAAGATCTACCGTCGGGTTCTGAAAAAGATCGGCCTTCGCCCCGAAGAGACCGTCTTTATCGATGATATGAAAAGTTTCATCGAAGGCGCCCGCAAGGCCGGCATGCACGCGATCCGCTTCAAGGGCCGTCCGCGTCTTGTCAAAGATCTTCGTAATCTCGGGATTCGCTTCTGATCCTATTCGTATCCTCGTTTGAATCTGTTTGCATTCCACAAAATTGCTGACTGTTCTAGAAATTTTAAGAATCCGAACAAGGATTTGCTCTATACAACCTATGAATATCCGGAGTTTGTTCCCACGGTAACAATCAGCTGGGGAGAGCTGGCAGCCCTTTAGCGAGGTCCGTTTGAGCCGATAAATATTGCGTGGTGGTTTGCGGTCATTCAAACGCTTAGTTTCAAAGCGGTTAGTTAACAAAATTTGGCTGGGTGAATAAGATGCAAAAATGTCCATGGTGCGATTACGAATTCAGTCTTTTTAACTTTAGTTCACAATTCAGGATTAGTGGAGATCCTGGTCTTGGAACACGGAGGAAGCTTGATGCGCCTCTCAAAATCTTCTCATGTCCCGCTTGTGGCAAAAGCATCGAGAGAGAAACAGATACTGCAGCAACGAAATTAGCTGCTCGGACCGTAGCACCATTTTTGTTTCCAATCCCGCTCTTTGCATGGTTTTTTCTTGGTCCCGCCTATCATGTTGCCGAAGTAATTAAATGGCCTATTGTTATAATCCTGTCGTGTATTTGCATATATTTTTTTATGCGGATTACGGATTACAAGGGACAGATTTTAAAAAAAGCAGAATAATTCTGTCTTGCGTAAAAACGAATGGTAGCCCCAACATTGTTTGTCTAGACGCTTATATTGGATTGCCTCCGCGATATGCTCGGACTGGATCTGCTCCGAGCCGGCGAGGTTGCTGATCGTTCGGGCGATTTTGATTGTCTTGTAATCAGCCGCGACGGCATATTCCACGAATCAAAGCCCCTCCGCCTCTAGCGATGCCGCTATATTTAAAATGCTAATTTATCAATATTATATTGCTATAAATTAAATATTTTGTTATCATCCAGGCATGGCTATGGAAAAAATCAATATTCAAAAAATAGCCGCGTCTATCTTTTTGATCCGCGGCCAGAAGGTCATGCTGGATGCGGACCTGGCGGTTCTTTACGGCGTTGAGACTAAATATCTCAAGAGGCAGGTCAACCGGAATCTCGAACGATTTCCGCCGGATTTTATGTGGGCGCTGACCCAGAAAGAGATTTCTAACTTGAGGTGCCAAATTGGCACCTCAAGTTGGGGCGGAACAAGGTACCGACCCTATGCTTTTTCGGAACATGGGATCTTGATGCTTTCAAGTGTTTTAAATAGCCCTAAAGCGATTCAAGTGAATATTTCGATCATGAGAGTATTCGCAAAGATCCGAAAAATTTTTGAGGAGCATAAAGATCTCGCGCTGCGGATTGAAAGACTGGAACACTCCGCTGATAAACACGGGAGGCATATCCGCTCCATTTTTGCAATGCTTGAACGTCTCATGGCGATCAAAGAAAAACCCAAGCGTCAAATAGGGTTCCATCCTTAGAGAGTATTTTTGTTGTGAGCTCTCTTATCAAAACCATATTTTTCCTAGCGGTCCTGGCGGCGCTCGTAACAGGATGCGGCTATGTTTTGGGCGGGCGGCAGGGGATGATGGCAGCTTTCTCACTCGCCGGTCTGATGAACCTGGGTTTCTACTGGTTTAGCGACAGGATCGTGCTTTCTATGTGCCGGGCGCAACCGCTTGCCGAAGAAGAAGCGCCTGAGGTTTTTGAGATCGTGAGGACCTTATCAGCAAGGGCGGGTATTCCCATGCCGCGGATCTATATGCTTCCGTCCGCCTCATCGAACGCTTTCATAACGGGCCGCGATCCCAAACATGCTGTGATCGCCGTGACGCACGGGTTGGTAGGGCTTCTCAATGAGGAAGAGCTCTCGGGGGTATTTGCTCATGAGATCTCGCACCTATTGAACCGGGACGTCCTTCTTTCTTCGATCGTAGCAGCGCTTGCGGGAGCCCTCAGCATGGTCGCTTCCATGTACCGCTGGTCATTTTACTGGGGCGGGGAACGCGACGAGCGGGACAATGGCCATCCGCTGGCGCTGCTCGCCGCATCGATCCTCATGCCGCTTGTTGCTGTGGTCATTCAGTTGTCGATCTCACGTTCTCGGGAATATGGAGCGGATACGCGGGGGGCGGAACTGTGCGGCGAACCCCTTTATCTCGCAAGCGCTCTCCGGAAGATCGATGTTAATTCACAGCGGTTTCCGCTGCGTGAGGCCGGGCCTGCCACAGCGCACCTTTTTATTGCCAATCCGCTTTCCGGAAAGGGATGGTCTTCTCTTTTCAGGACCCACCCTCCGATCGAGGACCGCATAGCTCGCCTTGAAAGCATGAGTCGCATGACGGCGGGCCGAGTTTGAATTCATTGACGATGCAGGGGGGGAGGGGTTAAAATACCGCCTCTCAAGCAACCAACACCTAAAGGAGAATCACAAAATGGCTTATGTTATTACTGAGAAGTGTCACGGCGAGCGTTATGGTCTTTGCGCGGGGGTTTGCCCGGTCGAGGCGATTTATCCCGGATCTTACCAGGGGAAGGATTTCATGGTGATTGATCCGGCGGTCTGCATTTCCTGCGGCGCCTGCGCGGCGGAATGCCCGGTGGGTTCGATCGTGGAATCCGAGGATATGGACCCGACCTATGCCAAGATCAACGCGGACCTCGCGCCCCAGTTCAAGTCGAATCCCAAAGCGACGCCGCGTTCGAAGGACGAAGCCCCCAAAAAACCGGGGAACACGCTGAAATAAGTAAAAAACAACAGCTCCATTTGCCCCCGTCACGGTGTCCCACAACGTGGCGGGGGCAATCTTGTCTTTGACCGATAAGGAATCCGAGATGTCATCCGCTTCCGGTTGTAAGGATCCCGCCTTTGTGGAACAAGCTCTGAAGCAGTATGTTTCGGACCTTGCCCTCGAAAATACCGCCGTCAGGGTCGTCACACGGGGACTCTCGCTTGTGGGGGTCGGGATCCGTCCTCTCCTGGACCACATAATTTTCCGGACCGTTCATTTAAAAGAACGCGCGGTGGAATTTCTTGAAATGGGTTACGAAAGGGACCTCAGCGCCAAAGTCCTGGAGCACAAAGGGCACGGGGCGGAGGTGCTGCGCAAGGGATCCTGTCCCACGATCCTTGTCGAACACCCTCACGAAAAATCCGGGCTGGATTGGGTTGCGCACTTTGGCGATAAAAAACCTTACGCGCTGGCGCTTCGTGTGGATGATATCGAAGAGGCTATTTTCCGGTTGGAAATGCAGGCGGTAGGTTTTATGCGGCCTCCGGCGGGAAAACACGGGGAGACCCTCCGCGAGATCGCGACGCTTCCCGAAAAAAAAGAAGGCAAGAACGCGAGCCATCTCATTCTTGTGGAGCGCCATTCCGGCGACGAACGTTTTTATGCTTCGGATTTTTGGGTCCGCTCTTAAAGGAATTCTATGATCATCGGTCTGACGGGGAAAAACGGGTCGGGAAAAGGGGAAGCCGCGACGTTTCTGAAAGACCGCGGGTTCCATTACTACTCACTTTCCGATGCGCTCCGCGAGGAAGCCAAGAAACGCGGTCAGGAGATCACCCGGGATGTCCTCGTCGTGCTTGGCAACGAATTGCGCGAAAAAGAAGGCCCCGGCTGTCTCGCGGAACGCATTTTCGCGAAGCTTGATCCGGAAAAAAATTATGTGATCGATTCCATTCGCCATCCTTCCGAGGTCCAGGTCTTCCGCCGCCGCAATGATTTTACGCTGATCCGCGTCCACGCCCCTGAAAGACTCCGTTTTGAACGCTTGAAACAGCGCGGCCGTGAAAATGATCCTAGGGTGTGGGAGGACTTTCAGGCGCTTGAAGCCAAAGAAGCCAAAAGCGCGAGCAAGACCGACCAGCAGCTGGACCAGACGATCGCCTCGGCGGACCTTCAGATCGACAATAACGGGCCGCTCAAAGAGATGCATGAAAAGGTCAAAACGGTCCTTTTGGAACTCGCGCAAAAAGCGCCGCGCCCCGGCTGGGATGAATATTTCATGAATATCGCCAAGGTCGTGGCCATGCGCGCCAACTGCATGAAACGGAAGATCGCCGCCGTGATCGTGAAGGACAAGCGGATCATCTCGACCGGTTATAACGGCACGCCGCGCGGGATCAAGAATTGCAGCGACGGCGGCTGCCCCCGCTGCAACGCGGTCGACGCGTCCGGAAAAGACCTGGGCGAATGCCTTTGTTCGCACGGGGAAGAGAACGCGATCGTGCAGGCGGCCTATCACGGCGTCAGCGTGAAGGGCGCCACGATCTACACGACTTTTTCTCCCTGCCTGATGTGCACCAAGATGATCATTAATTCCGGGATCGCCGAAGTGGTTTATCAGGGAAATTATCCGTTCCTCGAGACCTCCCTCAAACTGCTGGAGCAAGCCGGCGTCACGGTCCGCAAGATCGCTTCTTCCTGAACCGGAGGTCCTATGGCTGAAGAAGGAAAGACCTTCCGCGCAAGTTTCGGGCTCAAGGGGATCGTTCAGCATCAGCTCGACCAAAGTTATCACAGCCCTCTCATCGAAAAATTGCGTGCCGCGGGCTACGCGCTTAAGACCGGGCGCCTTGAGATCCATCTCGCCAGGGAATTCGGCTTCTGTTATGGGGTCGAGCGCGCTGTCGAATACGCCTATGAGACCCGCGCGCGCTTTCCCGATCGCCGCATTTTCCTCACCAACGAGATCATCCATAACCCGCGTGTGAATGCCGAGCTCCAGGGGATGGGCGTGAAGATCCTTGCCGATGACGTTTCCCGCGCCGAGATCACCGAAAACGATGTTGTGATCATGCCGGCCTTCGGGGTGCCGGTGGAGGCGTTGCGCGAATTTCAGAAAAAAGGCTGCGTGATCGTGGATACGACCTGCGGGTCCGTGATGAGTGTGTGGCGCCGCGTGGAAGACTACAACAAGGACGGTTTTACTTCGGTGATCCACGGGCACTACGCGCATGAGGAAACGCGCGCGACCTGTTCGCGGGCTTCCCAATACCTGGTGGTCCGGGATAAAGAGCAGGCGGAACATGTTTGCCGGTACATTCAAGGCAAGATGAAGCGGCAGGCTTTTCTTGAGGAATTCAAAGATGCCTGTTCGAAGGGTTTTGATCCGGACCGGGACCTCGGCAAGATCGGTTTTGCCAACCAGACAACAATGCTCTCGCGCGAATCGACCGAGATCTCGGAAATGCTGCGCGGTGCCCTCCAATCCCGGTACGGTGCCGGCACGATCCCGGACCGTTTCCGCCATTTCGACACGATTTGCTCGGCGACCCAGGACCGGCAGGACGCGATCCGTGTGCTCGGCGAAAAAAAACCGGATGTGATCCTCGTGATCGGAGGGTATAAATCGAGCAATACGGGACACCTGGCCGAGATCGCCTCCAAATTCTGTCCCACCTACCATGTGGAAGACGCGACCTCGATCCTTTCGCGCGAAAAGATCCGTCACAAAAAGATCGGGTCCCAGGAAGTGCTTGAGACAGCAGACTGGCTTCCGGGCGGGGAGATCCGGGTCGGCGTGACCGCGGGGGCATCCACCCCGAACCGGCTGGTTGAAGAAGTGATCCAGCGCCTCATTGATATCTCCGCTTAAGATAGAAATGAACTTTAAAGATCTGATCCAAAAGCGGCGGAGCGTCAGGAAATATTCCGGTCGCCCCATCCCCAAAGACGACATCTTGAAATGCCTTGAGGCGGCGCGGCTTGCGCCGTCGGCGTGTAATTCCCAGCCGTGGCATTTCATTGTGATCGATGATCCCGCCTTGAAGGACCGGGTGGCCGGCCGGATCTTCTCTGGGGTTTACTCCATGAATCAATTCGCCAAAGAGGCGCCGGTACTGATCGCCGTGGTGACGGAAAGATCGAAGTTTCTGGCTTCGTTCGGCGGGCAGGTCCGGGACACGAGCTACTGCCTGATCGATATCGGGATCGCCTGCGAACATTTAATCCTGCAGGCCGAAGAACTCGGGATCGGGAGCTGCTGGATCGGCTGGTTCGATGAGAAAGCCTTGAAAGAAGAATTGGGGATCGCCAAAAATAAAAAGATCGATATTGTGATCCCATTGGGATATTCTGCGGAGGATAAGATTCTCCCCAAGACGAGGAAAACATTGGCCGAGGTCAGTTCTTTTAACAGGTATGAATAGCCGCGCGAAGAGCGCGTCATAAAGGAGAAGATCATGAAAGAAAAAATCATCCACGGATTTTTGGTGCTGTCCCTCGCTTTTTTCGCGGGGATCCCGGGACTTTGTGCCGAGGGAGATGATTCCATCATCAGCGAAGAGGGACAAGCCAGCACTGCTAGCGCGGCAGGGGAGTTTGAAGAGGTATTTACCGGGGATGACACGGGAGCTTCGGATCCTTCCGAGTTCGAGGGCGATTCGGAGAATATGCCCGGAGAAAGAGCTCCTGAAAATATGCCGATGGATGATGCGCCCGTCGATGCGGGAATGGGCGTCGCGATCTGAACTTTAGGCCCTGCCGGAGACTTCTCCGGTTTCGGTATTGACGCGGACCACGGTTCCGATCTCGGCGTAAAGAGGCGCCTGGACTTCCAGGCCCGTTTCCAGCTTGGCTTTCTTGAGCGAACGGCCTGAGGCGGAAATGCCTTTGACGACGGGGTCCGTTTCGGTGATGGCCAGTTCGACATAAACGGGAAGTTCAAGCGAGACCACCGCACCGTTCAGTTTTAAGGCGATCACTTCCTGGTTCTCTTTCAGATAAAGCTTCTGCTCCCCGAGTTTTTCCGCCGTGAGCATGAACTCTTCATAGCTCGCGTTATCCATGAAGTAATAATCAGTTCCCGAGATGTACTGGAACACCGCGGGCACTTTCTCAACGTCCGGCACATCGAACTTTTCGCTGGTTTTGAACGTCTTATCGAGGACGGCGCCGTTCAGGAGATTGCGTACCCTGGCCTTGACCATGGTGGAGGCACCTCGCGCGGACGGTGTCGCGAATTTGACATCCAGCACGAAATAAGGCTGTCCGTCCACGTTGATATAAAGTTTCTTTTCCAGTTCGCTGGCCGAGATCTCAGACATAACAGTTCCTTTTTAAATGACCGCGCAATCTTGCGGCAGGCAAGTTGCAGGGGGAATTTAATCCGCCAACGTTTTATGGCGGACGAATAAAAACGTTCTTTAAAGAGGCGCCATTCTATACGATGCGGGAGGGATGGGAAAGCTCTCTTCTGTGATCGAAGGGACTAGCCCCTGCCTGTCCGGCAGGCAGGCAATTAATCGTTTTATTTTTAAGTGGAGCATTGGACACACTCCGCGAAATCGGCGATAATGCCTCCACGTTACTACTTCCACCGCATTTTTGAGGAACTCAGGTCATGCCCAATCTTTCATCAAAAAATGAAAGGGTTGATTGGACTAGCCCTGACAACCTTTATTTAAAAGAAAAGAGATGTCAGGACATGTTTAAAGTCGCTAAAACGATCTATTTTAATTACGGGCATCGCCTCCTGGGAGGCTCTCATAACAAGTGTTCTCATCTTCATGGCCACAGCGCGCGCGTGGAGATCGAAATGGCGACCCCTAAGCTTAATCGACAGGGGATGGTCGTGGATTTTTTTGATATCAAGCGGACGATCGGGGAATGGATCGACCGGAGCCTCGACCACAAGATGATCCTCTGGAACAAAGACCCTCTCGCGAAACTTCTCAAAAAAGCTGGGGAGCCCGTGGTGCTTGTGAAAGAAAACCCGACCGCGGAAATGCTCGCCCGGAAGATCTTTGAGGAAGCCCGCCGGATGAAACTGCCGGTCTCCAAAGTCACGCTTTGGGAGAACCAGGACAGCTTCGCGGTTTATCAGACATAAATAGAATGAAAAGAATCTTTCTTACCGCTATGTTGTGCTTGAGCGCATGGATCTTCATTCCTTTCCAAGGTTTTGCCGGTGACTCCCAGGAAGAGATTTTAGAGACGGGGATCAAATATTCCGAGCAAAGGGAATACGGCAAGGCCATCCAGGAGCTTGATAAGGTCCTCAAAGAAGACCCCCGTAATGCCCGCGCTTATCTTGCCAGGGGCGGCGCCTATGCGGAACTCGGCGATGCGGACAAAGCCATTCTCGATCTTGATAAAGCCATCGAGATCTTTCCTGTGAATCCGGAAGCCTACAACAACCGCGCTCTTGCCTATAATAAAAAGGGCGACTTTGACCGGGCGATCGGTGATTGCACCAAAGCATTGAGTTTTAATCCCTCGTCCGCGAAGGCCCACCATACCCGGGGGAATGCCTATGCCTTTAAGGGGAATCTGAATTACGCGATCATCGATTTTGATAAAGCCATCGAGTTCGATTCCTCCTACGCCAGGGCTTATTTTGACCGCGCTCTTGCGTATTATCTTCAAAGAAACCTGGACCGGGCGATCTCCGATTACAGCACGGCCATCGAAAATGATCCTCTGTATGTCGAAGCTTATAACAATCGCGCCGCGGCTTATTTGGATAAAAAAGAATATGACCGGAGCTGGGCCGATATCCATCAGGTCGAATCGCTGGGGGGCAAGGTCCAGCCGGATCTGCTCGGAGATCTGAAAAAAGCCTCCGGAAGAGATAAATAAAGTTATGTCCAAGACCCTTCTCGTCGGCCCGGCAGGTTGCGGGAAGACGCACCAACTCCTCGATCGTTTCGGCCAAGCCCTTTCAAACGCGCCGGATCCGCTTGCCTCGGACCTTTTCTTTATCGTTCCTTCCGCCGAACATACCGAACGCGTGATCTCGCTTTTGATCCAACAAGGCCTTAAAGGATTTTTCCACAAGCGAGTGACCACGCTTTCCCGGCTTGCGAATGATCTTTTTCGCATCACCGATGTCCCCGTTGTTTCCAGCCTGACGCGCACAATGATCATCCGGGACCTTATCCGGGAGAATGCCTGGGACTATTTCAGCGAAGTCTTCGATCAACCCGGATTTTTGGGGCTCATGACCCAATGCGTCACCGAATTGAAAGAATCCTGTATTCCCCCCGAAATTTTCCGTGAACGCATGAATGCGCTCAAAGGTTTTGAGCCTGCCTATGGCGCCAAATACGAGGCCCTCGCCGGTTTTTACGAACAATATGAGGCGCGACTCAAGGCCCGGGGTTTGAGGGATGGCCAGGATGCCCTCCGGATCTACCGGGAAAGACAGAAGAAAACCAAAGTCCCGGTCAAACGGTTCCGTTCGGTCTGGATCGACGGCTTTTTCGATTTTTCTAACCTGCAGATCGAATATCTTCGCGAGCTTTCCGGTATTACGGAGGACGTGACGATCACGTTGACTATGGAAGAAGAAAGGGAAGGCGTTTTTGAGGCTGTGAACCGGACGAGGCAAGACCTCGAAAAACTCGGGTTTCGGGTCCACATGATGAAAACGCGGTCTTATCGCACGGAAAATCCCGATCTTTTGTTCCTGCAAAGGAATATCTTTTCACAAAAAATCACGGGAGAAGTGCCTCCGGGGCGTGATATCGCCCTGCTGGATGCGATCGGTACGGAAGGCGAGATCGAGATGATCGCGCGTCAGATCCACAAGTTATATGCGACAGGGGATTATCGGTATAGCGATTTCGCCGTTCTTTTCCGCCAGATCCGTCATTACGCTCCGGTGATCGCTTCGGTTTTTTCCCGCTACGGGATCCCCGCGGAGATTCATGAGCGTGACAGGCTGAAATTCTCATCCTGGATCGCGGCGGCGGCATCCCTCCTTGTTATTTTCCGGGACGGTTGGAAACGAGAAGATCTTTTTGCTTTTCTGAAATCCGGTTATACGCGCTGTTTTGGAAAAGACCGGGCCAAGGATGCGATGTGGCTTGCCGAATTCGAAAGAAGGTCTTTTTTGGAAGGAATAACGGAAACGCGCGAAGCCTGGCTTACGGACTGGAAACAAGGAGAGCCTGACGGTCTTGCGGCATTCAATCAAAATAAAAAAGAAACGCTCACGGCTCTCGCGCAACTTGAAGACCGTTTTCATTCCGCGAAGACCGCGGAAGACCACGCCAGGATCTTTCGGCAAGCGGTTTATGATGTTTTCGGCATCCTTGAGCCGAGCAATCGTTACACGGTCTTCACGCGGCGTGACGCGGCTTGCGTCCGGCGGTTCGAGGCCCTTTTGGAAGAGATCTGCGGCTATGGACCCGGTAACGCAGTCCCGGAAGTTCCGTTCGAGAGCTTCGCGGATCATTTTCTTAGCCTTGTGGAGCTTGATGTTTATTCGCTCCATGAAAGGGACAAAAACCGCGTTCAGGTCTACGATATTTCGCTTGCCCGTCAAAAAGAATACAAGATCGTGTTCGTGGCGGGGCTGCTTGAAAAAGTGTTCCCCATGCAGGTGCAGGAAGACCCGCTCCTTTCGGACTGGGAGCGGAGGCTTGTGAACGCGGGCCTGGGGCATCCTTTGGCGGAATGCCTTCCCCGGCAGGACATCGAACGGTTCTTTTTTTATCTCGCGGTCACGCGTGCCAAAGAAAAACTTTTTTTGAGCTGCCCGCATCTTGATTTCGAAGGGAAAGAATCCCTGCCTTCATTCTATCTGGAAGAAGTGAGGGAGCTTTTTCAGGGGCGTGTCCCCGTGATCCGCCAGGATCTTTCCCGGCCTTTTCCCGCGATCGAGGAAGCGATCACGCCGCGCGAGCGCGAGTCCGCGATCGTGGGCGCTCTCCGAAGCGCCGGCGGCCGGGAAGCCGGGGCAAAGGCCTTGGCCGGGCTCGCGGCGGACCCGAAAAGCCGGGAACGGTTATGTTTCGCGCTGGAATCCGTGGAGGCAAAGATCCGGGATCCCAAGATCCTGAAAGGAAGACATTTCGAAACTCCGGTGACCAGCCCGACGCGGGTTGAAACCTATGCCAAATGTCCGTACCGTTATTTTTCCGAGAAAATTTTAAGGCTTAAAGAGACGGGGGAGGATGTTCGCGTGATGCAGAAAGGGAATGTGCTGCATCATGTGCTCCAGCAGTACTTTGACCCCCAGCTTAAGAAAGATCGTTCGGAAACGCTTGAGCAGTTCATTCAGCGGGAAATGGAGGAGGGCCTTCGCCGGAATCCGATGCAATGGACGGACCCTTATGAAGAGGCGCTCGACCGCCGCGAACTTTTCGAAATGCTGCTGGATTTTCTTCGTTATGAGACCGAACGGCTCAAAAATTCTTCTTTTAAGCCCGCTTACGTGGAATGTTCTTTCGGCGATCCGGGGAAAAACGCCCCACCGGTCCTTGAAGTCGAGGACCATGGGAAACGGATCAAACTGCGCGGGCGCGTGGACCGCATTGATACGGATGAAAAAAAACAATACGCGGTGGTGGTCGATTACAAGCGCTCCGCGAAGTTCAAATCGGCGGACCTTGAACTTGGGACAGCGTTGCAATTACCGCTCTACCTCCTGGCGGTCCGGGAACACTTGGGCCTTCAGCCTCTCGGGGCCGAGATCTATTCCGTTCGTGACCATAAAAAAAGCGGCTTTTACTGCAAAGGGGCCGCGCAATTATTTGATAAGGAATTTTCGTCGAGATCCCAGCTGCCGGATGAAGTGTTCCAAAGGGTCCTGGATCGCGCGGTGTTGTTTTTACGGAAGTTTAGCCGGGAGATAGCTTCGGGCGAGATCTCCGTTCGCCCGCGGGACTGCGAAAGTTTTTGCCCTTACGATACGGTATGCCGTGTCGAGAAATGGAAATTGCCGCTGTTCCTTGAGGAGATTCGTAAGGAGGACGAAAAAGCCGGACTTTGTGAGAAACACGGGCTTGTCAAATAAGCCCGATACGCTTATGATAACCCGACGTCGATGATTGACAGGGTGAGAAAAAAAAGGAGTTCATAAACGTCATGCATACTAAAAAGATCCTGGTCGTGGACGATGATCCGGATGTTCTGGCGGTGCTTTCTCAGAGGTTTGTCTCCTCCGGGTATGAAGTCTGCACCGCTAAAGACGGCGAAGACGCGATCGCCAAGACCAAATCCGAAAAACCCGCCCTGATTGTCATGGACGTGCTCATGCCGAAGCTTACCGGGTATGAGGTGCTTGAGGCGATCCGGAAAGACGATGCTTCGCGAAAGATCCCGGTCATTGTTATTTCAGCCAAAGGAAGCATGCGGGAGTTTTTTGCGGACCGTCCCGGAGTGGAGTTCATCGCCAAGCCTTATGATCCCAAGGTGCTTTTGTCGAAAGTGGAAAGGCTCCTGTGGGAAAGCGGGCAGCAGAATCCGGAGGCCTCAAACCGGGTCGTGCTGCTGGGCGTTCAGGAAGCCCTCACGAACAAGATCCAGATGCTTATTCAGTCGCTGAACCATCAGGTTTTTATCGCCTTGAATGAGGAGGACGCCTTTCAGGTGGCGCAGCGGGTGAGCGCCGGCAATATCCTTTGCCAGTTCTGGGAGGATGAGAGTGTTTTGAGCGCCAAGAAACTCAAAGCGAAATTCGATAATCATCCCTTATTCAAACATGTCCCGCTTTATGTTTACGCCGAAGACAGGATCTCCGTGGAAGCCCTGAAAGTCTTCTCCACGGGAAGGGTCATCGTCTACAGCACCAAGGAAGAGCTTCTGGAAAAAATAAGCGAGCTTTTCAGGGATTAAGATCTTCCTCCGATCTTCGCGTCGCGGTTGAAAGCCATATTCAGACGGAGCCTGGTTTTGCATGCCTTCTAAAAAAATCCTCATTGCCGATGATGACGCCAATCTTTTGACTATTCTCGAGAAACGTCTGATCGCTTCCGGCTATGAAGTGGTGACCGCGAGGGACGGCGCGGAAGCCTTGGCGGTGGTCGGCGCCCAAATGCCGGACCTGATCGTGATGGATGTTATCATGCCCAAGATGACCGGCTACGAAGTGCTCGAAAAGATCCGCAGTATGGATTCCCTCCGGAAGATCCCGGCTATCATTATTTCCGCGAAAGGAAGCATGCGGGATTTTTTTATCGATCTTAGCGGCGTGGAGTTTATGTCCAAGCCCTATGAGATCAAGATGCTTCTTACCAAGGTCGAACGGCTTCTTTGGGAGAGCGAAGGGAAGGATCAGGACGGTTCCAGGCGCATCGTTCTTCTAGGCGCGCAGGAAGCACTTTTGAATAAGATCCAGGCCGCCGTCGGTGAATTAGGGTATCAGGCCTTTGCGGCGCTCAACGAAGAAGATGCCCTGAATCTGGCGAAGCAGGTAAATGCCGCGAATGTGCTCTGCCAATTTTGGGAAGATGAGAATATTTTAAGCGCTCCCAAGCTGAAGGAGAAACTGGCCGGGCACCCGCTGCTCGGCGAAGTATCCCTGCATGTGTATTGCGATGAGAGGCTTTCTTCCGAGGCGATGAGGAGTTTTTCGGACGGACGGCTTCTTATCTATCGCGACGAGACGGATCTGATCGATAAGGTCGTCGAGCTTTTCAGAGAATAAGTTCTGCTAGACCCGCAGTTGTTTTTCAGCGTCCACCACATCCCGGTCGATCATGTCCCGCGCGCGTCTCGCCTTGGCCTTGAGCCCTTCGGAGGCGTGGGGCGCATTCGCGATCTCCCGCAGTAATTGGATCACCATCCGGATATACCGGACGAGGCTTCCTTCGTCTTCCGAGGTCATCTGGCAGATCTTTTCGAAGTCTTTACCCTGCGTCCACGCTTCTACAGCACGAGCCAGATGAAAATAGGGAGGTTTGGTGTGGGGGGTGACCCGGAAATTGGATTCCCACTTGTAGATCATCCGGTGATAATGCTGCGTCATTTTAAGGAGTTCGCCGTGTTCTCTGCCGAGCCGCGGGGCTTCGTCGTTCTTCCGGGGTTCAAAGATCATGCCGGCAAGAAGGACATTCAATTTGGCTTCATCCAGTTGCTCCAGGGCCCCATCCGTATACATTTCCGTGAGGAGCAATTCAAAGCCGAAGATCGAGGCCGCGAATTCCCCTTTGACCGTGAGAACCCCCTGCGTTTCAGTAGCGCCCTGGTCGGTGATGTAGCCCATTTCCTGCAGGAGCGCGAGCTTATTCTTGAGAAGATCGAGCCCTTCCTCTCGTTTGCGTTTGGAAGATTGAAAAAAATGGAACGATCGGGGATAGATCTCAAGCAGCCTGTGCCCGAGCATTTTATAGAGGTTCAGGAGCGTCGCGTAGGTGGCATTCAGCTGGCTCCGCACGGGTTCCGGCCTTCCATAGAGGATGCGCTCCACTTCGGGAAAGGGGATATCGTTCGGATGGATGCGGCAGTAAACGAACCCTTCCGGGTCCATGCCGCGCCGCCCCGCGCGGCCGGCCATTTGAAAGAAATCCCGGGTGGTGAGCGGTTTGAACCCCGTGCCGTAAAATTTCTCCAACTCGTCAAAAACCACGGTACGGGCCGGCATGTTGATGCCGAGAGCGAAAGTTTCCGTCGTGAAGATCAGCTTGATCAGGCGGCTGGTGAAAAGACGTTCGATGACTTCTTTTAAAGTGGGAAGCATGCCCGCGTGATGGTAGGCGATCCCTTGCTCGACAAGCGGCCGGATCTCCTCCGCGGTTTTGTCGCCCGCCAGATCAAAGCGCGTCAGGAGTTCGTCGTAAAGCCGGCGGATCTCGCGGCGTTCCGTCTCGCGGACAAGATCGAAATGCGCGACCTCCCAAGCCAGCATGGCCGTGCGCTTTCGTCCGAAGGCGAAATAAATGGCGGGGAGCTGGTCTTCATGGATCAGATGTTTCAGAATATCGTGAAGCCGGTTTGGCCTCGCGCGAGGCGGCTGCCAGCCGCGGCGTCTTTCCCGCATCGAAAGCTTCCAATTATCGCGTTGGAGGTAACCTTCCTTACGGAGCGACTTCGTGTTGGTGAGGATTTTGCCCTGGCACTGAAAAAGGAAATGGAGCGGGACCGGGCGATGCGTTTCCTCAATGACGGCGATCGGGCGCTCATGGATCTGTCGGATCCATGCGGCAAGCTCCTGGACGTTCGGGATCGTAGCGCTCAGGGCCAGGATGCGTATCTCGGGCGGAGTGAAAAGAAGCGCTTCCTCCCAAACCGTCCCGCGTTGGGCGTCATCCAGGTAATGGACCTCGTCAAAGACGACCCAGCCGATCTTTCGGATGCGGTCCGCATTCTCGAAAAGGGAATTCCGGTAGATCTCGGTCGTCATGATGAGGAGGGGCGCCTCGGAGTTGATCGAGACATCCCCGGTGAGGATCCCTACGGTGTCGCTTCCGAAATGTTGCTGAAAATCCCGGAATTTCTGGTTACTCAGGGCCTTGATGGGGGCGGTATAGATCACCTGTTCGCCGCGGGACAGGGCCTTCTCGATGGCTTTTTCGGCGATGAGCGTTTTCCCCGATCCCGTGGGCGCGGAAACGAGCAAGGAATGCTCCTTTTCGATCCACTCGATCGCCTGCAGCTGGAAAGGGTCTAATTGAAAAGGCATGCCCTGGCCTCTATTTTCTTTTATTAAAGGTTGCTAGGACTAGTCCAATTAACCTTTGAATCTTCTGAAGGGGAATTGGACATGGCGGTAGTATAACCTGAAACCCGGGGCACGGGGAATGATGAACACTCGTGTCCCGCGAGATTTGTAAATTGCTTTTCCAGAAGGGTAGGGGTAGACTACGCCCAATTGTATTCTGTGGTTTTTTTGGGTATTACGTGAAGAAAGGCTTATAAAAATTCCGATGAGATCCAGATCCTTTTTTTGTCTCGCCCTTTTGCTTCTGCTGCTTTCCTCGGGCGCCGCTGTTTTTGCCGAGGACATTACCAATGAAGCTCAAACCGTTCAGCGCGAAACTTTTCGTGCGGATCAGGCCGAACGGGTTGCCGAAAAATCCAAGGAAAAAGCCGACGCGGATAAGTACAAGACGGGCGTCACGTACGAAGACATTCTCAAAGATCCGGACAATATCGAGCTGAACGCCCGTTATGCCCAGGATCAGATCGCCCGGGGGGAGCTTTTAAGCGCGGCCGCGACCCTGGAGCGCATGCTGCTCGTGAACCCCAATCTGGCGGATGTGCGGCTCTTATACGCCGTGGTCCTGTACCGCTTGGACAGCCTTAATGAAGCCCAGAAGGAACTGGAATCTCTCAAGACCGTTACGCTCCCGCCGGAGATCCGCACCCAGGTTACGGAATACGAGAAAAAGATCAAATCGAGGAAACGCCGGACCCGTTTCGGGATCCGTCAAAGCGTAGGGTGGGGCTATGACACGAACCGGAACGCGGCGCCTTCTTCGAAATTCCAGCTGGTGAACGATATCGCTCAGCCTCTGACCGGGTCCAATACCCGGCATCCCGACACTCATTTTTTGAATATTTCCAGCTTTGACGTGACGCATGACCTGGGCTTTCAGGCCGGGCACTCGGTGTTCGGAAACTTCACCTACTTTCTCCAAGAGCAAACAACGGTCGATTCGCTGGATCTCGGATCTTTTCAATATGAGTTGGGCGGTACTTACAAATGCCGGTGGTTTGATTTCTCCCCGTCCTTTATTGCGAGCAACATCTTTCTTTCCCGGGAAAGCTTTTTGAGGACCCAGGGCGGGAATTTTCTTTTCGAGCGGGACGTGACCAAGAAGATCAAGGCTTTCTATGACTTCCGGATGGAGCGGCAGGATTATCTGAATACGACGGAAAATACGGATTCTTACGATTATAAAGGCCCGGAGTTCAGCCATTTCTGGGGGGCGAGCTACGTGATCCTTCCGACCATGAAATGGACCACGAGCCTCGGTTTTTCAGATAAATCCGCCAAACAAAGCTATAACGCTTATGACCGTCTGAGTCTTAACAATTCACATACCTGGGTCCTTCCCAAGGGACAGTTCCTTATTAACGCGATCAATGTGAATTTCGATAACTACGATCGCGCGGAAGAGACCGTGGCTGGGAAGGTTCGTCACGACAGAGCGATGAGATATCGCATTACTTACGGGACGCCGCTCAACACGATCTTTTTTAACAGTAAGCTTCTCATCAAGCCGCTCAAAGACATCGTCTTTACGGGCTCCTACGAGATCTACCGCTCCCTCTCCAGCATCACCAATTACAGTTATACAAATAACAAGTTCCAGCTCATGCTCACCAAGCGATTGGAGTTCTAGTCATGAAAAAAACGATAGCCTCCTTTTCCGTTTTCTTTCTCATGATCTCGGAGCCTTTGCTTTTCGCTCAAATGGCGGTTCCCATGCCGGCGATCGCGCAGGCTTCTGGTTTGGAGAGGGTGGGTGTGGTCGCAGCGGCGGGAGGCAAGGTCGAGTTGACAACGCCGGGACAGGTGGGGCGCATCGCTCAGAGCGGTCAAGCGATCTTCCTTGGGGATGAGGTCAGGACCGACGCCCTGGGTCACCTTCAGATCCTTCTCTTGGATGAAACGGTTTTTACGATCGGTCCGAACAGCACGATCATCATTGATAAATTCGTATATGACCCCAAGAGCCAAAAGGGCGAGATCAAGGCCAGCATCACGAAGGGCGTTTTCCGTTATGTGTCCGGAAAGATCGCGGCCAAGAATCCCGACGCGGTCAAAGTCAAGCTTCCCGCGGCGACGCTCGGATTCCGCGGGACGATCGTCGGTGGATCAGTCGGCGGGAACGGCCAAGGGCTTGCGGCGCTTCTGGGTCCGGGGTCCAACAATGACGCCGGCGCTCCGGGGGGTAATTTTACCATTGAAGGAACAGACGGCGGTTTCCAAAGTGTCAGCCGGACGGGATTCGGGGTCGAATTCGACGGGAATGGAGGCGTCTCGGGAGTGTTCCAGTTATCCGGTGACCAGATCAACGGCCTGACGGGAGGCCTTGGCGGCGGCGCTCCGGGAAGCGGAGGTCAGGGTTCCGGAGGAGGCAATGAGAACGGTTTTGGTGGCGATGGCAATATGGGTAACCTTTCCGGCGAGAATAATGTGCTCGGTGGGATGAATGGGAACATGATAAACGGCATTTCCGGTTTTGCGGATGGACTTTATGCTCAGAGCGTGATCGGGGCCCAGGAGGCGGCTCAAAGCGGGGTATCCGGAGTGAAGGACGGCATTACTCAATCTTCGGATCTCTCCACGATCACAAGCGGGGTTTTCCATTACTATGCCACGGGAACCTATTATGGATCTGGAACCATGACGGCTGAAATTGATATTGATTTTTCTTCCAAGACAATTGTTGGGGGCAACTCTTACGTTTCTATTAGTGACGGGGCGTATAGCGACAAAACTGCCGGAATGTCCACTCCTGTGTCCTTTGGCAGCTCCGGAGATGCGACTTTTCATTGGACTAATGTTTCTGGAAGTTCTGGAACCTTTACCAATATTAATATCACGCTTTTCAATTCAGGAGGTGTTGTTGCGGAACAAGCGACGGTAAAGGTTGATTATGTTCCGATTAGCGTTGGCCCGGCTTCCGGCAGCGGAAGTGCCGAAGGGCCCCGTTTGGACGGGCCGACACCGGATGTTTAAAAAACTGAAAACTAGCCCATTTTGAATTCAAGGCGGTAAGGAAAATCCCATGAAAAAAATTTTTGTTTTAATGTTGGTGGTTTTTGCCAGTTTGTTTTTTATGATATCCGGCAGTTTGTTTGCGATGGAGATGCCCACCCAGGCGGGAGTTGCGGCAGCCGTAAAAGGCGAGGTCAAGGCCACAACGCCTCCGGATAAAACTCCTCATGTGCTGAAAAGCGGCGACAAGGTCTATATGGGAGATAAGATCGAGACGGGCGATCAGGGGCAGCTCCAGATCCTTCTTCTGGACCAGACGGTTTTTACTCTCGGGCCGATGAGCTCCATCACGGTCGATGAATTCGTCTATGATCCTTCCAACGATGACGGGAAAGTGAAGGCGAGCGTGATGAAAGGCATCTTTCGCGTCGTGTCAGGCAAGGTAGCGCACAAAAAACCCGAGAACATGTCGGTCGATCTTCCCTCGGGAACGATCGGTTTTCGGGGTACCAATGTAGCGGGGATCATTGACGGACAAAAGTCGACCGTCGTCCTGCTCGGGCCCGTAGGTGTCGGGCGCATTTATGTGACGAATATCGTGAACGGCGAAGTTGTGGGAGTGGACATCGATGAAGTCGGGAACGCGACGATCGTCGACGGGCCTAACAGCGCTCCCGTGGCGGTGTTCCAGGTTTCGCAGGAGGTTCTCAACCAGATCGCCACAGCCCTGGGCCAGCCTGTGACCGGTGCTGACACGGCCGGAACGGACACGGGGACTCCTTCTTTTCCAAGAGGGCCGGTGGATACCCAGGCCTTGATGGATCTTTTGAATCAGGTCGATGATCTGAATCAGACCAGTGTCATCGGCGCCCAAAGCGCGGCTCAATCTTCCGCTGAAAGCGCTGCCAAAGACCACTCGGATTCAAGGAATGCAAATTCGGGCAGCGATACCGGCAATAATTACACAGTAACCCATCCGTAACGGACAGGTGTTTCAGGATCGACCTGAACCTTCAAATTCCGAAAGGGCTCCCTTTGTGAAAAAAACATTGTTTGTTTCTTTATTTGCGACCCTTTTCATTTTTTCCGTCCTGCTCGGGCAAATGTTGCCTTCCGCTTTTGCGTTGGAACCTGCTGTCGGAGTGGCTGGGGGAATTCACGGCACAGTGACCGTGATCTCGAAAGAGGGGGAAACACGGACCCTCCAGGGCGGGGATCCGGTTTATCTCGAAGACCGGTTGACCACGGAAGCTGACGGCCGCCTTCAGATCCTTCTTCTTGATGAAACCGTATTCACGGTGGGTCCTGAGAGCAGTATCACCGTAAAAGAATTTATTTATGACGCTTCGGCGGGAAGCGGTAAGCTCAAAGCCGATGTCATCAAAGGTTTTTTCCGGATCATTTCAGGCAAGATCGCCCACCAGGATCCTGAGAATATGAGCGTCGAGCTTCCCGCCGGTACGATCGGATTTCGCGGGACGATGGTCATGGGAAGATCTGAAGGCACCCGGTCGCTTGTGGTGCTTTTGGGTCCCGCCGGCGGGGAAGGAGTTCGTCCGGGACGTATTTATGTAGCCAATATCGTGAATGGTGAGGCATTGGGTGTCGAGATCGATCAGAAAGGTTATGGAACCGTGATCGAAGGCGATAACACGGCCCCTCTTCCTGCTTTTAAAGTGACGGAGGAAGAGCTCGAAATGCTCAATCAAGCCCTGAATGCGGATTCCGGATCGACCCATGAGACTGCCGTGGGCCAGGGAGAGGGTGGTAACGCTTCCCGGGCAAATTTCGATTCAGGACATTTGCCGGAAGCTTTTTCCTTAATGTCCCAGATGGATGAGCATCTCCAACGAGCTGCCCAGGGCGGGATGCTGACGCCCACTCCGGCGGTTACTCCCGTGACCGTTCCCGGGGGCCGCGATGACGACGGAGGCGACAAATAATCCGAAGATCTTTTCGGGTTGGTTTTAACCCACCAGGTTATTTTGAGTCCGCGGTGGTCGTGCCGTCCCAATTGGGTCCCGGGGGATTGATCTTGAAGGCAAGGATACGGGAAACATAAAGCTCGTACAAAATGCCGAGGTCGATCCCCGGAAGCGTGACGTGGCGGCAACGCTCCAGCAATTTCTCAGCTTCTTCCCAGCGTTGGGCCCGGTAGGCCGCGAGCATCTTTTCGAAATTTCCACGGACCTCCTGAAAAAGCGGCTGGGCGGCTAATCCCGAATTCCCCAAAAGGGCGAAGATCCTCACCGGTTTTGTTTTTCCCTTCACGCGGATCATATCGATCTCAAGGAACGCGAGTTCCGGTACCTCTGCGACCGTGTTTTGTCCGGCGACGGTTGTGACGCCGTAATTTCTGGAGAGGCTCTCAAGACGTGAAGCCAGGTTTACATGATCGCCCAGGACGGTGTAGTCGAAACGCTGCTCCGACCCCATGTTGCCGACGCAGGCCTGTCCGGAGTTGATCCCGATCCCGATCTTGACGGGCGGCAGAGGATGAGCGCCTTTTTCGCTTTGCGTATTCCATTCCCTGACGAGGACCTGCATGTCGAGCGCCGCGAGGCAGGCGTGCCGGCTATGCTCCTTGTCTTCCATCGGCGCGTTCCAGAACGCCATGATGCAGTCCCCGATGTATTTATCGATCGTGCCCGCGTGTTTAAGAACGATGTCCGTCATCGGCGTGAGGAATTTATTCATGAAATGCGTGAGCTCTTCCGGCTTCATCTGTTCCGCGATACCGGTGAAATTACGGATGTCCGTGAAAAGGAAGCTCATGACGCGGATCTCGCCGCCGAGCTTGAGCTGCTTCGGATTCTTGGCGAGTTTTTCGACAAGCACAGGCGAAAGATACCGGCCGAAAGCCCCGCGGACCTGACTGCGCTCCCATTCGGTTCCGAGGAAATTCAAAAACGAAGAAACAAGGAAGATAAGAGAAATACCGAGGGACGGGAATACCGGATCGATCAAGCGTTGTTCACGCACGAATTGATACCAGGAGAGTCCGAAGACCGACACGATCGCCAGGATGCCGATCGCGGCGCAGTAGATCGCCCCGACCCTGGGCAGGATCAAAATAAGAAGCAGTCCCATGACGACCAAAAAGGTGAATTCCGCGCCGACGGCCCAATCCGGACGGTTCAAAAAATCCCCCGTGATCATTTGTTCCGCGACCTGCGCGTGGACATCGACGCCGGCCGCAAGCGGGTTCAAGGGCGTGGAACGCATATCTTTGAGCGCCTGGGCGCTTGAACCAATGAAAAGGATCTTGTCCTTGACGGCGGCTAGCGCTTCATCGTCTGAAAGGATCTTCCACGCGGGGATATAGCGTTTGGACTGATAACCCGTATCATAAAGCCAGACGCGTCCCCGGTTATCCGTCGGAACTTTCAAAAGGCCGAATTTGATCTCCACGATGCCGGTTTCCGCGCCGAAAGAAGCTTCGTCTTTTGTGCCGCCGGCCAACGTAATAATGTAATTCGAGGCATCCTGGTAAACCCGCATGGCCTCGAGCGCTAACGAGGGATAGATCGAATCGTTCAGGCGATAGAAGGACGGGACCCTGCGAACGATATTGTCCCATTCCAGATCGATATTAAAGCAACCATTCCCCTTGGCGGCTTTTTCCAGAGGAGGAAGATCCAGGACCGCGCCTTTAAAAACGGGGAAAATGTACTTGGACGGATTGTCATCGATCGAGCCGCCCCGGTGCGAAATCCCGGCTTTGGACGCGGGGACTTTTTTATTTTTTTCGTTGGTCAGCGCGAAACCCAGGATCACCGGAGAGTGTGAGATGACTTTTGCGAAGACATCGTCATGATCGGGGATCATTTCAAGCTGTGCGCGTAGAAGTTCGCTGGCGGAACCCTCGGTCCATAGAGGAATGATGCTTTTCGGGGAGGTCCGGTCGGGTTCGGCGAAAACACCGTCAAAAGCGATCACGGTGGCGCCGCCCTCGACGAGGCGTACGATCAGCTTTCCAAGAATGGTCCTGGGCCACGGCCACTGGCCGGCCTTTTCCAGGCTCTCGTCGTCGATATCGATGATGCGGACCGGGGTGTCCTGATAAACGCGCGGCTTGATCATTTGAAAGATGTCAAAGACCTTGGCGCGGAAGGACTCGATCGGTTCGGGAAAGGAGAAATGAAAGACGACGACACCCAGGAGGATCAGGGCAGGGATAATATAGGAAAGTGCCTTTCGCATGTCCAATTCTCTATTTAAAAATTAACGGTTAATTGGGCTAGTCCTGGCAACCTTCTATGAAAATAAATGGAAGCCAGGATATGGGGGGATTATATACGGGAAACGGGAAGCGGGGAACGGGGAACGTAAAATTTTTGAGCGGGGATCCCCGGGAGGTGACGAGGGCGAAGTCCTTTGCTCTTTCTCTCAAAAAACTCCATGATTATTTTTGGGAAATGGATAGACTATCCCTACCTTGGTTTTTATTTTTGAATCTGAACAGGAGGAAGCCGGCTTTGAAAAATATCAAGATCACGCTTAATGAAAAGGATATGCCGAAGCAGTGGTACAACCTGGCCGCGGACCTGCCGACGCCGATGCAGCCGCCTTTGGGGCCGGACGGCAAGCCGATTTCGCCCGACATGCTGGAGAAGGTATTCCCCGGGAACCTGATCGAGCAGGAAATGAGCACGGAGCGCTGGATCGATATCCCTGACGAGATCCGGGAAATGCTTTGCCGTTGGCGCCCCGCGCCGCTCCGGCGGGCGGTCTATCTTGAAAAATACCTCAAAACCCCGGCTCGTATCTATTACAAAGATGAAAGCGTCAGTCCCGCGGGGAGCCACAAACCCAATACCGCGGTAGCCCAGGCCTGGTATAACAAGCAGTTCGGCATTAAAAAACTGACGACGGAAACGGGCGCCGGACAATGGGGAAGCGCGATCGCTTTAGCGGCCAAGCTGATGGGCCTTGAGTGCAAGGTCTTTATGGTTCGGATCAGTTTCGATCAGAAACCTTTCCGAAAAAGTCTCATGCGTGTGTGGGGCGCCAATTGCGTCGCAAGTCCGAGCCACGAGACCCATGCCGGCCGGGAGATCCTGAAAAAAGATCCCAAAACCCCTGGGAGTCTCGGGATCGCGATCAGCGAAGCGATCGAGGAAGCGGTGGGGGACCCAAGCGGTAAAACACGCTATTGTCTCGGGAGCGTCTTGAATCACGTGATGCTCCATCAGACCGTGATCGGCCTTGAAGCGCAAAAGCAGTTGGCTTTGGCGGGCGAAAAACATCCGGACATCGTGATCGGATGCGCGGGCGGCGGCAGTAATTTTGCCGGGATCTCATTCCCGTTCGTCCGTGAAAAGATCCATGGCGCGAAGATCAAGATCGTTCCCGTGGAGCCGACGGCGTGTCCGACCCTGACGCGCGGGCCTTTCAGCTATGATCACGGGGACGTGGCGAAAATGACGCCGCTTCTTCCGATGCATACGCTGGGACATACCTTTATTCCGGAGCCGATTCACGCGGGCGGACTGCGTTATCACGGTATGTCGCCCCTCGTCAGCCAGGGGGTGATCGAAGGTCTGCTTGAACCGCGCGCGATCGATCAGATCAAGTGCTACGAGGCCGCCATGCTTTGGGCCCAGACGGAAGGAACGGTCTGCGCGCCGGAGACCAGCCATGCGATCGCCTGCGCGATCGATGAAGCCGTCAAGGCGCGGGAAGAAGGCAAGGAGAAAAAGATCCTTTTCTGCTACAGCGGCCACGGACTCATGGACCTCGCCGGCTACGATAAGTTCCTGAACGGAGAACTGAAGGAATATGCCCTTCCGGATTCGCTATTACAGGAAGCGGTGTCCGTTATCCGGCACCACCCCAAACCTTCCACTCAAAAGACGGGAAAATGGTGAAACCAAAGTTAGAAATGAAGGCAGACTTTGGAATAACCAAGATCCAAGATGCAATAATCAAACAAGGACCCATAACCAAAATGCAATCCCCCGTCAAAAAATCGGTCATTGAATATTGGAATTTGTTTGTATCTTGGTTCTTGGTTCTTGGTTATTGCGCCTTGTTCGCAGGTTGTTCCGCTCCGGCGGTTACCAGTATTCCTTCGATCCCGAAGGATCATCCCGCTAATAAGTTCTATCAATTCGCCCAGCAAGGGATGCTCTCGGACAAGGTTTGCCGTGACAATGGGGGCGATCCTTCGATTCCGATCGGAAAGATCGAACAGGGAGAGGGATATTCAAAATCACCGGAGTTGGTTCCCGGGGTTTTTCGCTTCAGCGATAATTCGAACAGTAAGAAATATCTCGGTGTTTCCTTCCTGCAATACAGCGGATTTCTCCAGGTTCCAAAAGTTTGCTCCTGGGAAGAAACAAACCAGCCGTAAGGGGCCCGCGAACGGGTTCTAAGGAAGAAAGACGTGATTGACCGGAGGTTTTTTCTCCGGAGGAGGCGGGGGTTCGGGAGAAGCCGGCTTGTATCCCGTATCTTCCCGCATGGATTGCAGCGCCTGTTCATAATTCCCGCCGTAGCGCAGCATATTCCACACAAGCATTCCCCACAGGGACAGCGCGACCGTCTCAAAAAGAAAGATCCATACGTCCGGGGCGCCTTGAAAAAGATAAGGGACCTTCAAAGCCCAGCGGATCCCCTGGTCCAAAAATCCCACACAGGCGACCATGAATACGGCGCGGGAGGCGCCTCTTTGTTTGCAAAAAAAACAAAAACACGCGGTCAGGACAAGCACTGCGAGCATAAAATAAAAAAATGCGAGCTTTTCCGAGGAGCATGAGGCCCAACTGCCGGTGATCCATTCCCGGCCGAACGCGGTCCCCTGAAAGATCCCGAGGGCGCTATAGTAGAGAAAACGGAAGATCAGCAACGTAAAAACGGCTCCTCCGTTCAAAAGAGCGCCGATCCTGGGTCCGGTCATGTTGAGTTGTTTGCTGATGAAACGGGTGATGCTGTCGAGAACATGCGCGGGGACCTCTTCGAACCGGATTCCCGTGGAAAGCATTCCCCTGCCTTTCCCTTTGGCGGGCATCTGATGGACGACGCGGCCTCGAAAAACGACTTTACCGATACTCCCGCGAAGCCCCAGACGGAGTTCGATCACGGAATCTTTTTCGACGGGTTGGCGTGTCAGAAGCCCCAGGCCGCTTGTGCTGAGGTCTACGGAAAAGGCCTTCGTCCATCGTGGGGAACCGGGAGTCTTAAAAAAAACAGGAAAGCGGGACCTTAACCGGAGGCACAGCCGGTCGCCGATACCCATTACCAGACCTTCTTGAAATAGCGGGTGTAATGATTTTCGTCGATACGGCTGATCTCTGCGGGTTCGAGTTTGAGAGAGCCGTCATTGACCTCCAGCACGATCTCGCGGTCGTTGCGGCTCAAGATGCGACCGCTCATCATTTTTCCGCTTTTAAGATAGACGAGATCCGTGTCCAGCAAACGGGCGACGGGGAAGACGAGGCGGGTTTTTTGTCCGGCAAAATCCAGGGCTACGGCCCCGAGGACCCCTGAAATAACGCCTAAAAAAAATATCCCGATCAAAAGGACCCAGGTTCGAAGCACTGAAGGTCTGGCTGTGTCCGGCATGAAGAGCTCTCCTTTTTTATGGATTATCGGATGATCCCGGAATAAGCTTCACGCACGGCGAGGATTTTTTATTCGCCGATTCTGCCGGGAACCGGTGTCAGGTGGTGACTCCGGTGTCCCAGGCGAGGCTGTTCATTTCTTGCCAGGTTAGAACGTTTATCTGATCGTTCGCATTCGGGTCCGGGGCAGGGGTGGTTGCCATAGCCAGATCGAAGTGGACCGTGGGATTGCCCCCTCCGAACGTCGAAAAAGTTTTTGCGACTACAGCCCCGTAAATGACCCCGCCCTTTCCGGAATTAGACGTCTGAAAAGACACATCCGAATTCGGCGCATAGAGCCCGCCCATAAAAGAGCCGTTTCCTCTGAGAAGCACACTCGAGTTACCAGTCACATAAATGTGGAGATTCGAAGGTTGATTCTCGGCTGCGGTGGTCCCTTGTCCGGTGATGGCGACGCTACCGTCAACGTAGATTTTGACAGCTCCGGTTGTTACGATCGCTCCTTTATTTCCCGAAAGGTGGATGGAGCTGCAGTGGTAGGTTCCGGCGGTCAGAGTCACGGCTCTTGTGATATTGCTGAGATCGATCTCGGTCGGAGGTGTCTCGAGCGACGCCATATCAGGGGGTGCTCCAAGCGTCCAGCCCGTTGGTAAAGTTCCGGTTCCTTGAGTAATGGTTGAATTGTTCGTGGTGATTCCGGTGCTCGGATTGCCGTCCTCGTTAACCAGAGCGGTGCCGTGGACCGTAGTATTCGTCATCGCGATGGCCCCGATGGCGGTCGAATTCGCAGCAATCGCGCCATCACCGCTGGTGTTGGCCCCGCCGTACGGCAGGCTCGAAGTGTAACTGTCAAATCTGAAGCCCGACAGGTTCATCGATTGCGTCACATAAACACCGTAGTCAAAAAGACCGCCCGGAGCCGGGGCTTTATAAATCTGGGCATAGACAGTGATATCAGAGGTTTGATAGGCCCGCGAAGTGGTGGCGCAGCTCGGGGCGCAACCCGTCGCGTCAATTCTACGCATCAAAGGTTGATTGGTGACAGGGGAGATCGTATACCGGTACTCCCCTTGAGCCAGAGGGAGTGGGCCGTAATCATGAGCGGCGCTTGCGGTTTCGATTTGCCCTGCCTGACCGTTTCCCAGATATCTGAGCGCGGCATCGATGCCGGCTTCCGCGGCGTTAAAAGCCAAAATTCGATTCTGATATCGTTCCGTGCCTTGCATCGCGGCCTGATGCCTCGCGAAGAAAGCGAACGCAAAAATGGCGACCACGACCACAACGATGTACACGACCAAAAGAACAAAACCTTTTTTATTGGATATGGATTTTAGAGTTTTCATGGGTTTCTCGCCTCCGCTTGCGTGGTAAGCACTATGGGTTGATCCGGGATTGTCCGGCCGTCCGGAAGTGTTAGTTGAGCGCTTATTTGGATCATGACGAGCGGGGAGATCGCGCTCGGTCTCGAGAAGCTAAGAGCTGTGACGTTGTTAGCAAGAACGCTTTGTTTGACTGTCGGATTGCCCTCTTCGTCCAGGATAACGGAGGTTCGAAGGATTTGTTGTGTGTTCGAGTCCAGAAAGTACCTGATGTCGGCCGCCCAAAGCGGCGAATAGCTGCTATCCACGAGTGTTGACTCATCCGGTTCAGGAACAGGGACCCTGAAGTTGATCTCATTGCCTGCCATTATGTTCCCGCTTCCAAAGTCCGTGATTTCATTATACGCAGTTTGGCGAATCTCTTGGGCCATCTTGAACAGAGCTTCGCGCGGGCCTTCCTGGAGGGTCATTTTGGCATGAATCGTATTAAGTTGATTGCTGCTTGCCTGCAGGATCGCGAATGTGCCAAAAAGGATGATCACAGAAATAGCGGTCGCGATGATGATCTCGACAAGCGTGAAACCGCATTTCATGGTCTTCATTTCATCATCCCCTTTGTGTGATATAAGTCTCAACCGTCTCCGTACTTTGACGCCCCGTATATGATGACCATGTTACCGTGACCGTGCAGACCAAGGGGTTTGCTGCCGGGTTTTGGTAGGTCACCGTCACTTGTTCGTTCGTCAAACTGTTGAATCCTGCCACAGGGCCATTATCCGGGTAGGCCGTAACGACACTGGCAGGGAATGGATCGGTATTTGAAATAGTCCTCATTTGTTCAATAACCTGGTTCGCATTCTGGATTGCGACCGTGCGCTCATTCATTTCCTCGGTATTTTTGTGTGCTTGGATATTAGCTCCCACATAGCTCAGGATCACTACCGTTAAGATCACAAGAGCGATCATGAGTTCTGCTAACGTGAAGCCTGCTTTTTTCCCTAATAGAACCGTCCTTTTTTTCATCGCAACTCCTTCCAAAGCTTCTACTATACTACCTCCACTACAATTATAGGCTGAGGCTGTTCCTAAGGCAACATTGTTTGGATAGTATAAACAATCAATTTTTGCATTAAGAAGTCTTTTATATAGCAATAAATATCATATTTAATGCTCCTTCGCCATCATATTATTTGGTTCCAAACTGAGCGTCACAAGGACCAGTCATAAGGGGATCGGCGTTATTTTTAAAAAAGACGATCCCTTTTCAAAATAAAAAAAAAGAGCCTGCGCTAAGAGTTCATATCGCTGGATTGTTAGGCCAGATTTTGTATACTCATAAGGCGCTGGCGACATTTTCTGAAACGGGAACCCAAGATGACAAACCCTTCTTTTCTGACCGAGATCCTGTTGGTCCTTTTGATGGCGACGGTGGTCGCGGTCATCTTCGAAAAATTCCGCCTCCCGACGATCCTTGGATTTTTGCTGACCGGGGTGATCCTCGGGCCGCAGTGTCTCGGGATCATTTCGGATAATGAGCGTATCCGCATGCTCGCGGAGCTCGGAGTGGTACTTCTGATGCTCGCGATCGGGCTTGAATTTTCCGTCGAACGTTTGCGCGGCATGCAGAATCTCGCGGTGATCGGGGGGGCCTTGCAGATCCTGATTTCCGTGGCCGTTTCGCTGCTTTTTGCCTGGTGGCGCGGCTGGAGTTTCTACGAAGGATTTTTTCTGGGCTCCGTGATCGCTTTAAGTTCAACAGCGATCGTGCTGAAATACCTGATGGACCGGGGCGAGATCGATTCGCCTCACGGGCGTATCGCGATCGCGATCCTGATCTTCCAGGACCTCGCGGTCGTGCCGCTGATGATCTTCCTTTCGGCTTTCGGGCAGTCCATCAGCTCGGTCAGCCTCGCGCTGGGGCTTGCGCTCCTCAAAACGGTCCTTCTCCTGATCGGAACGTTCTTTTTTTCGAGGTTCCTTCTTCCCCAGCTTCTTTACCGGGTGGCCGCCCTCCGGAACCGAGAGATCTTTTTTCTTTTTTCGGTCGTGATCTGCCTGGGAATGGCCTGGGGGAGCGGCGCGCTGGGTTTTTCCATGGCCATCGGGGCGCTCTTGGCGGGGTTCATGTTCGCGAACACGGGTTTTTCCCATCAACTCATCGGCGATATCGTTCCGTTCCGCCATCTTTTTGTGAGCATTTTCTTTGTTTCGGTCGGCTTGTTGTTCGATATCCATTTCTTTTTTCAGCACGTTCTTCTTGTGCTTTCAGTGGTCGGTCTCGTGCTTTTCGTCAATTTTGTGATCATGACGCTCCTGATCATGGCCTTCGGTTTTCCGCCCCGCGTAGCGGTGATCACCGGCATCATCCTTTCCCAGATCGGGGAATTTTCATTCCTTCTGATTGAAATGGCGCGCGGTTCCGGACACATCTCATCGAACCTTTACCAGGTGCTGCTTTCCACCGCGTTCCTGACCCTGCTCATGACGCCGCTCCTTTTTTCGCTAATCCCTTTTGTTTTAAAGATCTTGAGCCGGCATGTGATCTTCGGTGTGCCTCCCAAAAGCTGGATCAAACCCGACCGGACCTTGTCTTCCCTTACCGGGCATGTGATCCTTTGCGGCTTTGGTCCCACGGGCCAGGACTTGGCGATCGCTTTTCAGCAGGAACAGGTGCCTTTTGTGATCGTAGAGATGAACCCCGCCAAGATGCGTGAGGCCAAAAAGATGCATATGAAAGCCATCTATGGCGATGCGGCCAACCGGGAAGTGCTGAAAAGGGTCGGGATCAGCCGCGCGAGGGCGGTCATCGTGAGTTTTCCGGACCCGCTCGGGATCACCCAGATCATCCGCGTCGTGCAGAGCCTGAACCCGGACGTGCTTCTGGCGGTCCGGACCCGGTATCAGGGACAGATGCCCCAGCTCTATGAATTGGGGGCGGATATCGTGATCACCGAAGAATGGGAGGCGAGCCATGAACTCAACCGCCTGGTGCTCGGGCATCTGGATATTCCCGGAGAGCGGATCGAATATCACCTGGGGCGCATTCGCGCCCGCAAAGAACTCGCGGTCGAAGAGGCGATCTTCCGGCGAACCCCTAAAACGGCTGTTTCGAACAAAAAATAGTGATAAAATAAAGTCCTGCAAAAGTCGCTCTGGTTTTAACGCTTTAAGCAAAAATACATTAGGAGGTAAGCTATGAAGCTCATCATGAAACTTCTGACTTTGGTCATTGTGGTTCTGGTAGTGTTGGTGCTTGCGCGCAATGTGGTGGTGAAGGCCGTCGCGGAGAATGGCGTCAAGGCTGTGACCGGAATGCCTCTGAGTATCGGTAAACTGGACATCAGTTTCGCGAAGACGCTCCTGGATATCGAAAATCTTGTGGTTAAAAATCCGGCCGGGTTTCATGATACGAGCCTGGTGGATATCCCGAAGATCCTGGTGGATTTCGAGCTCGGCAGTTTTCTGAAAGGGAAGGGGCACATTGAGAATATTGAGTTCAATATGGACCAGTTTACGGTGGTCAAAAATGAGAAAGGCGAGCTGAATCTGGACCGTCTGAAAGCGCTCGCGGGAACTCAAAAGCCTTCCGCTCAAAAACCGCAGCAGGAACCCACGGCGCCCTCCAAACCCATGCCGATGCAGATCGATGTGATGCGTCTTAAGATCGGCAAGGTCGTCTATGTGGATTATTCCGGGGGTCAGCCCGCGACCAAGGAATTCAAGATCAACCTGGATCAGACATTCCAGAACATTTCCGACCTTCAAAGCGTCGTACGTCTGATCGTTCTGAAGGCGATGCTGAGCTCCGGCTTATCCAACCTCGTGGATTTTGATATCGCCGGTCTTCAGAGCGCCGTGACGGATTCCTTGAACGCTTCCGCCAAAATGGCGGCTGAGGCTGCGCAGAAGGGGCTGGATACTTTGAAGAGCACGGTGGGGGATCCGTCCGCGATCGCAGGCAAGACCGGTGAGACGCTTAAAAGCACCTCAAGTACCGTCACAAGTGGAGTGAAGAGCGCTGCCAGCAGTCTCAAAAAGTTGAACCCCTTCAGCAAGAGCGAATAAAAGGGTCCTCGAACGGATGCGAGAACTTTGATGGCGACCCGCGAAGAGGAACTCAAGGCGCTTCTCCATATTTCGGAGAAGATCAACGCGGGGAAAGTCATCGACGAGGTTCTCGAATACGCCTACGATTCCCTGCATTCGGTCATTCCTTACCACCGCATCGGTTTTTCGTTGTTGGAAGAAGAAGATTCGGTGCTTCGGGCCTACTGGACGCATTCCGAGGCTCCTGAGGTCAAACTTCCCAAGGGTTACTCCGCGGTCATGCGCGGGAGCAGCCTTGAGAAAGTCCTTCAGACCGGCGAGCCGCGCATTCTGAACGATCTGGAAGCCTACCTGAGAGAACATCCCCGCTCCGATTCCACACGCAAGATCGTGGAGGAGGGGATGCGGTCCAGTCTGACCTGCCCTTTGATCGCTTTAGGCAAGCCGATCGGGTTCATTTTTTTCTCCAGCATGGAAAAAGACACATACCGGGACGCTCATGTGGAGCTTTTTCAGGAGATCGCGGCCCAATTAGCCCTGACGCTCGAGAAAAGCCGGCTTTACGAAGAAAAGATCCGTTTGAATGATCTCAAAAACAGATTTCTTGGGATCGCAGCGCATGACTTGCGCAGTCCGATCGCGGTCATTAAAGGCTATGCGGATATTTTTTCGGAAGGATTGTTAGGGGATCTAACTCCGGAACAGCAGGGCCCGATTCGTTCTATTTCCCAGCACTGCGATAAAATGCTGGCCCTGATCCGGGATCTTTTAAGTGTCAGTGTGATCGAGTCGGGACATCTGGCCCTGGACCCTCGGGAAACGGATCTTGTGGCCTATTTGAAAAAAAATGCCATAGATAACAAGCTGCTCGCCAAAGCTAAATCGGTTGAATTTGTTCTGGAGGTCTCCGAAACCCTTCCAACGGTCATGATGGACGGTGACCGCATCGATCAGGTTATCAATAATCTCGTGACGAATGCGATCAAATTCTCACCGCCCAAAGGCCGGGTCGTTCTTCGAGCCTCGCTCCAAAAAGATCGCGTCGCCATCTCCGTGACCGATCAGGGGCCGGGGATCCCCGCCGCCGAGATCTCGAAATTGTTCCGGTATTTCGGCAGGACCAATGTGCTTCCGGCGCAGGGCGAAAAAAGCACCGGATTGGGGCTCGCGATCGCCAAGCGCATGGTAGAAGCCCACGGCGGGACGATCGGGGTCGAGAGCCAGCCCGGCAAGGGCTCGACCTTTACCTTTACCCTTCCTTTGAAGCCTTCCTGAACGATCGATGAGATCCCTGAGCCTTGAGATCAAGGCGCGTTGCTCCGATCCCGCGCGTGTCCGCCGTATCCTGAGATCAAAAAAAGCCCGTTTTGGGGGGCTCGACCATCAGATCGACACGTATTTTCGTATCCCTTCGGGCCGGCTGAAACTCCGGGAAGGACGTATCGAAAATGCGCTGATCTATTACAGGCGCGTCGATCAAAAAAAATCCAAAGAATGTCACTCCACGCTTTTCCCTTTTGATAAAAAAAGTCCGCTGAAGCGGATCCTGGCCGTTGCCTTCGGCGTACTTGCCGTGGTCGATAAGAAACGCGAGATCTATTTCATCAAGAACGCGAAATTCCATATCGATCGGGTCAAGAAGCTTGGAAATTTCGTAGAGATCGAAGTGTTCGGTCCGAAGTGCGCGGCCGCAAGGCTCGAAAGACAATGTGAGCGCTTTCGGGATCTGCTGGGGATACGCGCGAAGGACCTTGTGGCGGATTCCTATAGCGACCAGATCCTGAGATCCGGGAAACGGATAACGGGAAATGTTGAACGAAAATCGTTACCCGTTCATCGTTCCCCGAGAAATACGATCAGGCGAAGTCACTGAGCCGGACCGGAAGTCGTTTAGAGCCCCAGGCGCCTGGCGTGGACTCAAAAACCCCCGGGCAGAAGGCGCCGCAGAACTTGCATTTCCCATCCTTCAAATTCCAACCGCTCAATTCATACCAGTTCCGTCCGATCAGTTTTTCCCCGCAGGCGTGGCAGAAAGTCGACTCGCCTTCCGGGTCCTCGATATTTCCCGTGTAGCAGTAACGGATTCCGCTCGCTATCGCGATCTCCCGCGCCTTGAATAACGTGGAAGGGGGAGTGGAGGGGACATCCTGCAACTTGTGGGCCGGATGAAAGGCTGAAAAATGGAGCGGAACCTCGGCCCCGAGGTTTTTCACGATCCACGAAGTCAGGGCGTGAAGCTCTTTGTCGGAATCATTCAAGCCCGGGACGAGGAGCGTGGTGATCTCAAGCCATACGGATGTTTCTTTTTTGATATAGAGGAGCGTCTCGAGGACGGGCGCGAGCGAGCTGTCCGTATATTTTTTATAGAAATCTTCCGTGAATCCTTTCAGGTCCACGTTCGCGGCATCCATCCACGCGTAGAATTCCTTACGGGGTTCGGCACAGACATAGCCGGCCGTCACGGCGACCGTCTTGATGCCGAGTTTGCGGCATGCCTTCGCCGTGTCCACGGCATACTCATGGAAAATAGCGGGTTCGTTATAGGTAAAAGCCACACTACGGCAATCGAGCGACTTCGCGGTTTTCGCGATGAGTTCCGGCGAGGCGATATCCGCAAGGGTGTCCATTTCCCGCGAGTGACTGATATCGGCATTCTGGCAGAACTTGCAGCCCAGGTTGCAGCCGGCCGTACCAAAAGAAAAGACGGGCGTTCCGGGAAGAAAATGAAACAACGGCTTCTTTTCGATAGGGTCCACACAGAAGCCGCTCGAACGCCCATAGGTCGTCAGGACGATCTCGCCGTTTTGACAGGCCCGGACAAAACAATAACCGCGCTGGCCCTCCGCGAGTTTACAGTGCCGCGGGCAAAGGTCGCACTGGATGCGTCCTTCCGCAACCTTATGCCAGTATTTCGTCGGTACGACTGTGTCCATGATGGCTCTATTCTGCACCAGTTTTTAATGGTTTGCACACGGGAAATCGATAGAATGGGGACCGGGTGATTTGAGGTTTTAATCTGGAAAGCCGATACTTCTCTCATTAAAACCCTGAGGATTTGTTTCGTAAAAAAGAGACCCTGAATGAGTTCTTCCAGCGAAAACGAATCAAAGCTTTTTTTCTACCTTTGCCTGGGCGCCGTCATGGGCACCCTGGGCTTCTTCCGCGGGTTTCAGCTTCGTAAAAAAAAGAAAATGATCGAAGATATCCCCACTTCCACGGTCCGCGGCATGGCGGTGGGCCTGACCGAGGTGAAGGGGAAAGCCCGTGAATTTCAGAAGCCGCTGGTCAGCGCTTTTGCCAAGGCTCCCTGTGTTTTCTTTCATTACAAGGTCGAAGAATACCGGAGCTCGGGAAAGAGCGGTTCCTGGGTGACGATCGCCGAATACACCAGCCCTGAATTTTTCTATCTCGAGGATGAGACCGGGAAAGTGCTTGTGAGTCCCGCCGGCGCGGAATTCCACGCGCATCCCGACCGCCGTTACGGCAGCGGATTCAACGCGCAGGATAAAGCGGCTTTTTTCGATCAATTGGCCGTGATGAATATCAACGCGAAAGGCATTTTCGGCATGGATAAACAGATCCGTTGTTTCGAAACTTATATTGAATCCGGAGATGAGCTCTATATCATCGGCACGGCCCAGCCCAATCCCATTTCGGGCGGCTCCGCCGTCGGTTCAGAAAATCTTTGTATCGCAGCGCAGTCCGGGAATATGTTCCTGATCTCGGATGAGGATGAAAAACATGTCTTGAGCGAATTCAGCGGCAAGATGTATCTTTACCTGTACGGCGGCCCCGCGCTGACCGTGCTTTGTCTTTTTATCCTGATCGGGCATTACTTCAAACGGATGTTTTAACTCTATTATTCGAACAAATAAAAAGACTCTCTCATGAATGAGCATGGCATCTTAACTAAGTTCGACATCAATGTATTAGCCATATTTTTGGGGATTGTGCCAGGGCTGATATTATTTTTAAAGGGGTATGCGATCCGGAGAGATAGGAAGCTGATCGAAAATATCCCAACCTCCACGATTCGCGCAATCGCGATAGGACTTGTCGAAGTCAAAGGGAGAGCGCAACCTCTTCAGGAGGTTTACGAGTCACCTTTTACCGGAAAAAAATGTATTTATTTAGAGTATGAAATTTGGGAAGAATTAAGGGCGCCCAAGGGTTTGGAAAGAACGCTTGCTCAATTCACGTCGACAGCGAACCAGTTTTTTCTGGAAGATGAAACCGGAAAGGTCTTGGTGGACTCCAGCCAGGGCGAGTTTCAATTGCAAAAAAAAGAATATAACGCTCAAGACAATGAGCTCGCTTGTGCCTTGGAGCGGCTTAAGCTCTCAAGAAAAAACCCGAGATGGGAGGGAAGACCCCTTTATGGTACCGAGGCGTCCATTGGCCTTGGTGACGAACTTTATGTGATGGGTTATGCGGATAAGAGCTCGCACGCCCTTGATTCCGTGGAAGACCCTAGCGATATTTTGATTCATAAAAAGGGGGACTCTGTGTTCTGTATTTCAGACCAAGAAGAAATGCAAGTGACTGAGCAGCTCGGGAGGAGGGCGAGTCTTTTTTTTGCGATAGGGTTCTTGTGGGCAGTTATTTTTTCCATGACGATCTTAGTGGTATGGGGTACGTGTGCACCGCCAGTTTTTAATCCACCGCAAGGATTATTTAAGCCGGAAGATCAACATAACCATTCTTCAGTTGTAAAAAGAAAGCTCGGATTCATGATAGATGATAATAAGATATAAAAATACGTATTAACAACAAGGAGGATGCTATGGAATTAGTGGTGCTAGTGGCAATCGTGTTTGTGGTGCTGGGGGTGATCGGGTATTTCGTGGGGATCTACAATGGCCTGATCCAGGTGCGGAATAATATCGACAAGGCTTGGGCGAATATCGATGTGCTTCTGAAGCAGAGACATGACGAATTGCCGAAGCTGATCGAGACCTGCAAAGGCTACATGAAATACGAGCAATCCCTGCTTGAGAAGATCACCCAGGCGCGGACGGCTTTTATGAACGCGGCCTCGATCGAGGATAAGACAAAAGCCGAGAACCAGCTTGCGGCAGGGCTCAAAACGCTCTTCGCGGTCTCTGAGAATTATCCGGACCTCAAGGCGAACCAGAATTTTCTGCAGCTGCAGAACCGCATCTCCGGGCTTGAGAACGAGATCGCGGACCGCCGGGAATTCTTCAATGAAAGCGTGAACGTCTACAACATCCGGATCCAGCAGTTCCCGGATGTCATTTTGGCGAACAACCTCGGCTACACGCGCCGTTCGATGCTTGAGATCCCGAAAGAAGAAACGCAGGACGTTAAGGTCCAGTTTTAAATCTTGAGAACAAAAAGGAGATTCACATGAGAAAATTATCCGGAATGGTTTTGGCGGCCGTTTTCTTTTTCGCTGTGGCGAGTTCTTTGAACCTTTACGCGGAAGACACGGCTTCTACCGCTTCCACGGCAGATACGGCGGCCGTTACGAGTGATGCCGCTTCAGCAACCCCCGCGGCGCCTTCGGACGATTGGAAGCGTCAGATCGAAGAAAGCAAGGCGGCGGTCAAGACCCAGAAAGACACCATGAAAACGAACGCTCAGGCCGCCAAATCCGAAGAAAAAGCCCTCAAGGCTCAGATCAAGGAAGCCAGGCTTGCCGGGGATACGGAAAAGGCCAAGGCGTTAAAGGCGCAGCTCAAGGCGACGCATAAAGAGAATGTCGAGCAGCTGAAGGCGGATAAAAAAGCGATGCAGGAGGCGCATAAGGGTGTTCAAGACACCAAGAAACAACTGCATCAGGAGCGGAAAGCGGTTCACTCCGCAAAGCGGTCCCAAAAAGGCCGGTAAGAGATTTATCCAATAAAGGCGGGTCCGTTCGCGGCCCGCCTTTATTGTGTCTAAAACATGAAATGCAGGAGAGAGAGCGCGGCGATGACCCACATGGCCGGCTTCACCTCTTTAAACTTCAGGCGCATGACCTTGAAGATCACGTAACTCAGGAACCCGAACGCCAGGCCCGTCGCGATCGAATAACTCAGCGCGATCATGACGATGATTACAAAGGCCGGGAAGCCCTCCTCCATGTTCGAAAAATCGATCTCCTTCACCTCTTTCATCATAAAAAATCCCACCAGGATGAGCGCCGGCGCCGTGGCATAGGCCGGGACGATGGCGATCAGGGGGATGAACACCACCGCGAGGATAAAGAGGATGGCCGTCACCACGGAGGTGAGGCCCGTCCGGCCTCCCTGGCCGATGCCGGTGGCGGATTCCACATATACCGTGAGGGTCGAGGTGCCCAGGACCGCGCCTATCATACTCGCGAGCGCGTCTAAGGAGAGCAGCCGGTCCAATCCCCGGACACGCCCCTTCTCATCCACCATTTTCGCCTGGTTGCAGCAGGCCACAAGGGACCCGATCGAATCAAAAAGATGCATGAACATCAGGCTGAAGATCGCGCCGAAAAATCCCCAGCGGAGCGCGTTCAGAATATCCAGCTTGAACGCGATCGGCATGAGTTTGAGGTCGAAAGAAAAGAACGACGCGGGCCAGGGGGTTTTTCCCATAAAGACCGCGAGAAGCGTCGCGACCGCGATCCCCAGGATCATGGAGCCCTTCACTTTTTTCATCTCTAAAAGCATCATGACGAGGAATCCGGTGAGCCCGATCAGGACCGTGGGGGTGATGGGGGCCGCGGAAACAAGCGTCGCTTCATTTCTGTGGATGATGCCGAGATTCACGAGGCCGATGAAGGTGATAAAAAAACCGATCCCCACGGAGACCGACGCAATGAGCGCGCGCGGGATCACGTCCACGATCTTTTGCCGGAGTCCCAGGACGGTCAAAAGAAAAAAGAAGAGCCCGGAGAGGAACACGATCCCCAGAGCGTCGGTCCAGGGAATGCCGTCCGTGAGGACCAGGGAGTAGGCGAAGAAAGCGTTCAGGCCCATGCCGGGGGCCATGGCGATCGGGGCGTTCGCGAAGAGGCCGGTCATGAGCGTCGCGAGCGCGGTCGCCAGGCATGTGACCGTGATCAGGGCCGTTTTATCCATGCCCGCCGCGGCGAGGATACTGGGGTTCACAAAAATAATATAGGCCATCGCCAGGAAAGTGGTCAGTCCGGCGATCGCTTCAGTTCCGGGGGTCGTTTTCCGGTCCTTTAATTTGAAAATTTTTTCGAGCATGAGCGGGGATTTTCCGGCTATTCCGCGGAACGGATCATGATGAGGAGCATTTTAAAACGCTGAACGGCCTTAAGCGAATGGGGGACGCCGGCCGGCATGATGATCATCTCGCCTTTTTTGACCTCGTGGAGTTTCCCGCCGATCATGACCGCCGCTTTCCCGTCCAGGATCATGACGGAGGCGTCGTAGGGGGCCGTGTGTTCGCTGAGGCCCTCGCCTTTATCAAAAGCGAAAAGCGTCAGCGTTCCGGCTTTCTTGGAGAGGATCTGCTTGCTGACGACGGAATGTTCCTGATAGGTCACCAGGGCTTCGAGCGGCAGGGCCTTTCCGATAAAATCATTCGCGGCGGCCGATGGATTTTTGGATGAGGCGGGCATGGATTCTCCTTTTAAAAACACTTGCCGGTGGTTTTACGCGGGCACGAGGTGGTAGAGCATTTGTAACAGATCTCATTCGGCAGCTTGCCGTCCGTGAAAAATTCGCGGATGTTCTCCAGGGTCGTTTCGGCGATATTCTGGAGCGCCTCCCGCGTGAAGAACCCCTGGTGCGAGGTGATGAGGACATTATTAAAGGAAAGCAGGCGCGCGAGGATATCGTCCGTGATGACCTTGTTCGAAAAATCCTCGAAGAAATAATCGCTCTCTTCTTCATAGACATCCAGGCCCGCGAAACCGATTTTGCCGGTTTTAAGCCCTTCAATAAGCGCTTTGGAATCGATCAGCAGGCCGCGGCCGGTATTGATGATCATGACGCCTTGTTTCATTTTCGCGATATTGGGTTCATTGATCAGATGGTAAGTTTCTTTCGTGAGCGGGCAATGGAGCGAGATCACGTCGGAGTTCTTGTAGAGGGTATCCAGGTCCACATATTGGATCCCTGCTCTTTTTTCATATTCCTTGTCCGGGAAGGCGTCGTACGCGAGGACCCGCATGCCGAACCCTTTAAGAATATCGATCAGGACTCTTCCGATCTTTCCGGTGCCGATAATGCCAGCCGTTTTCCCGTGCATGTCAAAACCCAGGAGGCCGTTCAGCGTGAAATTATTGTCGCGGGTCCGGAAAAAAGCGCGATGGATCTTGCGGTTCAACGCGAGCATGAGGGCCACGGCGTGCTCCGCCACCGCGTAGGGGGAATAGGCCGGGACGCGGACGGCATGGATCCTCTGAAAAAGCGCCTTGAGGTCGAGGTTGTTATAACCGGCCGCCCGGATCGCGATCAGCCGGATCCCGTTTCCGGCCAACACATCCACGACATTTTGATCCACCGTGTCATTTACAAAAACGCAGACGACGTGAAATCCCTGGACCAGAGAGGCTGTTTCGGAGGTGAGGTGGTGTTTGAAATAAGTGATCTTGAAGCCAAAGGCTTTGTTAGCGTTATCGAAAGATTCGATATCGTAAGGCTTGGCGTCAAAAAACGCGACTTTAAGTGGATTCGGGATCTTGGTTTCCAAAAGACGCTCCTCTTTTCTCATCATTATAGCGTGAGAAAGAGGCAAACTCCAGACCTTGCAAGGTTGGAAATTAAAGGGGTTTTTGGGACTTTTTTGGGTGTAAAATACAAGCCTGACCTGAAGCTGGGAGGTGCGGCATGAAAGCCCAGGAAAAGGTCCGCACGGCGGTGGTGAGCGGACAATTCTATCCCGAGGAACCGGCGGTCCTCAAAAAAAAGATACGGCAGTTCCTGTCCCGGTCCCAAAACGTCCCGGATCCGGATGTGAGCGCGATCATCGTGCCGCACGCGGGATATGACTACTCCGGGCAGGTCGCGGCGGAGGCCTACAAGCTGGTGGAGGGCCGGAAGTTCGAAGCCGTGATTATCATCGCCTTTCTTCACCGGATATTCCTTCAGGGTGTCCTCGTGGATGACGCGGCTTTCTATGAAACACCGTTGGGTCGGGTCCCCGTGGATCGCAAGCTGGCCGGTGAGCTTCAAATGGCGCATCCTCTTTTCCGGAATACGCTGACCGGGCGTCTCGAAGAGCATTCGCTGGAAGTTCAGATCCCGTTCTTGCAGGAAACCATCCCCGGCCTCAGGATCGTTCCCATCTATTTCGGCTCTCAAAACATCACGAACATCACGCTCCTTGCGGATACCTTGGCGGCCGTGATCGCGGGCCGTAACGTTCTTGTCGTAGCGACCTCAGACCTTTCGCATTTTCATCCTTATGAAGCGGCGGCCCGGATGGACCGGGTCCTTATTGCCATGTTCGAGCAGGGGAATGCCGAAGCGATCTATGACGCGAATGCCAAGGAAGAGGTCGAAGCCTGCGGGATGGGACCCGTCCTGACCTCGATCTTGCTGGCCAGGAAAATGAAATGGTCGGGCCCCAAGCTGGTTCAGTACGCGAACTCGGGGGATGTGACGGGCGATCGCGGCTCGGTCGTCGGGTACGCAGCCATGGCTTACCGAAAAACAACATGATCTCTAAGGAAGAACAGAAAAAAATACTGGCTTACGCGCGGGAACTGCTGAGAGCGCGTCTGACCGGCGGGCCCGTTCCCGGGCTCGAACTTCAAAATGAGATCCTGGAAGAAAAGCGCGGGATCTTTGTGACGCTAAAGCGCGGAGGAAGTTTGCGAGGCTGTATCGGGCAGATCGTGGGCGCGGAACCTCTTAAGAAAAGTATCGGGCGCATGACCCTGGCGGCCGCGTTTGAAGACCCCCGGTTTCCGCCGCTTGCGCTCGGGGAACTTAAGGATCTGAAGATGCACGTTTCGTTTTTAACCGCTCCGGCTCCCATTAAAAGCTTTCGGGATATCCGTACCGGGACGGACGGGATCATTGTAACGCATGGGTGGAAGAAAGGTGTTTATCTTCCCGAAGTGGCGACGGAGACCGGTTGGGACGCCCGGACTTTTTTTGAAAGCTGCGCCCTGGAAAAAGCGGGGTTGACGGAGCAAGAACTGGAAAATGCCTCGATCGAGGTTTTCCAGACCGAGGGTTTCGAAGACTGAGCGGGCCCCTTATAAATATTAAAGAAGCCGTAAAACGGCCGATACTATGGGATGGAATGAACGGGTTTGGACGAACCAAGGAGACTCATCAATGAAAAAGATCGCTTTGTTCCTTGCCTTGATGCTGATGTGCGCCATTGCTTATGCCTCATCTCCAGCCGTGGATAAAATGAATTCCCGGGCGGCCCTTGAAAAATTCAGCCGCGGCGTGTCGAACGTGGCGACCGGTCCGGGTGAGTTCGTGACGCAGATACCGCCCGCGATGGAACAAAGTCCCGATTACCTGACCGGGTTCATCATGAGCATCGGCCGAGGGATCGGCTATACGTTTTTGAGGGTCGGGGCGGGGATCTATGATATCGCGACGGCGCCGTTCCCCGGGCCCACGAACTATGAGCCGATTATCAAACCGGAAACTAACGTTACGAAATTCGCGGATACCACGATCAGCCAGACGCTTCCGACGTAATTCCGCTTTTCAAAATATCCGACCTCCGTTCCCCTGGGGAACGGAGGTCTTTTTTTTGTCCGCCCTCTCTTTTATGGTAGATTAGTCCCCGTCTTTCCAGCATAAGGAGCGCCCCATGAAAGCCCATACTGAATATTTTTGGATGGATACCAAAGACCGCTACGCTATCGTGAATATCACGCCCGAAGTCGAACAGGCGATCCATAAAAGCGGCATCAAGGAAGGCCTGTGCCTTGTGAACGCCATGCACATCACGGCGTCGGTCTTCATTAATGACAATGAGTCGGGGCTTCACGAGGATTTTCTCAAATGGGTCGAAAAACTGGCGCCTTACGGTATCGATAAATACAAACATAACCTGACCGGTGAGGATAACGGCGACGCGCACCTCAAACGCACGATCATGGGTCGGGAAGTCGTTTGCGCGGTCACGAAAGGGAAGCTCGATTTCGGCCCCTGGGAACAGATCTTTTACGGCGAATTCGACGGCCAGCGCCGCAAGCGCGTGCTCGTCAAGATCCTCGGGGAATAAAACCAAAGTCTTCATGTCTGACACCTATCGCGACAAACCCAAAAAACGACGGAAAAAAGTTCATGCGCCGCTGCCTCCCAGGCAGGAGAAAAAAGAAGAACGCAGGATCTGGGTCGGGGATGAAGCGGTCATCGAAAAGCATTTCCTTTACCTGACGCGCCTCCTGCGCGATGAGGAACGCGAAGAGCAGAACCGTTTCAAGACGGATTTTCTGGACCAGAAACCGGAGGTCCGCGAAAAAAAAGGAAAGGCCCTTTTCCGGCTTGACCTTCTCGAAACCCACTATAATCCCTCGGGGCAAAAGCTCCTGACCTTCGCGCTTCAGAACGGCCGCCCCTTGCCGCGGTATTCCCTGGGTCCCGGCGATGTGGTCTCCCTTTCCGGTTTCCAGACGCCGCCGGCGGATTGCCCCGTCGGGACAGTCTATGAAAAAGACCGGTTCAGGATCACGGTCGCTTTCAGCGGCAGGATCCCCGGCTGGGTTGAGAGTGAAAAAAGCTATCAGCTGAGCCTTGCCGAGAACCGTACGACCTACCAGCGCATGTATGAAGCACTTCATATGACCCGCACGGCGGACCACTCCCGTCTCGCATGGCTTCGGGATATCAGCCTCGGGCTTAAAAAACCACGGTTCGGCGATCCGGTCCCCGCGGCAAAGTTCGCGGGTTTCGATCCGGGTTTGAACGATGACCAAAAAAAAGCGGTCGCGATGGCGCTCGAAGCCGAGGACATTCTTCTGATCCACGGGCCTCCGGGAACGGGGAAAACGCGTGTGTTGACCGAGATCATTTGCCAGGCCGCCGGCGCCGGTCAGACGGTCCTTGTCTCCGCGCCGAGTAACGCCGCGTGCGATCACTTGGTGGAATGTCTGGTGAAGAAAAAGATCCCGGTGACGCGGTTGGGGCATCCGGCGCGTATCACCGACCGGGTCCGGGAACATACGCTCAGTTATAAACTCGCCGCGCATCCCTACGCGAAAATGATCGATGAGAACGAAGCGAGGCTCGAACAATTAGCGCGCCAGCAAGAACGCCGGCAAGATCGGCGCGTCATGAGCTGGGAGGAACGCAATGAAATGCGCGACGAGATCCACCGGATTCGCGACGATATCCGCGATCTCAAGACGCAGATCTTCAAGCAAGTCTGGAATGCCTCGGATGTGGTGGTGGCGACGCACACGGTCTGCGGCGACCCGCTGATCCATGCCAAGGCTTTTGACTGGGTGATCCTGGATGAGGCGACTCAGGGGATCGAGCCGGCGACCTGGATCCCGCTGCGCCATGGGGGGAAGGTGATCCTCGCGGGGGACCACTGCCAGCTTCCGCCGACCGTGTTGCGGTCCCGTCCCGGAGAGCGCGGTTTGGGCTTCACGCTTTTTGAGCGCCTCTACGAGGTTCTGGGGCCGAAATCCAGGGTACGGCTTGAGCGGCAATACCGGATGCATGAGCACATCATGGACTTTTCATCCCGGAGGTTTTATGACACCGCGCTTGTGGCTGATCCCTCGGTCGCACGGCATGTTCTGAAAGACCTTGCGAACGTGAAAGCTGAAGGGCTGGACACAACGCCCGTTGTTTTTCTGGATACGGCTGGGCTCGGCTATGAAGAAGAAGTCGAGGAAGGAACGGAGAGCCGTTATAACCCCCAGGAGGCAAAGCTGGTTGTGGCGGAATTGGATCGTTTGATCCAGGCGGGGTTGTCTTCCGCCGAGATCGCCATCATCAGTCCTTACAGCGCTCAGGTAAAATTCCTGACAGGGATGATTTTTGGCGATAAAGGAGAGCCTGGCGAGCTGGCGGGGCTCGAGATCGACAGCGTCGACGCCTTCCAGGGCCGCGAAAAAGAAGCGGTGATCGTTTCGCTGGTGCGTTCGAACCGGGAAGGGCAGCTTGGTTTTTTGATCGATACCCGCCGCCTGAACGTCGCGATGACGCGCGCCAAGCGAAAACTCATCCTGATCGGAGACAGCGCGACCCTTTCCAATCATGCTTTTTACGAAGACCTGCTCCGTTATGTTGAATTCGTGCAGGGGTACCGCAGCGCGTGGGAAGATAAATCGTAGGGGATAGGGTATAGAGAATAGGGATAGAAAGATTTCGACGTTGAGGCTATCGTGATTTTCCTATACTCTAAACCCTATCAAGGAGTTATTGGGGAAAGAGGTTCAACAAGATTTACGCAAGGCAAAATTGAAAGGAGAAAAACATGCAATGCCCGCTTACTAGTGCTTGTTGTTTGATGTCCCCAAAATTCATTTTGTTCGGCATCGGAGGCCTCG
>CAZSFZ010000011.1:0-44720 GCA_964606385.1 uncultured bacterium
TGATCCGAACGCGGTGGTGGTCGACAATACGGACGGAACGAAGACGATCACGATCCAGGGTCTTGTCGAGATCTGGCGCGCAGGTGAGACGGGCTGGGGCACCGGAAATGATGTATTGATCCAGGCGCAGGAGACCGCGACGGGAACGACATGGTACTACGATGTGTCGGGCCGTGCGACCGGTGCTCGTGACGGGTCGGGGAATCTTTTGGCGGAATATTCCTATGATGCGGCGGGCCAAGTTCGTGTTTCACAGGCCAACGGCAATGAGTATACGTACACGTATACGGACGCGAAGGATCCTTTCGGGACTTCCGCGCTTATTAAAGCGGAGTTTGACCGGGGCGGGATCCATTATGTGGAGAGTTATTCGAACGGCCGACTCACGACGCTTGAAAAGGACGGCGCGCGTACGGGTTACTCCTATAACGACGCACTGAACCAGGCGACGCTTACTTCGCAGACCGGGACCCGGGTGGTGGACCTGGGAGGGGACGGGAAACTCGGGACGGCGGATGACGTTCTTTTAGGCGGGACGGACGCGACGCTCCAAGTAACGAAGGACGTTTCGGGGCGGGTCCTTCAGGTCTACGACACGACGAACGGCACGGTGACGGATTTTAATTATTCGGGGAACCAAGTGGTGATCTCGACCGATTGGGTGACGGGCGGGGTGATCAATGAGGTAACGCTTGACCTTGGCGCGGACGGGGCGCTTGGGACCGCCGATGACAAGCTTCTATATATAACGGGTATTTATAACGGCAATCTCTTCGTGGAGACCTTTGACGCGACCGGGCACATCGCTTCTTGGGAAGGTTTTGTGGAGGTCGCGAGAACGGATGCGGACGGCCGGTTCGTGAGAGCGGACGGGACGATCGCTTTGACAGAGGAAGAAGCCGCTAAAGACCTTACACATGAGTGGACCACATACCTTTGGACGAGTACGGAGACACCGGGAGCGCTCGCGCTTCCCGTCGAGGAGCGCGGGGACGGGCTGGATTGGACGGTTTTGGTCTCGACCTACAGGATCGTGGGAACAGAGAAAGCGCCTGAGAGTCAGATGAGCTACAAAGCCGGGGCGGATGACGTGCTCGGCACCGCGGATGATGTGCTGACCTATGTTTCAGGGTATGACGCGGCGAACAAGGTGCATTACGAGCAGACGTACGATGCTCAAGGAAGGATCCTCATCTATAAGAACACGGATACCGGGGATGAGCTTCGGTACACGTATGACGATACCGCGAAGACGGTGACGATCCAGTCGAGCGGCAATTATTTCAAACAGGTCTACAAGTTCGATGACAACCATCCCGGGGATTTTTCGTTCGCGCGCCTGACCGAGGAGGAGCGTGACGGGATCAAGCGGATCTGGGATGAAGATGAGCAGCTCATTTCCTCGATCGACCTGGAGACGGGGCTTGAGGTCAAGACCCCAAGCGGTCATTTTGTGACTTCGGTGACAAGTAAGGAAGGCATCACAACCTTTTTCCAGGACGGGGTCATTCTTTCGGTCGTGAAGCGCGACGGGACGGTGCTTCGCACCTACACGCATGTTGTGGACCCGGTGACGGGAGAGCTCACGGATGTGAATTTTGACGGGAAGGACACGCTCGCGAAAGTGTCGATCTGTCTTGAGGGGGACACGGCGAACTGCTCGAGTTACCGGGTGTTGTATGAGAACGGGATCATGCTGGAATATCAAATGAAGGACAACCGCCCGGTACTTGTGTGGGTGGGCGATCCATTGGGGACTGATTTTACTCAAGAAACGGATCCCGCGACGGGGGACCTCACGGTGCGCCATAACGACGGGCGGATGACGGTGTATTCGCAGGTGGCGGGGTTTTACGAGCTTCAACGTTCGATCAGCCTGCGGGGCGAGGTGGAGAACTATTGCTATTACGGTTCAGGCATGTCGGAGGCGTGCAAGTCGGTGGATGTGGAGTCCGCGAAGCGGCAGATGCAGTTCGCGATCGATTCGCTTGCCGCGACGGGGGTCGACACGGACGAAGCGGAGTTCAAAGTTCCGGAGCTGAAGGCCGGGGACCCTGGCCTGGCCTTTTCGGTGCGGGCGGACGGAAGTATCGTGTTCTACGCTCCCCGGGACGAGAAGGAGTGGCAGGATGTTCCGAACTCGCTTTTCACGATCTCGGAATTTGGACGGATGACCGTGAACCAGCTAGATGGATCCAAGCTCAAGCGCTCGATCGAGCTTCGGTCGGACGGGACGATCGCGAACGTGACGGAATATGACGAGGACGGCCGCGTGAGCGCGGCGTACCGTTACGATGATGGCGGTGTGAAGATCCTCTCCCACAACGTTTACACCTATTTTTCGACGGACAAGGAAAGCGCGGATTACCGGATGCTCAAGACGGTGGAAACGTACAATGTTGCGGATCTTAACACGCGTCTTATTAAGGATCTTACGGTCACCTCCGGCGGAACGCCTGTCGGGACGATCGAGAGCCGGGTGCATTACCTGGCGCGTCACGCGGAGAAGAAGACGGATGAGGTGACGGGTAAGGACTTGGGGAATGAGGTCCTTCTGGGGAAATTCGATTATCTGGGGCTGGGGCTTGTGGATTATACGGAAAATTACCTAAAGCCCTTGACGCCCGGCGGTGCGACGCGTTTTCTTTCGATCGTGGAGCAGCAGTACACGGTATTTCAGCTTACACGGAGCGTGACCCACAAAAATCCCGCGGGGGGCGGGGCCTGCGGCGCGGGATTCTCAGGCTGCGAGATCACGTCGTACGATGAGTTCACGTATATTCCCGGGACGACGGACATTGATTATACGAGCCGTTATGATGTGTTCGATAACGATACGGCGCTCCGGAGCGTGTTCCGCACGGAGCAGGTGGATGAGCGGACGACAGTGACGCATGATTTCGGGAAGGATTTTGAGGAGGACACGGAGGATGATACGTTCACGGTGAGCACCCAGGTAAAGCTCGGGAGTGATCTTTCCGGAAATGCGGCTCTTGAGGAATGGGGGACGGAGTCCTATGAATACGAAGTCATTTCGGATGCGTCGCTCACCTGGAAGGATGGTTACAAAGAGGCATTTATCCGGGATCTTTTCACGGAGGCTCAGAGCCACACGTTCCAGTACGATATTTACGGGGATGGATCTCTTACCCGCACAAAATCGTATCGTTTCATCGGGGATGTTGAGACGACGGAAGTGACTTATAGCGAGACGCAAAAGATGCTCGCAAACGAGATGGGGTATGAAGGGACGCTCGTGAGCACGCTTTTGGGAGATATGAGCCCCGCGGAGCTTGAGAATTTCAAGGGACAGGAGTTCTCTTTTACAAAAACATGGAAATTCGGATTCGATCAAGACGAGGAGGATCGGATCGCGAAATCCGAGAGTTATTCGGTGACGAGCCGTGACGAAAACATTACCCGTTCTGTTTCAAGAGATGTCCTTACGGATCTGTTGACCTACACAAGTCAGACGAAAAGTGAGAACGCATCGATCCGTTCCGAACTCTTGGGTTCAGGGTCCCTGGCGGTCGCAAGCGACGAAGATATGTTCGAGTCCTGGAGCTATGCTGGCGGGTTTAACACGGATCAGTTGCTGCTGGACCACAGTTTTTCTTTGGATGTTTACGGGGATGGAACGCTTACCCGTACCAAGAATTTTGAGGTCATAAGCGGTGTGGCGACGGGGAAGATCAGTTTCAGTGAGACGAAAGATATCCCCCATAGCACGATCTCATATGACGGAACGAATTCGATCGGGACCCTTTTGCTTGGCCCGATGGACGGAGACATGAATTGGGAGGGGGAGCGCATCAGCCGTACCCAAACGTGGACGGAAGGATTCGATCACAGCGGGACACGGTATTTTGAAGGAGAGTCGTATCAGCTGACATCGGTGGACGGGAAGGTCACGCGTTCGGCTAACTGGGACGCCATTAAAGGCGAGATTCATTACAATTATTTAGAACAGGTCAAGGTGCCGTATGAAACGATCACGGTGAACGGTATCCATGTAGGGGAAAGCCTTTTGGGGGATGTAGCGGGAAATCCCAACTGGAGCCCGAAGGGGATTCTCTACATGACAAGTTCCCGGGAATCTTTCAATGTGAGGGACCGTTTTATTGATTCGGAATCTTATCAGGTTACGTCACGGGACCGGGCTCAGACCCGCACGATGTCGATCGATCGACATCATCCGGACGGTCCGCGGGTCAATTACTCGGTTTCGGTCCGTGTTTCCGGATTCGTCAACACGGCGGGCAACTATGAGTATCCGGAGATCCAGGCGCTTCTGGCGGATCCGTCCGTTTGGCTTGTGGAATCGGACCGGTGGGCTTTCCAGGCGGTTTTTGAGAACGCGGTGTATTCACACAATCCGTTCTTTTTGGTGACCAATTACAATGACGCGTTCAATATTTCAGGCCGTTCCGCGATGTCAAAGACTTATCAGGTAACGGCGCGGGATGGGGATACGACGCATTCGCTGGTGCTGGACGATCATGTCCCGGCGGGTCTCCCGGACGCGAACGGCCATTATCCGAATTTCCGCACGTTGACGACGTATCAGATCCAGGAGCGCATGCTCAAGAAGGATCTTGAGGCCTTAGTGCCGACGATCGTTCCCGCGTCCACGCAGCAAGCGGCCCTCGACGCATTGAACTCGCTGCCTTTCGCGGTTTTTTATAAGAACACCTCGGGAGGGACGGAATCTTATTCGTGGAGTTCCCGGGACGGGAATTTAACCTACACCATTTCCGTGAATTCGAATGCTCCGGATGGCGCGGAAGCGACGTTCGGGAAGTCGGAGCGGGTGAGCCATGTCTCGGCAACGGCGATCGCGAATCAGATCTCGGATCCGGGAAAGCGCGATCAGGCGCTTGCGGCGATCCAGGGGGATCCGAAGACGACCTTTTATCGTTCCCAGACAGGGATCGGGGATCCGGTGTATCAGTGGACAAGCTCAACGGATCCGAACGTGAGCTATACGATCTCGATGAATACCAAAGTTCCGGTGGGGGTCAACAATGACCCAACGGGGACAGAATATCTTTTTGGGCGGAATATCCGCATCAGCCGCGAAGAAATGGAGGTCCAGGCCCTCAAGATTCAGGATCCTGTGAAACGTGCTGAGGCATCCGCGCGCATATCCGAGAACGTGATCTTCTACCGCTCACAGGCGGGAACGGATGATCCGGTCTACCAATGGTCAGCCTTCGGGGATCCGAATAAAAGTTACACGATCTCGGTCAATTCCGCGGCCCCGGATGGTGTCGAAGCGACTTTCAGTCAAAACTTGCGTGTTAGCCGGAATGAGGCCTTAAACCGTATTCAAAATGACACGGTCGGCGCCTGGATCGTGGACGAATCTGATCGTGCGGCAGCGCTTCAAGCCTATAACGAGGCGGTGGCGCTTGGCGGCGCATTCTATCTGATACAGGCGGGGAATGATAACCCGGTCCTTCAGTGGGCGGTTCCTTCGGATCTAAATACGACTTACTCTTTGGCTTACAAGGACGCATGGCACTCGGCTCTTTTTAGTTACAGCAGACGGGTGAGCCGGGAGCATGTTTTAAGTAAGGTTCCGGCGGACGACCCGCGCCGCGTTGCGGTGGAAACCGCGATCATGACTGGTAAATCTTTTTATATGTCGATGGGAGACCGCGGCGCGGCCTACCAGTGGACCGATGACGCCAACAAGAACGTGAGTTATTCATTATCGCTGGACGAGAAATTTCCGGTGGGGACTGCGGGGGCTTATCAGGTTCCTCCGGTGCTGACGTTTTTGGTCAACACGCGAGTAAGTCTTGCAGAAGCGCGTTCGGGGATCGCGCTCATCGCGGACCCGGTGAAACGCGACGAGGCCGAAGCGAAGCTTGGCGTGGAAGGGGTGGCGGTTTACCGTTCGGTTTCGGATGGCGTCTCGTCGCTTGACGGGGTGGATCCGGTGTATCAGTTCTCGGATATGCAGGACCCGGATACCAGTTATACGGTCTCCATCCGTTCGGGAATTCCTGTGGGAGACCCTTCGGTGAATACGGGTTCTGAGGCTCTTTGGAATATTTCCCGGCGTGTGGGTCGCGCCGAGGTGGCAGCCTACTTTTCCGATCCATCACTGACGCTGATCACAAATGACGGAGACGTGGCAGCGGCGCTGGCAGAGGGAGAATCCTTTTATTTTTCAACGCCGGGGTCGAGGGAAACCGGGACCTATCAATGGACGAGCTACAAGGATCCCAATACGAGTTACAGCGTTCAGGTAAAATTCGGCCAGGTGAGTTTTTCAAAAACCGTGCAGGTCAGTTCGGATACGGTGCTTGCGGAGTACGCCGCGGCGGTGGCCGCCGGAACGATCTCCGCCGCGGATACGCGTAAGGGCTCGATCGAACAGGCCATTCGTGATGGTGTGGTTTTTTACCGGACGCAAGGCGACCGGGGTCCGAATTATCAGTGGTCGAGTGAAAGTGACAAGAACAAGACCTACAGCCTCGCGGTGGATACAAAGTTTCCGTCGGGTGCGGGGTACCGTACTGAGCTCAGCCTGACGACCAGTGTCCGGGCAAGCATTCAGGAATTGGAGAAGCAACTTTCGCTTATTGCGGATACGAGCGACCGTGCGGAGGCTCAGGCAAAGCTCAGAGGCCAAGGCATTGCGGTCATGCGTTCGGTGACAGACGGTGTGGCGGCGACCGACGGGGTGGATGCCGTTTATCAATTTACGGATATTTCCGACCCAAACACGAATTATTCGATTGCGATCCGTTCGGGGGTCCCTGTCGGGGATCCCGCGACGGACACTGGGATGGAAGCAAGCTGGAACATCACGGTGCGCGTGGCCCTTTCGGAGGTCCAGTCCTGGCTTTCGAAAACGGGGTATGCGGTGATCGAGACCGGTGTCAACACCGCCTCGGCGGTGACAGCGGATGCGATATATTATTTCTCCCGGTCCGGCACTGATGACGAAGGACAATATCAGTGGACGGATACAACGGACCCCAACATCAGTTACAGCCTTCAGGCGCGCGCCGAGTTTGCGCAGGTTACGGTCACTCAAATGACGCAAGTGAGTCTTGAGGCGGTCCGCGCGGAACTTGATCAAGTGATCGCCGCCGGGTTCATGATGGCTTCGGACTCGCGGCACCAGACCATTTTAAATGCGCTATCGGATGGCGTGCTTTTCTACAGAGCTGAGGGCGACAAGGGACCGAACTACCAGTGGGTGAGCGACAACCCTCAAACGCGGAACACTAATTATAGTATGAGCGTGGATCATTTTGTTCCTACGGGGACGGGGCCTGATGCGGGCTATCTGACCGAGCTTTCGATCACGACCAGTATCCGGGTTAGCAGGGCACAAGCGCTTAATCAATCGGCGCTTATTTCGGATCCGGAAGATCTTGCTGAAGCCAAGAAGAAATTGGATCTCGCCGGGATCAGTGTGATGCGGTCGGTAACGGATGGGGCCTCGGTGACCGACGGAGTCGATCCTGTTTTTCAATTTACGGATCCGGAAGATGCGGATATCAGTTACAGCTTTACGGTCCGGAGCGGCCTTCCCGTGAATGATCCGGCGGTCGATAGGGCGGTGGAAGCGACCTGGAACATGACCGAACGTGTGGCCCCCGCGGCGCTCGAAGCTATGATCCGTGAAAATATCGCGGACGCGGAAGAGCTGGCAGCGGCGATTGCCGCGCTTTCCGATGGACTTCTCTTTTATTGGTCGCGCAACGGTTCGGATGACCCGGCGGGCCAGTACCAGTGGTCAAGCGGTTCGGACAGGAACACCAGTTACAGCTTGCAGGTCAAACCTTCGTTCCGCGAGGCGCATGTTACGACGACCGTGCAGGTGAGCCGGGAGACATTGGCCGCGGAGGCTGCGACGTTGACGGCTTCCTACACGGCGCGCGTTTCCGAGATCACGGGCGAGATCACGCGTCTTACGGCGGCAGATCCCGCGGACCCGCTGATCGCCGGCCTGAACTCGGCGTTGACGCAGCTTACCGCCGATTACAACGCGAAGAAAGCGCTTCTGGACAGCGCCATTGCCGATGGCAAGGCGTTTTTCCGGAGCCGGACCGGACTGGAAGAGGCGACCTATAACTGGACGAGCGAAACGGACCGGAACTTGAGTTACGCGATGTCGGTGAATACGCGGGTCCCGGTGGGGATTCCGGATGCCGCGGGTGTTTATCCTGCCACGCGCGCCGAGGTCTCAGTTTCCCGCAGCGAGCGCGTCAGTTACTCTTCGGTGCTCGCCCAAGCGGCGCTCGTTGAGGACAGCGCCAAGCGCGCCGAGGCTCTTTCCGCGATCAGCGCGAATGACGCCGCGGGCGGCGCCTTTTTCAGATCCACAACGGACCTGAAGGACCCGGTTTATCAATGGACGAATCCGGATGATTCCGGGGAAAGCTGGTCGATCGCGCTGGACACGAAAGTCCCCGCGGACGTGGCGGCGGCGGACGGTTCCCACTCAAGTTTCGTGATGGTGGCCAGTTTTACTCATTCGGTGCGTGTCCCTTCCGACGAGGTTTCTGCCGCGATCGCGAAGATCCAGGATCCTGACAAGCGGGCAGAGGCGGAAGCCGCCATGGCGAAGGGCTCAACTTTCAACCGTTCGCAGGCGGGTGCCGACGATCCGGTCTACCAATGGACGGAACGGGGCAATTCGAACGTGAGTTTTAGCGTTTCGTTTAACTCGCGCGTTCCCGCGGGGGTTCCGGACGCTTCGGGGATCTATCCTAGTTACAAGAGTGAGGTCACATTCTCCCGGAACCAGCGGGTGAGCCTGGAGGAAGTGCTGGCGCTGATTGCCGAGGTGCCGGTGACGGCTACGGACACGCGTAAGCGTGATGAAGCGTACTTGGCTCTTTTTGTGACTGATGCTTTCTATATGGCAAAAGCGGGAGCGGATGACGCGGTTTATCAATGGACGAACGCTTATGACGCGAACGAAAGCTTTTCTCTCACGAAAAATCCCCGGCTTGGGATCGTGACCTTCAATCATTCCCGGCGCGTCAGCCGCGCTGATATCGAGGCCCGGATCGCGTATTTGGCGGGCACGGGGGATTCCCGGTACGCGCGCCTTGAGGCGGCCCTGGATGACGCGGCGGGAGCGGGCGCCTTTTATATGTCCCAGGCCGGCGGCGACGACCCCTCGTACCAGTGGTCTAGCAAAACCAATAAGAATGTTAATTACAGCATGGCGGTCAACACGCATGTTCCGGTCGGGCTTGCCAATTCGGATGGAACTTATAGCACCTACAAGACGGAGGTGACCTTCACGCGCAACGAACGTGCCAGCGCGGAAGAGCTTGCGGCCCGTCTTACCCTGATCCGGGACCCCGCGGACCGCGCGGAGGCAGCACTGGCGTTTACGGCACAATCAGTCAAGGGGATGGCAATCTATCGCGCTCTTACGGACGGTGAGGCGGCGCTTGATTTTATCGACGCTTCCTATCAGTTCACGGACGCCTCGAATCCGGACCGGAGTTACACGGTGACTTTAAACTCGGCGTCGCCCGACGGTCTTGAAGCGGGTTGGGGCATTTCGACGCGCGTGAAAAAAGAAGATGTTCTGGCCTATGTTAATTCGGACGCGAACGGGGATTGGATCCTTGATCCGGCGAAGAGAGCGGAAGCGCTTTTGGCGCTCGGGGATGGCGAAGCATTTTACATGTCACAGGCTGGAACGAACGACAATATCCAGTATCAATGGACGAGTGTAAGTGATCCTCTCGTGAATCACAGCCTGGCGGTGAAAGATTCATGGCATGAGGCGGTTTTTACAAAGAACCGGCGCGTGACCCGGGAGGATGTTCAGGCCCGATATGCTTATCTTGCCGGGAGCGTGGACAGCCGTTTTTCGAATCTTGAAGCTGCGCTCGGGGACGGTGAGATCTTTTACATGGCGCAGGCGGGCAGTGATGACCCGAGTTTTTCATGGGCAAGCAAAACGGACCGAAATCTTAATTACAGTATGTCGGTGAATTCTCATATCGGGGTAGGAACGGCTGTGAACGGCGTTTATGCCTCCTATAAGACGGAGGTCGCTTTTTCGCGGAGCGTGCGGGTCAAGGTCAGCGAGGCGCGCGGGGAGGCGGAGGTGCTTGCCAACCCCGAGGATAAGGCAGAAGCTCTAGAGGCGCTTAGTCAGGAAGGGATCACGGTCTACAAAGCGCTTACGGATGGGGAATCGGTCAATGACTTTATCGATCCGGTGTACCAATTCACGGACATGACGAATCCCGACAAGAACTATTCGCTCGCGATTAAGAGCGGGGTTCCGATGGGGTACCCTGTGACGCTGGGGACCGAATCAGGCTGGTCGGTCACGACGCGGGTGGCGCGTTCCGAGGTCCGGCATTATATGGAAGCCGAGGGCGGCGAAGAATGGATCACAGATGCGGCGAAGCGCGCGGACGCTTTAGCGGCCCTCTCTGACGGGGACGCGTTTTATCGGACCCAAACTCGGGCCAATGCCCCGGAGGGCGCGACCACTTCCTATCAATATCAATGGACGAGCCGCGCAAACCAGAACGTGAGCTACAGTCTTACGGTGAGAAGCGGCGCCGACCTCAGTGATGCGGCGATTTTATGGCATGAATCGACTTTCACGCGTTCCCAGCGCGTCACCAAAGACGAGGTGGAGGCGCGTTACGCGTATCTCAATGATCCAGCCGATCCGCGTTATACGGCAGGGGACACGCGCTACGCGACGATCCAGGCGGCCGTGGCGGATGCGGACGCGGATATTTTCTATATGGTGCAGGCTGGCGGTGATGACCCGAGTTTCCAGTGGTCGAGCGGATCGAGCCGTAATCTTAACTATAGTTTATCGGTGAATTCCAAGGTGCCGGTGGGCACGGGCGCCGGGGCGGGTGTGAGGACCGAGGTCTCGTTCTCGAAAACGGAGCGGGTAAGTACGGCCGAAGTCGGCGCAGTCGAGGTCCCCAAGATCGGGGATGCTTCCGATCGGGCGGAGGCGGCATCGGTGCTTTCACAGGGAGGGATCATCGTTTACCGGAGCCTGACGGACGGGGAATCGGCAACGGATGGCGTGGATCCCGTCTATCAGTTCACCGATACGCGTAATCCTGACAAGAACTACAGCATTTCGATCAAGAGCGGGCTTCCGGTCGGATATCCGGTCGTGCAGTACACGGGGGTAGAGGCCGCTTGGACCGTAACGACCCGGATCAGCCGTAACCAGGTATTGCGCCATATTGAAACGGATACGGCCGCCGGGAAAGAATGGATCGCGGACCCTGCAAAACGAGCGGCGGCGCTGGCGGCTGTTTCAGACGGAGATGTGTTTTACCTTTCGCAGGGGGGGGGGAACGACAACCACCAGTACCAGTGGACGAGCCGCACGGACCCGAACATCAGCTACGGGCTTTTGGTGAAAGACCAGCCCAATCCGGTGACGGGGGTGAACTGGCATGAGGCGACCTTTACGAAGACGCAGCGTGTGAGCAAGGAAGAGGTCGCGGCGGAACTTACGCGCCTAAGTGCGACCGACAGCCGGTACGCGACGCTTCAGTCAGCGCTTGCAGACGGAAAAATCTTTTATAAGTCGCAGGTGCTAGCGACCGAGAATCCGACCTTCCAGTGGACGAGCGAATCGAACCGAAATCTTAATTACAGTCTGAGCCAGGCGGTGGTGAATGACCCCGCGGGCCGAAGGATCGAGCTCACGATCACACGCACGGAACGTGTGAGCACGGCCGAGGCTCAAGCCGCCGCCGCGCTTGTGCGCGACGTCTCGGACGCGGGAGAAGCGCAAACGGCTCTCTCGACGAGCGGCGTGGTAGTTTACCGCGCGGTCTCGGACGGGGAGTCCACTCACGACGGGGATCCGGAAAAACCCTCGTACCAGTTCGCGGATGTTTCGAACCCTGACAGGAGCTACGCGCTCACGGTCAGTTCGGACGCGACCTTTGGGCGTGAGGCAACATGGAATATCACGGAGCGCATCAGCCGGGAGCAGGTTGGGCTGGCGATCCAATGGCTCGTGGACGTCGCAAAGCGCGCTGAAGCGCAGGCGTCGCTCTCGGACGGCGATACCTTCTACATGTCGCAGGCCGGTACCGATGACAAGAACACACAGTATCAGTGGACGAGCCGCTCGACGGATGGCACCAGTTACAGCATGCAGGTGCGCGCCGAGTGGCAGCAGTCAACCTACACCCGAACCGATCGTGTGTTTACCGAAGAGCTCGAAGCGTGGCTTGTCCGGTATGAGACGAGCTACCTGGAACACTACGGGGAGATCGAAGCCGATATCACGGCTGCCCAGCAGGGCGGAGACACCTCGCTTGTTGGGACACTTCAAACGGCCTTGACGGTGCTTGAGGACGAACACACGGTGCAGGTGGCGCGGGTCCGGGCGGGGATGGCGGATGGCGCGATTTTTTACCGCTCGAAAGCCGGCAGCGACGATCCGAGCTATCAGTGGACGGGCGAAGCGGATGAGCACAAAAGCTACAGCATCGGCGTGAATACTCATGTGCCCGTCGGGGAACCGGATGCTACCGGCGCCTACTCGCGTTACAGGACCGAGCTTCATTTTACATTAACGGAAAGAGTCGAAAAGTCCGTGATCGAAAGCGACAGCGTCAAGGGCACCATGGTTGACGCGAATCAGATCTCTCAGGCCAACGAAGCGCTTCAGGATCCCGGAGCTGTTTTTTATAGAAGTTCAGTGGATTCCAAAGACCCGGCTTTTCAGTGGACGAGTTCTGTTTCGCCCGATGTAACTTTCAATATTTCATTGGATACGCACATGCCCCAGGACGGAGGCGATTACATGACGGTTGGAACCTTGACGCGGGTGGAACGTGTGAGCCGCGCCACAATGCAAGGGCTTCTTGCTCAGATTCCAAGTCCGGATGCTGAGGAAAGCGATGAGCTTAGGAATGCCCGCGCGGCGCTCGCGGACGGAGAGACTTTCACGGTTTCTCAAAGCGGTACCGATGACATGATTTATTCATGGGCCAGCGTTTCCGATCCGAATGTCAATTATTCGATCACGGTGGATATTCATTCGCCGAGCGGAAAGAACGCGAACTTTAAACGTTCTTCCCGGATCAGCCAGGAAGAACTCGAAATGATCCCCGCCGCGACTGCGGAAGCGCCGCAAGGAGTGAAAGATGAGCGGTTTGGGATGGTTCCGATCCGCGACCTGCTGCTCGGCAGTCTTGTGACGGATCCGAATTGGGATGCCGCGGTGATCCGGCTTGTGGAAGGGACCACGCGCACCGACGGCCTCATGGAATGGACAGGGTACCAGATCACTTCGGAAGACGGAACGGTGACGAGGATGGTGCTTTTTGATCTGACGCCGGGTGTTCCCGCTTCGGACCAAATCAGCTATATCGAAACGACGAACGTTGCGCAGGGTACGGTGATCGCGGGGCAGACCGCGGCAAGCATCTTTGGAAACTACGTGCAGGCTGGAGATTGGCCGCTACGGCATGTGACAGAGTCGCGTGATGCGTTTAACGCGGCAAGTCGCGGGATCGTTTCCGATTTTTATGATTTTGCGGGCCTGGATACCCCGACAGAAATGAAGGTTGCGGTGCTTGATCAGGCCGGAAACGTTACCGTCATCACGCAGGTCGATAAAGCGGAAGTGGTGACTTTGGTGCCTTTGATCCGCGATCAGGGGATGCGGCAAGCGGCGGTCGTGGCGATCAATGATCCGAACGCGGTCTTTTACCGCGTGGAAGGTGACGGCCAGGATATGAGCTACCAGTGGACCTCCTCGTTCGATCCGAACGTGAGTTATTCGATATCCATCGACCTGAAGGTCCCGGTCGGCGATGAGGGTAACTTTACGCGTGACGCCACTTTTTCGACAATGACGCGCGTGAGCCGCGAAGTCATTGAAACGGCGTATGATGAACAGCTCGCCAAAGTTCTGGTCAGTCTTTCGGACGGGACGATGGGAGTGACCCTTGCGGAGCTTCAAGGCGCTTCGGACCTGCAAGCTTTGCAATCATCGATCAGTACGTCCTCAATGCCGCAGGAGGTCAAAGATGTCGTGGCGCGTCTTTCGCCTTCCGGATTTTACCGGGTTCAGTCGTATGTCCGTGATCCCGGCATGGTGGCGGACGCGACGTCGGGGATCGCGACGGTCAGCCCCTCCGAATTGAAGGCCTTCGAAGCGGGCTGGAGTACGGATTCAAACCGGGGGACCGTATTCACCCGGACGGTGACGATCGATAGTCTGGCAACGGACACCGTGGGCTATTCGTGGCAGGGGATCGACCATATCCGGAGTTATTCCCTGGGAGCTACCAATGTCGCTATTACCGAGATGGACGGCTCGGTCAGCTACGAGCAGGAGTACGCTTTCTCGGTTTCTCAAAGGGTCGCAAAGATCGAAAAAGACTTTATCCAACAGCTGGGGAGCGGCGGTGCTTACACCGCGCTGAATCCGGCCGAGCAGGATAACTTTACGGATGCGCTGCTGGACACCGATGAACTTACCCTTTTTACGATGAATTTGACGGCGGACGGGGCGAATTACAGCTGGGAATCTTTGGATGGAATGACGACTTATACGCTTTCACGGAGCCTCAAGCTGGAGCTTCAGCCGGATGGCACCTATCTTGAAAAAGAAACGTGGGGCTTTACATCCCAGCGAGCCGTTTCGGCTGCGGCGGTCTCGGGAAAAGAAGAGAAACTGACTTATGATAAGCGCGAGCAGTACCGGCAAGCTTTGGCCGATACGTCGGCAGCGACCGATTTTACGATGACCGTGGTGGGCCGCGACACGAACTATTCCTGGAAGAGTAACGATGGGGCCCGGACCTACACGTTGATCAAGGGGATGGCGAAGGTTAAGACCGGGACCGACGCTAATGGTGATCCGGTTTACGACGAGGCGGTCGGCAAATGGGATTTTACGATCCAGACCCGGGTCCGGCGGAGCGAAGTGGAACATTTCGCGGCCCAGCTTCCGCCCGGGGATGAAAGAGATCAGTATTTGATCGCGATGTCGGACACGGCCTCCTGGACCCGTTTTTCCAAAACGGTCAGCGGGACCGAGATCAATTACAAGTGGGATGGGCGTAATGGCGCGAAAACCTACAGCCTGACCAAATCGGAATCCCTGCATGAAAAAGCCGATGGGACTTTGGTCCTTCATGGCGTATGGAATTTTTCGGATCTTGTGAGAGTGTCTCTAGCGGAGGTCGAGAGCTTTGCGGCGGGACTGGAGGATGGCCCCGAGAAAGTCCGCTATCTGGACGCGATCCAGGATATTGACGATTCGACGGTTTACACACGGACCACGAGCGGTGAACTTCTGACCTATCGCTGGACGGCTACGGATGCCGCGACAACGCACACCCTTACTTCCACGACCGAAAGAACGCGCATTGCAGAGAAGCAGGACACGAATGGCGACGGGATCCCGGATCAGGTTGTGCTTGATTCGAACGGTGACGTGGTCTACCAGACGGACAATAACCAGAATTATCTTTATACGGAACGGCAGGTTTTAAATTTCCGCTCCGAGGTCCTGGTGACCCAAGCGGCGGTTGAGGGGCATATCGATCTTTTGGGTTCTGACGTTCTCAGGCAGCAATACCAGCAAGCGCTGGACGAGTCGACAACGGCTACTTTTTATACCATGGGGATCACGGGGGATACCGAAATGTATTCCTGGTCTGATCCCGAAAAAGGGCGGACCTATTCGCTGACGAAGTCACCGGGGTATATTTGGGAAGCGGAACTCGACGCTTCCGGCGCCGTGCGGCGGGATGCCGCGGGGAATGTGGTCTATAAGCAGAACCCCGCATCCAAAGACGAATGGGGTTTTTCGACCGAAATCGGCGTTCTTAAAGAGGTAGCGGAAAATTATCTGATACGCCTGAAGGTTGATGAAAAAAGCCGGCTGACCTCGGCTCTTGCGGATACGGACGCCCAGACCCGGTATAAGAAAACGATCAATGGGGCTTCGCAGGTTATTTCATGGCAGAGCGTTGACGCGGGGCGTGAATATTCCATCGCGATAGAGAGGATCCCCGCGGTTGTTGGCGGGGTCGCGGCGAATGTTGAAGCGCAGTGGTCTTTTAGCGAATCAGCGCTTGTCGAAAAGATCGTGGTGGAAAATCATGCGAACGATCTGGAAGACCCGCTTGCCAGAACCTATTACGCCGCGGCGCTCGCCGATACCGATGCGGATACGACCTATCGGCAAACACTAGGCGGGAAAGATGTGAGCTACAGCTGGACAAGCGCGGATGATTCCAAAAATTACCAGCTTGCCCGATCGATTGAAAAGACCCTTTCAATGGAAACGAAGGATGCCCAGGGGAATGTGACCACCCGCGCGTATAATGAAAAAACGGTGTGGGACTTTTCCGTGAGTTTTCAGGTCTTGGCGGCCGAAGCGGGGGATTTCCGAAACTCCTTTGAGACGGCCGCGGTGACTGCGCAATATCAAGCCGCGCTTTCGGATGTTTATCCGGTCACTCAATATCATGTGACCTTGAAGGGAGAGGAGCAGAGCTACGGCTGGAAGAGCCGGAGCGGCGTCAAGAGCTACGCGATCTCCCGAACCAAGTCCCTTGTTTACAGCCCGCAAATCGACAATGCCGGACAAGTGGTTACCGATGCCGCGGGCAACACGCTTTATGAATCAGAGCTTTCGACGCAGTGGAAATGGAATTTCAGTTCGCAGGAGCTTGTTCAGAAAAGCGATGTTGAAAACCACACGATGGAGCTCGAAACCCAGGTTGTGCAGGACCAATATCTCGCGGCTCTTCTCGATACCGGTGCTTCCACGGTCTATTCGATGAGCGTCTCAGGCAACGATATCAGCTATGGCTGGCAAAGCCAGGACGAGGCCCGGCAGTACTCGCTCCGAAAGACCGATATCAAGATCGAAAAAGGTCGTGACGCGGCCGGTCAGCCCATTTATGAGCCTCAAGCCGTTCAGTGGACCTTCGCTGAACAGGTCGAAGTGCTGGCGAGTGAAGTTTCCGGACGTGAAGCCCTTCTGGGGACAGAGGAGGAAAAAAGCCAGTATGGGGCCGCGCTCGCGGACACGAATGTCTTTACGCGGTATACGCGGATGATCAGCGGCAACAATGTCAGTTATAGTTGGACAAGCGTTGATGAGAGCCGCTCGTACTCGCTGTCAAGTGAGCTGATCCAATTCGAGACGGGCGTGGACGGGGCCAATCAGCCGGTTTACGGGCAGACGGAGGTCAAATGGGGTTTCAGTGAGAGCCGCAAGGTCGAAAAAGCCGAGATCGAGAACCATCTGAATGACATGGAAACACAGGCCCTGCGGAGCCAGTACACGAGCGCCGTTTCGGATGCATCGGCGGCAACGGATTACACCAAAACAACAAGCGGCGCGGATGTCAGCTACAGTTGGAAGAGCCGCAATCAAGAGGGGGTCACCTACACGCTAAGCCGGACCAAGCAGAAAATATACGTTCCGCAGCTGGATGCTTACGGATCGGTGGTGACTGTGGACGGGGAAGTCCAGTACCAGAAGGTGAACGGAGAGTTTGTTTTTGAGGAGAAGTGGGTTTGGGCGATCAGCGAGCAAACGTTTGTGGTGCCTTCCGAGGTCCAAGGACATGCGGCAAAACTGGAGGACCAGGAACTTCGGGACCAGTACGGTAACGCCCTGGCGGATACAACGGCGGCAACCATATTCACACGGACGACAAGCGGTTCTTCGGTAAGTTATACGTGGAAAAGCCCCGGCGCCGGCAAGATGTATACGCTTAGTCATGAAGAGATCAAGGTGAAGCAGCCCGATGGCAGCGCTTTTAAGGATGAAACTAAATGGAATTTTAGCGAGCAGACCTATGTCCTTTCAACCGAGGTGAGCGGACGCCGCGACGTCCTTCTGACGGATGAACTTAAAGCCCAATATGACCAGGCGATCCTTGACATTGATCCCTCGACCTATTTTACGCGGGTGACCAGCGGTTTGAATGTCAGTTATTCGTGGCAAAGCGCGGATCACACCAGGACCTACACGCTTTCCAATGAGCAGATTAAAGCCGATTCCGGTCAGCAGGACGCGAGCGGCGCTCCAATCTTTACACGGCAGCCCGCCCGGTGGAACTTCAGCCAGAGGTTCCAGGTCAAGGCGATGGAAGTCCAGGGACGTGTGAATGATCTTTCCGGGAATGTTCAGGACTCCGTGGTCGATCAGCGTGATCTTTATCTTCTTGCCTTGAGCGACACGAATAGTTCCACGAGTTATTTTAAGGACGTCAGCGGTGATGTAACAAGCTACTCCTGGAAAAGCCTTGGCGGGGGCGCAAATTATTCACTCACCCGAAACTTTGAAAAGGCCTATGTCCCGCAGACCCGGGATACGGATGGCGATGGAGTCGCGGATACCGTTGTGACCGATGCAGCCGGGGACGTGGTTTATATTACGGATGGGAGAGGATCTCCGGTTTATGAAAAAGAGGCCAAATGGATTTTCAGCGAACAGGTTTTTGTCACCCTGGAAGAAGTGCAAGGACACGCGGTGGATCTTGAAAGTCAGCCGCTTCGCGACCAATACCTGAGCGCGTTACCGTCGCAGACGGACCCGACCACGTTTACCCGTACGACGACCGGCCCGGATGTGAGTTATGCTTGGAAGGGGCTCCAAGGAGGGGTGAGCTATACGCTTTCGCGTCGTGAAACCAAGGTGCTCCAGCCCGATGGAACAAGTTATCTCTCAAAGCCGGAATGGGGTTTTAACGCTCAAACGTATGTTCTTAAAGCAGAGGTGGAAGGACATCGCGGCGAACTGGCTTCGGATGAATTGAAAGCTCACTATGACCGGGCGCTTCTCGACACGGATGCCTCGACCTTCTTCACACGCGTGATCTCGGGACTTGATCGGACCTATACCTGGACCGGAGTGCGGGGCGGAAATAGCTATACGCTCACATCCCAACAGCTCAAGGCTGAGACGGTGGATGCTTCCGGACAGACCGTGATCGTGGAGAGACCGGTCCAGTGGGGTTTTACGGAGCAATTCAAGGTCAAGAGGATCGAAGTAGCAGGTCACGCCGCGGATCTGGAAGGGAATGCTTCCGAAATGCAGGAAAAAGCGGCCTATCTTCAGGCCCTCAACCAGACGGACGATTCAACCGAATTTTCAAAAACGATCAGCGGCAAGACCGTGACCTACGGATGGCAGGACGTGAACCGCTTGTACTCCTATTCGTTAACGCGGAATTTGCGCAAGACTTCGCTGGAAGGCGGCGGCATCCAAAACGATTTTGATTGGGAGTTTTCCGATCTTGTGCGCGTTGAGAAGGACGAAGTGGACGGCCACGCGCAGGAACTTCCCAGCCAAGACGTCAAAGCCCAATACTTAAGCGCGTTGGCATCGGCTACCCCGGTCACGAGTTTTTCGCGCAGCTCAAAGGGGAAGGCGGAGACTTACTCCTGGAAGGATCTGGACGGGGCGACCCTCCACTCGCTTGTGAAAAATATGGCGCCCGTCCTGCAGGCGGACCGGATCACCTACGCGGAGACGCCCTCCTGGAACTTTTCTTCCCGTGTCCTGATCCTGCCGTCCGGGGTGGAAGGTCTTGAAGGTAACTTTGACCTTGAGCGGATGAAGGACCAGTACCGGACCGCTCTCGGGGACCGCGATGGGGCGACGGTTTATTCGAAGATCGTATCCGGAAACGATGTGACGTTCTCGTGGACCGGGACGAACGGGGTCAACACCTATACCCTTTCAAAATCCGTATCTCCCGCGACAGGGGCGACCACTTGGACCATGAGTGAGAAGGCCTATGTCCTGAAAGCGGAGGCAGCCCAGCATTTGCAGGATGTGGAGGGGGATCTCACCGATTCCCTGGTCGATCCTAGGGACCAGCTGGACGCCGCTTTAAAGGACGTGGGGGGCTATACCCTCTATGAGCGCACGACCAGTGCGGGGAATATCTCCTATAACTGGGAAGGGGTGAGCGGAAAGGCTTATGCCCTGACCCGTCAATTGCGCGAGACGATGGTCTCGGAACAGGCGGCAGCGGATGGGAGCGTGAGCCGTGGATTCGAGGCCCGCGAAGTGTGGAATTTCAGTGAAAAAATCAATGTGGTCCGGGATCTTGCGGATGATTATGCGGCGCAGCTCGACGCCGCGGCCGCATCGCAATACCAAAGCGCTTTGAGCGACGCGCTGCCGGTCGGGTTCTTCACTCTGACGACGAGCGGCAGGTCCGAAACTTATAGCTGGGGAAGCCAGGACGGTATGACGACCTATTCCCTCGGCAAGTCATACGAGAAAATTTTAGCGAACGCCAATTATGACGCGAATGGGCATGTCGTAGCGGGGTCCGAGGTCTACCGGGAGGAGGAGTCCTGGAGCTTTTCAGCGCAGGTGGATGTGCTCAAATCGGAGGTGGAGGCTTTGCTCGATCGGCTGCCCTCTGACGAAAAGGCGGGGATGCAGGCGGCGCTTCAGGGGGTGTTGACTTTCAGCCGCAGCACCAGCGGGGATCAGGTCACTTATTCCTGGAAGAACCCCAGTGAGACGGAAGCTCATTCCTTGACGATCTCCAAGGTTTTGACAAAGCAAGTGGACGGAACTTTTAGCAAACGGGAAACCCTCTCGTTCTCAACGAGGATCTTTCTTGCCGAAACCCTGGTTCAAGGCTATGAGGGGCGCTTGCACGGAGACGCGGTCGCGTCGCTGCCGGACGAGGCCAGTGCGTATCGGGCGGCGCTTTCGGATGTTAACGCTTTTGAAGGCGTGACGCTGACTCTGAAAGGGAAGGACCGGAGTTATTCCTGGCGCAGCGTCGATCGCGGAACGGTCTACTCTTTAAGCATGACGCGTTCTGAAACTCTGAAGTCGGACGGCGCTTATGTTTCAAGAGAAAATTGGGGGTTTTCGTCCCAAAGGAAGGTCGACAAGAGCCAGGTTGATGGGTTTGAACTCTCTCTTCCGGGAGACGTGACGGATACCAAACGGGATCAGCGCGACGCGTATCTCGCTGCATTAAATGATGTGGACCTGTTGCAAGGGTTCACGGTCTCCGTGACCGGCGCGGATGTAAGCGTGAGCTGGAAAAGCGCTGACGGGACCACCTCGTATGTTCTTTCTCAAAATCTGACTCCGGTCCGGCAAACGGACGGGAGCGTTTTATACGAGAACCGTTTCAGCTTTGCCGCGCGGATCCAGGTCGACGCGGGCCTTTTGGCGGGTCATGGCCCTGAGCTTTTTGAGGACGGAGACGCGGCAACGGATGATCCCCGGGCGCAGTATTTGAACGCATTAAATGATGTGAATCCTTTTGAAGAGATCACGATGACCACCTCCGGCACCTCGGAAACCTATAGCTGGTCCAGTAAGGACGGCCGTAAGACGTACCGCCTTGCGAAACAAATGACGGATGTAAAGCAGGCCAGCGGAGCCTACGCTTCCGAAGCGGACTGGAGTTTTGCCATTTCACAGTCCGCGGATGTTTCCGTCGCCCGGGGCCACGAAAGCGAACTGTTCGAGCATCCCGATCCAAACAGGATGGGTGAACGGGAGCAATACCTCCAGGCCCTCAATGATATGGATCCCTATGCGGCGATCCAGATGAATACGAGCGGCAGGAATATCACCTATCGCTGGGAAAGCGCCGACCGCACGAAAAGCTATCAATTGGTCCGCGCGGAAGCGGATGTGACGGAACTGGACGGGTCCAGGTCCGTGGAAATGCAATGGAGTTTTCAGAAAGAAGAGCAGGTCTCCCTGGGGATGATCCAGGGTCATGACGCCTCGCTTTTTGACGATGGCGCCCCCTCAACGATCGACCCGCGTCAAAATTATTTAGCCGCTCTCGGTGATGTGAACCTGCTTCAGGGGATCACCCGCACAACGAGCGGCGAAATGGAGAATTATCGCTGGGAAAGCCGCAGCGGGGCCCAGCGCCATTCCCTCGTGAAACAGGGGATCGATGAAAAACAGGTGGATGGGACTTACGCGGCCCGTGAACAGTGGTCTTTCAGTACGCAGGAAAGTGTCGATATCGGGGTGATCCAGGACCGGGGATCCTTGCTTTATGATGACAGCACGGCCGCCGTGAATGAACGCGACGCGTATCTCGCGGCGCTGGCGGACCGGGACCCGCTTGGTTCGATCACGGTTACGACGAACGGGGATGATGTCAATTATTCGTGGAATGGAAAGGATCGGACCGTCAGCTATTCCTTCGGGAAAAAGATGAATGAAACCCGCCAGGCGGACGGGACCTATGCGAGAACGGCCCAATGGTCCTTTTCGGCAGAGAAGCGCGTGACGGCGGATTGGATCCTGGGGCATGCGGGCGACATGGAAGATCAGGCGCTTCAAGATCAATACCAGGCCGCGGTCCAGGACATTGACCTCTTGCGGGGGATCAGCATGATCGTTTCGGGGACGGACCTGAGTTTTTCGTGGAACAGCATGAATCGTTACCAGCGGCATTCCCTGACCCGGTCCGCGGACGAGACGGAGCAGGTGGAAGGGGTTTATGCTCCCGCATACCGTTACAGCGTTTCGACGCAGGAATCGGTTTCTGTGGAATGGATCCGTAACCAGACTTATAACCACGAAGCGGAAGTCCCCTCCGACAGCGAAGCGCAAACAGCGGATCCGAGAGACCAGTACCGCACGGCCCAATCCGACATCGATCTTTTGTCCGGTGTTTCGCTGACGGTCAGCGGGGCTCAGGCGAATTACAGCTGGCGAAGTGCTGACCATAAAAGGAACTACTCCCTTGTGAATCAGCCGGTGTGGGTCCTCCAGGCCGATGGCTCCCGTGTCCGGACGAGCCGGTGGGGTTTTTCGGCGCAGGCCTATGTTTCGGTTTCCGTGGTCCAGGGCCATGAAGCCGACCTTCACGATTTTTCGGATCCCTTGACGCTCAGTGAGCGCGATCAATATGTTTCTTCCCTTACGGATATCGACGTGTTCCGGCCGGTGGCGGAAACGCTGAGCGGCGAGAACCTGAGCTATTCCTGGCAGAGCGCGGACCGGCGGACCGATTACGCGTTGAGCCGCGAGACGACGCTGGTTCAAAAAGGAGACGGGACTTTCGCGCCTGAAAGACAATGGGCGTTCCGCTCCCAGATCAAGGTGTCGCTGGCGAGACTTCAGCAATCCAATCCAAGTTATGAGACGCAGGCGGAACGCGACGCGTACGCTGCGGCGCTCAGCGGCCTGAACGAGCGCAGTCTGATCACCCTTTCGGTTAGCGGGACGCGCAGCAGCTTTTCCTGGGCCGGCGCGGACGGAGCTCAGACTTTCTCGGTTGTTTCCAACGGGGTCCTGGTGACCCAACCGGACGGGACGCTTCAAAGGACCCCGCGTTATTCTTTCACGATCCAGGAAGAGGTATCGGCTTCCGTGATCCGCAACCATGAGAATGATCTTCAGGGAAACGCTGCGAACGGGATCGTGGACGAGCATGACCGTTATCTGGCGGCTTTGCAGGACGTGGACGCGTTCCGGGGGATCAGCATGACGACGACGGGCAACAACATAAGCTATACCTGGACCGGCCTGGATGGTCATCAAAATTATTCCCTTTCGCAGTCACGGCAGCCGGGGACCGGGTTGGCCGAGTGGGGTTTTTCGGTGCAGCGCCAAGTGACACGCGATGTTGTCGAAGGCAAGACGGATCTCCTGGCGCAGGACCGTGAGAAAACGGATTATCAGGCGGCGCTGTCCGGGATCGGAACTCAGACCGCGATCACCCTGACCCTCACGGGGAGCCATGAGGCGTATAGCTGGGAAAATCTGGACCTTGGACGGAATTTTACTTTGAACGCGAATTTTTCCCGCGAAGTTCAGTCCGGCGGCGGGACGATCGACTCCTTCAAATGGTCCTTTGGCACACAGGTTTTTGTGACGGGGGATCAGGTCGGGAACTATGCCGCCGAGTTAACGGGCAGCGAGACCGATGCTTTTTTTGATGAACGCGATCAGTATCAGGCAGCCCTGAATGACCGCGGCTCCCATACCTTTGTGCGGAAAACGATGACCGGGGAAAATATCAGCTTCAGCTGGATGGGGGCTGATGAGATGACGACCTACGCCCTTTCGGGACGCATGGTCCAGATCGTGGACCAGCAGTTCAATGCCAACGGGGACCCATTGCCCCAGGCAGCGCTTGTGCGGGAAATGCAGTGGTCCTTTTCGTCCCAGGCCGCCGTTTCTCGCGACGAGGTTGCGAGCCATGAGCCGGATCTTAAAACGGAAGAGCAGCGGGCGCAGTACCGTGACGCCCTGTCCCAGACGAATTCGGGCACCCATTATTCGAAGGTCATCCGGGGTCTGGATGTGATCTATTCATGGGACGACCTCGATCAGATCGAGGGTTTCAGCCTGACCCGTTCGGTGACGCCCGAACTTCACGCCGGAAACGCCGTGCTTCAGACCGGGATCGCCTGGAGCCTTTCGGCGGAAACGGCTGTTTCATTGGATCTCGTCGATGACTACGCCCAGAAACTTCAGGGGGATACGTCGGTTCAGGATGGGGATGAGCGCGATCAGTACCTGGCGGCCTTGTCGGATGTTCAGCCGTTCGAAGGCTTCAAGCAGATTCGTTCCGGCCAGGATGTGAGCTACAACTGGACAAGCCGGGATGGTGTCAAGACCTACGTGCTGAACCAGTCGTTCATGCCCACGAAACTTGCAGATGGCAGCTTTGTGGACCGGGAGGTGTGGAGCTTCGCCGCGCGTTTTCAGGTGACCGCTGCCAGTGTCGCAGGGCATATGGCCCGTTTTTCGGATCCGGAGATCCGGGAACAATATCAGACGGCCATTGCGGATGTAAGCGGGACCACCACTTATAACGCAAGCCTTAACGGAAAGAATATCCAATACGGATGGAAGGGCGCGAGCGGGCTCAAGACCTACTCCCTGGTCCGCTCGGTCTTTCAGGAGGAGCAGTCGGGGGGAGGGTTCCAGGACGCCGTCGAATGGTTATTCAATGAGCAAATGCAGGTTGACGCGGTGTGGTTTGCCGCGAACCCGATCGATTTTTCCGATCCGGCGGTCGAGGCGGCTTATTCAAACGCGCGGGCGGATACCAACGCTTTCACCGCGTTCACCCGGACGGTCACAGGCGACAGCGAGCGCGTCACATGGAAGAGCATCGACGGCCATCAGACCTATTCGCTTGGCCGCGACACGATCCAGGAGCGGCAAGCGGATGGTGTGACTTTTACCGGAAGAAGCCAGTGGGGATTCACGTCGCAGATGAACGTTGATCGGGCTCTGGTCGAGGGACGTTCTGGGGACCTGGCGCTTTCATCTTCCCGGACGGATTATGCCGGAGCCCTTCAGGATACGAACGCGTTGACCCAGTATACCCAAACGAACTCCGGTCATAATATCACCTACAGCTGGTCCTCCGCTCTAGGGACGGCCAGCTACACCCTGGCGGATACGCGCGTTAATTTTCGGGACGGGAGCCACCAGGTCGAGACAACGATGAGTGTTCAGACCCGGGCCTCCGCGGATCTCCTGGCGGTCTATGAAAGCGCGCTCCCGACGGACCAGAGGAGCGATTTCGCATCTGCCCGGGCGGTGGCCGGAACGCTGGGAAATATCATCAAGACCCGGACCGGAGATGCGATCCAGCTGCGTTGGGAACGGCCGGGAGGGTCCGAGTCCTATTCGCTGAGCGTTCAGAACGTGAAACTTAATGACGGGACTATTTCCGTTTCAAATATTTTTACGACGTCGGTTTTCGTGAGCCGCGGGGTGATCGACGCTTTAGGGTCTTCGATTCCGGCTGCTGACAGGGCCGCTTTTCTTAGCGCGACCAACAGCCAGAATACCGATTCGCAACTGACCTTCTATTCGCTCGGGATCACCGGGGACGCGAAAACTTACAGCTGGGCTTCTTTGGACGGAGTACGCACGTATTCGGTCGGTCAGAATGAGGTGGATACACGCACCGACACGACAAGCGTGCCCGCGGCCACCACGGCTGTGACGCAGACAAGTTTTGTGGTGACAACGCGCGAGAACCCTGCCGGGATGCGGGCCATCCTGGGCGGATCGGTCCCCGTACTCATCTCGACGAATGAACGGACGGAATTGGAAAATCTCTTGGCGGATCCCTTCGTGCAGGTTTCGAAGAGGATCTCGGGAGGTATTGAAACCTACGAAGTTTTGTCCGCGGCGGGATCCGGAGTGACGCATTCGCTTAATTACAACCCCCACATGCCCGACGCCAAATATGAATATGTGAAGCGCGTGCGGGTCGGTCCCGGTGAGATCGCCAACCTGATGACCTTCATGAAAGATCAAAGCGGGCATCTGCTGGTCCCGCCTGAGATGCTGCGGCAATTTGAAACGGAGTTTATGGCGGTGCTCGCAGCGGGAACGATCCCCGTGGGCGCGGAATTTTATCTGGAAACCGGCAACGGGACCAAACGCTACGCGTGGTCTTTCGGGGATGTGTCCTTTTCGATGGGGGTGACGCAGGTTCCGGCCGACGGAGGGGGGACGCGAACGGAAGTGAATTTCAGCCGCAGCGAAAATGTCGTGCGGGCGGTGGTCGACGGTTTCGCCGCGAAGATCCAGGACCCGGACCAGCGCGCCGCCTTCAATAACGCGATCGCGGCTTCGGACCCAAGTACTGTTTTTACCTGGACCGTGAGCGGTGAAAGCGAATCCCTGGGGTGGAGTTCGGATTTCGGGACCCGGTCATACTCGATCGCGCTCGACAAGCATTGGCCTGAGAATGGAGGGACGGAGGTTACGATCGCTAATTTTTCGACGGTCGTCCGCGTGTCCCGTTCCGAGGTCGAAGCGCAGGCAGCCTTGGTCCTCAATGAGGATCAACGCGCTGCCCTTGAAGCGCGGCTTTTGCAGACAGGAACGGGTTTTAATTTTGTACGCAATGAATCCGGCGCGGACGTGAGCTATAGCTGGAGCACACCGGACGGGAACCAGACTTATCGCGTGACCCTGGATCAAAATGTTCCGGCGGACGGCGGGGGATCTATGACCGTCGCTTCCTATACGGAACAAACGCGGGTGACCTATACGCAAGCGCTGGCGCAGATGGCCCTTGTTTCCGACCCTGCCGAGAGGACCCGTTTAGAAGAGGCGCTGAGCCTTACGGGTCATCCCGAGCTCTACTACGCGTCCGTCCTGCTTTCAAGGAGCGGGTTGGAAGATAGCTATTCGTGGAGCTCTCCGGACGGAAATGTCTCGCATTCCATCGGGCTGCGCCAGGACCCGAATGCCGCGGACGGCGTGAAGCGCGCCGGTTATGTCCAGACCGTGCGGGTGGCTAGGGACAGGGTAGAGGCGCAAATCGCGAATATCGTTGATGGCGACCAAAGGGACCTCCTGACCACCGCGTTGGCCGCGACGCCGGCTTCCCAGGGATTTTCCATGAGCCTTGGCGCCGCGACGGCGTATTCCTGGCAAACGGCGAACGGGAATATTTCGCACGACATTTCCGTGGATCCCGCGGATCCTGCGCGGGCTTCGTATACAAAGACGGAACGGGTGAGCAGGTCCGCGATCGTTCAGGACCTCCAAACGGGAAGTGCGGCCATTGACGCGTCAAAGGCTAGCGAGGTGAAGACCGCGCTTGATACTTATAAGGACAGTTTCTTTTACCGGACGATCACCGGCCTCAGCGTTAAGGATATTTCCTATACCTGGACTTCCGGGATCGTGGGATTGGCGGCAGCCCTGACCCATGTGATCGCGGCCGGCGAGAACGGCGGGTTTGTCTGGACGGTCCAGAAGACGGTGGGGCGTGATGTCCTGGGGACGGGTTTCTTCGGAGTGGATTTTACGGATCCTAACTGGGAAGGCCAGGATGTGAATTATACAAAGACCTACCGCACCACGGTCGCCGACGGGATCAATTTCGAAGAGGAAAGTTATTCGGTTAGTTCGCGCGATGGGTTGATCACACATCATGCCGCAAGGCAGCGGGGGCAAACGGACTTCATTAAATCGATATCGATCCAGGAGCGCGGGCAGAAGTTTGAGGGTGTGCGCGGGGATTGGGTCCTGACCAAAACCTACTTGGACGCTGGTTTTGTTGAAGTCCCCGGTAAAACGGAATATAGCCGCAATCTGGAGGAGCGGGACGCCAGGGGCTACAAGACAGGCGTGAGTTACACCATCTCATCCGAAACGGATTCCACGTTTGATCCCGCTGAGTCTACTTACAAATTAAGCAGGCAGAGGACCGTGACGGGCACCTACCAGGGACAACAGGGGGTCTGGACCGAGATCGGATCGGACCTCGGGAGCGGTTTCAGCCACGTTGCAGGGAAAAGCGAGTACAGCCGCCAGCTCATCCGGTGGGAAAATGGTCATGAAGTGACCTACTCGATCTCGGGCTATACCGATTCGGCGCTGTCGACCGGACCGATCGAACTTTCCAAAAGCTTCAGCGTCTGGGACACGCGGGGGACCAAGGAAGGCCTTTGGAGTTATATCACCAGTGATCTCGGGGCAGGTTTTGCCGTGACCGGCTGGACTGAATACAGTATGTCCCTTCAGGAGGTTATCGGCGGCTTCAAGACGGGGATCAACTATTCCATCTCGAATTTTTCATCGGATTTCACTGACCACGCGACGCTGGCATATTCCAAAAGCGAAAAAGAACCCGGCGAAACCTGCCAGGGCGCTGTCTGCGGGGTCTGGACAAAAAATTCCTCGAACCTCGACAGCAACTTCGAGGACCCGTCAGGCCGCGGGGACTACAGCCGGACGTTGGAAGACCCGGCCAACCGCGATGTGACCTATATCATTTCCGGTTATGACGACACCTTTGACGCCGCGGCCGCGGGTTTGAGGATCGAATACGGGAAGCAGGTCCGTGAACACCAGGCGGTTTACGGGACCGCCGTGCCGTCTCTGATCGGCGACGGCATGCAGAGTTGGTCCAAGCTCGACGGGAATTTCCAGCATGTCGCGGGCCAATCCGAATACAGCCGCCAGTTGGAAGCGCGCGGAAGCAACGGGATCAAAAAAGGCGAGACCTACATCATTTCAGGGTATGACGATCAAACGTTCACAGCAGGCCGCCTCGAGTACTCAAAATCGATCAATGAGTCGGGGTCCAGTTGGGTCCGGAATATCAGCGATCTGAAGTCCGACTTTTCCACGCAGGGTTCGACGAAATACAGCCGCATGTGCAGCGACCGGGCTGAGGTTTGCGGCGTGGATACGGTCCTGGATGACGGATTGCCGGCGGGGAGCGAAGTGAGCTATTCCATTTCGAATTATGATCAAAATTTTACCACGACCGCGAACCTTGACTATTCGATCCAGATCGTCGAATACGGAGCGACCTATTTCGGGGAGACCGGAAAATGGACCAAATTGATCACGAAACTGGATGGCGATTTCCGAGAGACCGCCGAAACCCAGCGCGATATGCAGATCGAGGAAAAAAATACGACCTACGGCGGGAAAACCGGCGACTGGATGCGCTCGTACCGCAACCTCGACCGCAACTTCGCCATTCAGGATGCGACGATGTTCAGCCGTACGCTGACGCTTGACCGCCAAACCTTCCGCGTGAACGGACAGAACCTGACGGGCGACATCACGTATGTGATCGATGATTATGAATCCGATTTTATCGATCGCGGCACGCTGGACTACAGCATGCAGATCGAAACTTACGGCACATCGACGGACTTCGGAACGGGAGACTGGATGTTTATGTATAGTGATCTGGATTCCCGGTTCGGGACCACCACCGAGACAAAATACTCACTTTCGCTTGATGAAGGGAGGACCACTTACGGCGGCGAGGAAGGCGAGTGGACAAAAGTTTATAGCGATCTGAGCAGCGATTTCCGGGCCACGGGCGCGACGGAATACATGCGTCGTATGACGCGTCAGGATGTGAGTTATATCATCGGCGGCTATGAAAGTGATTTTGACCACACGCGAGGGCTTGCTTCAGGGGACCTCGAATTCAGCATGCAGATCCAGAAGTATAACCAGACGCGGTTCGGGAGGACGGGGAACTGGATGAATGTGATCGGGGACCTGGACAGCCAGTTCGACGAAACCGCCGACTCCGTTTATTCGAGTTCCCTGGAAGAGAACGATTACACGTACCAGATCAGCGAGTATACCAGTAACCGCTTTAGTGATCCTGAATCGGAGTTATCGCTGACCGTGACCGAAGAGCTCACGGGACAGGCGGGGCTCAACAGCGATAACGTGATCGGAACGGACCGGAAAGCGACGGCGGCCTATGGCGTGGACAATGTGGCCAACGCTTTCACGGATTTCATGGCCCATTTGATCTCCTATACCGAGCAGTTGGATATTTCGCCTCAAAAGAACGGGGACCTCGTGCGGTCGGCGTCATATGTAGTGGACGTGGGGAACGTGATCGACAGGAACCGTTTGATCAGCGCGTCCGTGAATGAAAAGATCTCCAAGGACATTACGGAGATCCGGGGTTATAAGGACCTGGCTTTCAAGACGCTTGAAAATGTGGCGCGGCAAGAAGAAGTTGATAACAAGACGACGAAGGTCACATCGTATGATGTTTTTAATAATGCCCGAGGGCAGGAAAAAGCCTGGATGCTTTCGATCAAGCTTTCCAAGGATTCAACCCGCACGATCACCTATGAGGACAATACCCGGACCGTGGTGACGGACATCCAGGATACTTTTTACGACGGGTTCTCAGGCCGCGGCCGGAGCGAGGATTACACGATCATTTATGAGAACGAAGGCTTCGGGAACCAAACTTACGCCCAGATCCTCGCGGCAGGCCTGACGAAAGAGTTCAAGCTTGAATATGTTTACAGTACGAGCGGAAGTAATCGGGGTGTCCTTCTTTCGCAGCAGAAGTTCCGCTGGGGTGAAACCAAGATGGTTTCCGAGGACAAATTTGTCGGGCCCCATTTTGCCGAGATCCTGGATGTTTCAAACACTTATGAGTATGCCAATGGGCGGCAGGTCCATGAGACGACGACCCTTCACTATTACGTTGACCCGGATGATTCAAGCCGCACGGTCCGGGCGTCCGCGGTTGAAAGCAAATCCTGGAAGCTCGCGTATTCGGAGCTAAGGGACCCCAAGGCAGGAAACCTGCTTTTGAGCAAGACGGTTTACCGCTCGAATGGTACCACGATCGACCGTACCTACCATTATGACGCCGGCGGTAATGTTCAGTGGCGCGATGAATATATCTATAACCAGGTGAGCGGACGGAACCTTAAACCGGAAGACAATATGGCGGTTGTCCGCTACAGCGGGACAAGTAATGTCATCACAAGCGTTCAGATCATGAGCACCTGGTCTCCCGGCGCTGCGACCGATGCGAACGGCACGGAACAAGCCTTGATCAACACCTTTACAAATAACGATCCTTTGTTCGTGGCCGCGTATATCTCGGCTCAGGATGCGAAACAGCCCGCCGTGGTGCTCAATGTGACGTATGCCTTCACGGGGGCGGGCATCGGTTATATCGCTTCGAAGGAATATAACACTTATTCCGGAAAGGACCTGAGATCCAAGCAGACGCAAGTCTTGGAGGCGGGGACGCTCGTCCTGGGTTCCAAGACCTATTACCACTCGGACGGTGAAAGGATCAACTATACGGAGTCCTATGTTAATAATGGCGCCGGTGGCCGCGAGGTGGGTTCAAGAACATATTACTATTACCACGAAGAATCTGCAGGATATACGGGAGCTTACCGGCTCTATGAGCAAGATACTTATTCTGCTTATGGCGGAAGCAATACCTATTTGCAGACACAGGTTTTTTACAATACAGCCTCGTGGTACACCAGCCGCGACGGCGTCTATTACGACCCGACAGTTTACGGTCACAAAGCCGTTTTGACGCATAATTTGTCGCTTTTGAACGACACGGATGCCGCAAGGATCAATCAGACGAATCCCGGAGGCTGGCAGCAGAAATACACGCGAAATGGGTATGTTTCCGCGATCTACGGCTACACCTACCAGCACTACCGTTCGAACAGTCACACGCTTGAGTATGAAAATGCCTACGGGCGCCATTATGTAAACGGAAATGCCACGGATAGCCTGGTCTCGAAGACAAATTACCGGACTGACGGGAATGTCGGCACGGTGGTCAGTTACAAATGGGGGACCAGCACGATCGAGGCTACCCGGAGTTATGTCTACCGGGAATCAGCTCAAAGCGGAGGCGTTCCGCCCGTCCTCCTCTATATTTCCGGCAGTGACGGCAAAACGACCGCTTATAACACGGCTGTGGAGGCCGGCGTCACGTTGCCGGGCTGGACGCGGCCGCTTAGTTGGAGTTTGGACACGGGGGGCGGGACAGCCGGCTACCCGAGCAATGTTTATGGAAGCAAGGTGATCACAGAGATCACCGTGGAAGGGGATCTGACGACCCGCGTCAAGTATGCCTACCGGACCAATGGGACGCTTGACTCGACGACCACCTGGCAGGACACGCTGACGGGGGGTTGGCATATTGTGAGTGTTTCGGAATATGATCTCAGAGGCGTCAATGTTGAAAAGATCCATAATTACGATTGGTACGCCGGCCAGAGCGTTTTTAATTATACCGAGACCAACCACTACGGGACCGGGGTCTATCGAGATTATCTCTCGAGCAGTTCCCATTCGGACAATGGTGAAACGGTGACGACGACCTATGACCATTCCGGGATCGGCGCCCCTCTCAAGGTCAGAACAAGTTATTCCGTGACTAACCGGCATGAGGTCCACCTCTATAACAACGCGGGCCAGCTGACCGAAACTCAAACTTATCGCACCTCGAATAACCAGTATCAGCAAAGCACCTATTTTAATGTCGATACCGGGCGGGCCGTCCGCACCTGGAGTTATTTCTCGAACACTACGGAATTTTTTGAATATCGAGGTGACGGGACCATGTCGGTTTCACGGGTTTATAAGGGGGAGCATGCGCCGCAGCCGGATACTGCCTGCACGACGAATGTCGGGAGCGGGTGCGATGCCTATAAGGTCTATGACGGGTATGGGAAGCTTACGGATAGCTACAACTATACTCCCTACGCCGCTGATACGCGGGAATCGTTTACCTATTGCCAAACTGCAACGGGATGTGCCGGGACCTATCACTACGAGTTCGGAGAGATGATGAGTTCGGCGACCCAGCGCAGAGTGGATGGCAAGAGCTTGACAACCAAAACCTATAATGAGAACGGCAGCGTCGCGACAAGCGTCGATCATACAAATAATCAAACGACGACCTATACCTACAACAGTTGGCGCGAGATGACCTATACCGTTACCAGAAAGACCAACGGAAGCAAGACGAATGAGGCCTGGTTTGATATCGATAACGGGGGCAGGCAAACATCTTCAAAAAGCTACGGCGCGTCAGGAACGACCACGACGAGTTATCAGTACAGCAACGGCAAGCTTGTTCAAACCGTGGCCTGCACGACGAATGGATCAGGCTGTTCCGGCCAGACCGTGGATTGGGAAAAAGTCACCACCCAGTATAGCGGATCCCGTGGGCATGAGTACCGTTCCAGCGCGGTTGAGGAAGAGAGTTGGTGGGGCCTTTACCCGCCCGCAAATCTGGATCGTAGGGTGGGCTGGGGCGTCTGTACCGGAGGGAGTTGCCTGCAATGGGCTCGAGACGATGGTGCCGTGGCGCACCTGGGTTCGACGACCACCCGGAGCTATAACTTTGAATATTACACGGGGCACGGAGATGCGGGATATACGTCCGGAATTCGGGGGACGGAACTGAGGGTGACCATTACCGGTTGGACCCACTACATCTATAACGATGCCTATCACGATGAAGACCGCGATCATATCCGCACTGCAACGTTTAACTGGGATCGATTTTATGAACCGGTGGATGAGGACGGACGGGTAATCAGTTCAACGGCATGGAACGACGCCGGAGTTGTCGTCCGGAACAACACGGATTATGTTTATGACGAGAACGGAAATGTGATCAGCTATAACAGTTATACGTACAATGATGACCCGGATGCTGATGACGATGACCGGGCGCATACCTACCAAGTGACGAACGTCTACAACGACCAGGGTCAGCTGATCTCTTCAACGAGTTCGGAAAACGGCGAAATTAAAAGCATCACAACGTATACCTACTATGACAACGGAGTGATGGCGAGCTCCGCGACGCTTAATTACGATGATGACGGCCACGAAGATACGACGGTTACCACCACCTATGATGAAAATGGCGGGGCCGTTTTCGCTGACAGGGTCGTTCACCCCGGAGGCGCGACCGACGCGGCCTTGAGGGCAATGGCGGCGGCAAGAGCTGCGCTGGAAGCGGCGCAGCAGGCCATTACCGACTTGGAAGCCGCCGAGCAGCATTTAGTTGACGCCGCGGCAGCTTATGAGGCGGGACTTGAGGCCGAAGGGGATGCGGCGATGAGGGCTTATGTCGATGCCATGACCGCGGTGGCGTCTGCTCTTAGAGCCCTGGGGGATCCCACGCTGGACCAACTCGCCGATCAATGCGACGTGCTTGCCGCCATGGCCTTGAACATGATCGGTGATGACGTCAGCGCTTATTTCCAGCAGCAGGGCGCGAACAGCCCAAGTGAGGGGATGAACACCCTCATGAGCTTGATCCTGGGTAATTCGGGAGCACAGAATCCTTTGAATGCCGGCGGTATCGCGGTAAGTATGGACATGCCGGAACCTCCTCCGATCTATAGCGATAATCCGGACATTGATCTCTCGCAATTTGAGACGGAAGTTACCGAGCTCCGGGCGGTCACGATGCCGGAACTCCAGCTTTTTACCGAAGCCCTGAAGCTGACGATCATTTATATCTTCTTCAAGGATGATCCGAAATATTCGGATCAGATCCAGGGTTTCCGGGCCAGCTTGAGCGGTGGAGTCTGGACGTTCTATTACCAGAGTGATGCGACCGTGACAAGCGTTAAGCCGGGAGAGAATGGTTCGACGGTGCATCTGTCCAATGGCCAGACCGTGTCCCTCCCGAACGGGGCGCTTGAAGGCAATCAGCTTGCCGAAGGCCAGACGATGACCTATTGGACGGGCTGGACGAACGGAGCCTATGGCAGCGCGGTTTACCGGCCCGTGGAGAGTTTTCAGGTAAGCCAGGGAAGTGAAGGGGTCATCCGGGAGATCGACCTCGATAGCATGAAACGGAACGTGGAGGTTTCGACCCTGCAGAATGGCCGGGTGGTTCGCGTGGATACGATCGAGAGGGCGACCGGCGTTTTGCAGAGCTACAGCATTTATCACTATTCCGGCGACAATCTTGTTTCGGTCGATAATTACGCCCTGACGAATTCGGGGCCCGCGGCGGAAGTGATCCATGTGTCCACGACCTATTTTGACAGCCGCGGCCGGGTGGATTACATCAAGCACCAGAACGGTTCCATCACCTATTACCGCTATGACGGGAACAATTACCGTCCCTCGGTCGTGGAAACCTATGTGCCTGCCGGAATGGCCGCGGATTATGATCCGAACCTTTCGCTTGCCGAGCAAGGCGCGGTTTCGGGCGGAGGCGGAATGGTGCTGTCCAGCCGCACGGTTTACGAGGATGGCTTCGCGGGTCTGACGACCCTCTATGGGCCCGACGGTTCGACGGTCAAGGGCTACAGCTACCAGATCCGGGACCCCGCCACCCAGACCGTGCTTTACAACGTAAGCCAGAACCTCGCCGATCAGACATTCACGATCACGGTGAATGAGGGGATCGCCGGGGAAGAACGTCCTAATTACGCGTTCACTTTTTCCGAAGCGGACTGGACGACTACAAGTTCCGCGTCCCTGAATTCCTACACGAACTGGGACTACAATCGCGACGGGGCCACGGTCACGACGACGGACTACGAGGCTATGGCGGCGCAAGGCGATGATTATGACGCCAACAAGTACACGCCTGTGACAACCGTGGAGCAGCAGGACCTCGCGGGCCGGACGATCAGCCGCATGGGATATAACTCGCATGGGGTCTGCGTTCTGAAACAGACCAATTTCATCTATGACGCGCTCGGGAACAATATTTTCTACCACGAAGACCGGATGGTCGAGATCCAGGGCGAGGATATCTGGCGCCACGCCGATGTCACCCAGATCTTCAATCCTGACGGCACGGTCCATCAGCGGATCGAGACCAATATCACCTACGGGGACCCGGTCGAGATCAATTTTACCGTGACGGACGCGAGCGGGAACGAGATCCAGGTCCAGATCTTCGCGGACCCGAAACTCGCGAAGGGGGATAAGGCGCAGATCGCGGCGCTTGCTTCGCAGTATAACCTCACTTACTCGCCGGAGAACATGGCGGATATCATTGCCTTTTCGGATAACCTCCAGGCCATGATCGCAAGCGGGGCCATGCAGACGACCTCGGTGACCATCACGCTGCTCCGCCCGGACGGGACGAAGTTCGGGGACTTTACGATCACCGCGAACTCGGTGAGCTTCTCAGACGTCAAATTGCAGGACAATTACGGCAACACCGTCACGATCGCGGGCAAGGGCCAGAATATGAAGGACGCGCTCGGCGGGATCCAGGCCGTGGAGACCGCCATCCAGCAGATGAACCTGGATGTGACCAATGTCCAGGACATGAAGACCCTGGTGACCGTTTCCACCGGGATCCTGCAGGCTCACAACCTTTCCAGCCTCCAGTTCAATTTTTCCTTAAAAGACGGGACCTTTTTCGGAACTTTCACGATCACGCCCGAAGGCGGGACCTTCCAGAACGTCCTGGTCCAGGGCGCAGACGGCAGTTTCGCGCGGATCTCCGGGGAATTTAACGCCGGTGAAAAGGGGGTCGAGGACGCGTTCGGACGTGTGGAATTGCTGAACGAACTGGCGGCGGGTCACAACCTTTTCTCGGAACAGGGGCGGTCCGATTGGGTCGGCGCCATTGTCGCGAATCCTCAGCTTTTGGGGTCCGCGGGCCAGGGGACAGAGGCCGAACGAACAGCCTGGGGCGGGATCCGGGTCGTCTTTTTTGAAAGCCCTGAGACGGTTTACGGCGATTTTTCCTTCTCGGTCGATGGGGGATATTTGCAGGTGGTCGCCAACGGCGTCCTCTTGACGGGCAGGGACGGCGTTCAGGTCTCGGTCTCTCAGAGCTTCCGCATGAAACTGGGCTCGGGCGATCCCTCGAATCAGGGCGCTTTGCTCATGAATACGGTCCAGGGCCGCGTCACAGAACTCAGGGAGGAAGCCGCCGGTTATGCCTTGGGCGATACGACCGCTGGAGCGACCCAGGGTTTCTACGCTTTTGTGGAGGCGTTGAACAAGGATTATCAGGATGGTTTTGGATCTTATGAATCGACGTTCATCACGTTGGTGAGCCAGGGCGATCCCGCCCTCGGGGCCCTCATCGGTTCCGGCCACGCGGAGGCTGTTTTCTTCACACGGACCGCGGCTCAGGGCGGCGGTTTCAACGATGTGATCACCGGCCTGCTGGTGCCTCCCGGCATGAGCCGCATCAGCCACATGAGCGAGACGACCTCGGGGCTTCAGAAAACGGGGGATTACGCCACCGGGACCCGCACCAAGATCACGACCTACGAATATCACAATAACGGCCAGGTCGCGAAGGAAAGCTGGACGCTTACCGACATCTATGGCCGGGCAGATATGTCGGGTTATACCACCTATGGCCTGGACGGCAGCGTCATTGACGTTCACGTAGATTTGGTGGAGGGAGGCTATACCTGGAACCGTCTCCAGGGGATGCCGGACTATCAGTCGGCGATGAAGATCCTCGGTCAGATCCCCGAATTGCAGCGGGAGGCCCTGGCCCTCTACGATCAGGCCACCGGGTTGATGAATGCCGCCAAGCAGGCGGAGGCCGAAGGACGCAGCCAGGACGCGATCAAGTTGCGCATGGAGGCCGAAGCGGTGCTCCGCCAGGCGGACGCCAAATTCGACAAGGTCCAGAGCCTAAAAACGGATTACGAAAAAACCATCAAGCGCCTGACGGATAATCTCCCGGCGGACATTATTGAAGCCAAGCAGTATGTCGCCACTCTTTCTTCAAAGGCCGCGGATCTTTTGGATGAAGAATTCCAGATCAAGTCGATGGCCGTGGATGCCGCGGTCCATGAACTGAATACGGAAGCGTTCGCGGCAATAACAAGAGGGGATAGTCTTGCGGATGGGAATGCCCGCGGATACACCGACAATTGGGCGAAGATCGATACATTCTTTGACATGATCGGCAGTATTTTGTCCCGCCGGAACGCGGACGGTACGCTGGATACCGACGCGATCTACGACCCCTCCTACGGCGTCTATCTGGACCGCGGCATGACCAACCTCGCGGACCGGAAGTTCGTCATCTTTGGACCGGTCGAAGCGACGCGACAAAGGCTTGTATTAAAGGAAGGCGCCACTAATTGGTTCGATCCGGACTCCTGGGAAGTTGTCAATCAGCAAAAACGGTCCGGATTTTCCAATCAGGACGGCGGCGGCAATCTTGATTGGGCGAACAACTGGCAGACGCTGGGCGATAACGGCCAGGTCGTAGGCGAGCGCATCACCGGCGCGCAAAAAGGCGTGGATTACACCAGCCGTTACAATTTCGCCTATAGCGCGGACGGTAAGCTGCTGGGTTATGAACAGAAAACGGTCTACGAGAGCAGCAGCATCGTGAACGACAATCCCGTCTCCAAGGACGCGATCTTTTTTGATCAGGATTACGCGAACCAGTGGGCGGACGCGCACGGCGTTGCGCGTAGCGAGGTCGCGGACGGTCACTACAACATCTCTTTTGACGATGGCGGAACACTTTTAGGAGATGTTGTCAATGTTGTGATGATCGTAGCCGCCATTGTCGTGAATGTTATTCCGGGCATCGGACAGATGGCGTCCATCCTGATCGCGGCAGCGATCACCGCGATGAATACTTATCTTCAAACGGGCGACCTCAAGGCTGCCATCATCAGCTTTGTGGTTTCGGTCGTGACGAGTTATGCCACGCAAGGTTTAGCGAGTAAGCTCAGTACAGCGGGCGGTTTCTGGGGTTCGGTAGGAGGCTTCATGAGCGGAGCAACGACGGCTGCAACGGCCGGTGCGACAGCGGTAGTGACGGCTACCATTGTTGCGGGAACGGTTCAGGCCCTTATTCTGGCGACGGTGATGACGATCGAAGGAGGTGGGAATTTCTTCGACAACTTTGGTGATGTCGCCGTGCTTGCCTATGCGAGTGCCGCGGTCGCATCGCTTGCGGCCGGATTGACTTCGGGAAATTCCGCGCAGGTCCAGGAGGGAGGTTGGAGTCAGCGGTTTTTTCAAGCCTTTTTGGGCGAGGGTGTTAAGGCCTCGACTGCCCAAGCTGCTATGGCTCAAATTATTACAGATGTGATCATTCCCGAACTTTTGGACACGGGCGAGGGACGCCAGTTTTTGACCAGTGTTTTTGGCATTGAATTTGACCAGAACGGCAATGTGACCAAGGGCGAGAAAACCAACGCGGTCGTGATGGCATTGTTCAAGTCGGCCGCCACCGCCGGATTCAATTATGCCACCGTGGGTGGTTATTCGTCTATGGGAACGGACACGATGGTGGAATTCACCCGGGCTGGGACGTCCGCCTATCTTGGGGTTCTGACAAGCAACATTTTACAAAGTTCGTTGGCGGGAAATTATGCAACTTCAGAGGGATTGGATGCGGTGGTGAGTGCTTACATGGGGCTGGCCAATGGTCTTGGAAATGTCTTTGTCAACGCCATTACCAACGTGCCTTTCGCGTTGAAAAATCTCCGGGATAAAGAAATGATCGATGAAAATAATCAGCCGCGAGATTCCAAATATACGATGGGCCAATTAATGGTTGCGATGTTCGCAGAGAACGGACTTGAGATCGGAGGAGGTGAGTATTTTAAGATCGAGTGGAGTAAGGCCGGCGGCATAGGTCAAATCTCTACGTTTAAATTGGTGGACGGTAAGGTGAGCGATAGGATGATCCTGGATTTTGACGCGAATACCGGACGGTTCTTGTCGCCGCGTGAATCCGCGCTTTCCAAAGAGGGAGTCAATCTCGGTTTGACGGGGTCCGCTCTTAATAAATTTATCGCGACGGGCGTGGTGTATGGGACCGGAAAGGACAACCAGCCTCTGAAACTCGAAGCGGTCTTTAGCGAAAAGAACAAGAGCGAGATTTCCGGGTTCAAGGTCACGAACCTTAAGACCCGGGAGGTCCAGGACAAGGGGACGGACTTTGTCTTGGAAGTTACCAATTTTACCGTCGACTCTCTTTTGTCGGTCGAGGTGGGCGGGAACCGGTTTTTTTGCGAAGTGGGTATGAAGCCGACGACCGCGGAGATTGCAAGCGCGGGGATGGATGTGAACCGGCTCGGAAGTCTCGGGATCCGGGGAGTGGCTTTTGGGGAGGCCCAAAGCGGTGTCTCGGGATTTGTCATCACCGGGACCGACGATGTGTTTAGCCACACGGATATCCAGGTGAAAGACATGGGCGGCAAGGCCGAGCTGAGCATGAAAGGCCTTGGCGTTACGGCAGTCACGGAAATGTCAAATACGTTTGCGTTGACGATCGACATGATCCTTGCAAGCGGTGGACTGGAATTCGGTAGTCCTCTCGCGTTGTCCAACTTTGTTGACGCCCTCTCCGTCAATCTTACGGCTCCCGGAGCTCCGGTGGTCACGCTGACCATTGAAAACGGATTGATCCGGCAGAACGTGACGAATTTTACGGCGGAGATCTCTGCCGATGGCGTGAAATGCAGTTTCAACGTGCTCGGGAAGGAAGGGACGATCAAGGTCTTTAACGCGATCGCGGATAACCTCGAGGACGCGGTCTTCGGCGCTAAGCGAACGGGGGAGATCGGGGCCAAATATGACCTCCGGATCGGGGATAGCTTTGAAGCCTCGCAAGGTGTTGTCGGGTTCACTCAGGAACTCATGGGAGATCTCCACAGCGGCAAACTGCGGTTCGACAAGCTTTCGATCACATTCTACGGGAAAGATTTTGACGTAACCGCGACCTTTACCAAAGGGAGCGACGTGATCGAGTTCACAGGGGTTAAATTGGCCGATGGGGTCACACTCTCCGGAAAAGCTAAGGGAATGGACAATGTTCTTAAGGCTTCGTTCACCTTGCGCGATCTCGCGAAGGGGCATGATTTCAAGACGGAGGGAGGGGTCAATAAATTCCTCGATGCGGTGATCGATAAAGGGCTGGCGAGTTTTGGGCTGGAAGAAATGGTATTCGATTTCAGTAATGTCGAAGGGCTTTCGGGGCTGCAGTTTGCTTTCACCAAAGGCGCTGGCGAGCAGTTTCTGGCTCAATACTCCGTGGTGGTCAACGGGGTCCGGGGTTCCGGGAAAGCGGTGATCGTGGGGCATAAAGGTTTTGAGGCGAATAAAGCCGCGGTGAAGGCCTCCTTCGGTGAAATGAAGCAGCTGCTGGCGAAGGCCTCCGGTCTTACGGCGAAAGATTCCCAGAAACTGGGTGATTTTGCCGGGGAGGCTGGCGCCATGCTTCTTGGGACGGAGGGAGTGGCGTCCGAAGCCGAGCGTGTGGGAGGCGGAGAATACACGATCCTGTTCGAAGACGGCGGGAATGAAAAGCCTCTCGAATTTTCGATTTTCCTGAAGCCCGGACAAAACCAGCAAGCGGACATCGGCATCCGAACTTCGTTCAGTCTTGTAGGTTCCGATGGCCGTGAGATCCGCACGGCTTATGCCGTGACCGCGCCGGAAGGTAAGGGGGTTCGCGAGTCAGGGGCGGCGCTGATGAGTGATCTGAGCGCCGTGATCTCTTCGGTGATCGAGGGTGCGAAAGCCGTTCCGCTGGGTGATGCCGGGCAAGCGGGCGCATTCCTTGAAAAATTCGGAGGTATTTTAGGGACGATCTTTTCTGCGAACGGCTACACCCTGGCGTCTGAGGACATCGCGTTTACACTGATCAAGACGACGGGGCTTGAAGCCGAGGTCCTGCATCTTAGTTTTGGCGAAGGCGGAAAGAATGTCTGGAACTTGCAGCTGTCCTATTTCTCCAAGGGGGCCGAGGGGGATCGTGAGGTCAAGCGTGATCTGCGAGTGCCTGTCGGGAGCGCCGCGCAGGGTTTGGGGCTCGTGGATGAGCTGAGGAGGGTGGACGGCCGCGCGCCCATCAGTAAATTCCAAACCGCCATGGTCCTGCTGACGCATTTGACCGAGATGTCGAAGTCAGGCCTGATCACCGATGATAAAACTCTGGATGTCCTGCAGCAGGGTGTGTTGAAGGCTGTGTACGGCAATTTCATCGCGCCGGGAGGGGTCCGGGATTCCATTTATGGAAGTGTGACGCGCGCCCGAGGGGAGGACGGACGGTTCAATATCGTTATCAAGGAGCGTACCGCGGACGGTTCGGCGGGGCTGCGCGGCCTTCTCGGGGGGTCCGCGAAGATCAGCTGGGCCCAGGGCGCGGTCCCGAAAGAGTTCGCTTCCGCGGCGGGCAAGGATGCCAGGGGCGAAACCGTGAAGCTTGAGGTTGCGGGTCCGATGGATGCCAGCGCGGCTTTGGCCGCTTTTTCGGCGTGGCTTGGAGCAGAGCAGCCCGGGATCATTCCGCAGTTGGCGATCTCCGAAGGTCTGACCACCTGGACCAATGTGATCCGGGACGGGATGCGGATCGGCGTGATCGGGAATTTCACGGATAAAACAGGCGTTACGGGGCTTTACTTTGTGGACCTTCAGAATAATAAGGTTTACGGGGCGAACGGAGCCGAGCTGGCGCGTAGGGAGGAGGTTGGGAAGAAATCCAAAGTTGACTCCGGCGAAGCGGCTACAATGGCGGAGTACGGTATTCTGGGAGCCGCGGGCAAGCAAGATTACCGGATCGTGGAAGCGGATAAGAAAACGTCGACGGCGGCCTCCGGGCTTGCCGTTTCCCTGCTCGCAAGCTCGATCGGCATTTCGGCTGAGTATGCTTCGAGCGGGTGGAGTGTGATCCTGGATGCCAAAGGCAACACGATCGCCATGGCGGTGGATCTAGGGGTGCTGGATCCGGACCGGAAAGGGAACATCCTCGTGGTGGGTGTCGGCGATTACAGCGGCCGGAAATGTTTGATCGGCGCGGATGTCGAGACTAGCGTAGATAAAGAGATGAGAGTTTTTGATCAGGTAACGCTCATTATGAAAAAAGATGGGGTGGCGCATGATGTGGTGATCAGGGTGGTCCACCCTTATCAGCAGGATACCGACCACGGGACGCTGACGGCCGAGGAAAATATGGCGTTCGCGCTTGAAAGTTCGCTTAATCCGGATCCGGATAACCTTCGCCCTGCGAATAGTTATCTCTGGCTCGCCTCAACTCAGATCCTGGGTTCGGGGGCGGAGCTCTTCGGCGCCCAACTGGCCGCGTTCGGGATCCGTGACGAGACCCTGGCATTTGTCGGCGTGGATTTTGATTCGAAGGCCCGCTTTGTCGGTTACCGGATAGACAAGACCGACAAGGCCAGCGGACAGCGGACGGTCGGCTATTACAACATGAATCCGGAAGGGACCCAGATCCAGGCCATGTGGGCCACAGGCCCCGCGGGAGGCGAACTCCAGGCCATCTCCGGCGTCGTCCGCGCTACCCGGACAAACGAAAGATTGACCGCTGAGGGATTGGGGATTTCGTCGAATGATTTTGAACGGCTGACCGGAGGTCCCGGCGGATACGCCATTGGCAACCAAGTCCTCAACGTTGACTGCCTCGCCACGCTTCTCGGCGAATCAGGCCGTAATCTTATGGAGTCCCAACTCGCGACTCTCTTCAACTTCGGCGAAGGCACCACCCTCTACAATGGCGTCGGCAAGGCTGTGTTTTACCAGACTCCGGGGACGATCGAACGGGGCGGGGAGAAGTTCTGGGTCGGAGCTGACAAAAATCAGGGGCAGTATGCTTGGGAAGCTGACGGAGTCTATAAGGTCGGTTCAGGGAAGGACGCTTATGATGAGGCGACAAGACAACGCGTGGCCGGGGGCCTGGATCAGAACAAGAATGCCATTCCGGTGGACAGCACGGCAAAAGTAAAAGAGCATCAGCTTACCGGCGATTTTGCCAATCTAAATGCCGCCCAGAAGGCCGAGATCACTAATATCTTGCTGAAGATGAATGTCCTGACCCCTGTCGGCACGAACATCCTTTTCAGCGGTTCGAAAGTGGTCGGTTGGACCAACGACAACGGCCTCACGTTCAATAAGGCTGCTGGAACAGCCACCCTAAATTACGGCGCCGTAGATGGCAAACTCTGCCTCCGCCTCGAGGACGGGTCTTATGGCCTCTACTCCGCCACCCCTGCGATGCTGTCTTCATCAATGGACAAATTAAGCAACATCTCCAAAGAAGAGTTGGCTTTGGGAGCGAAAATGATTGCAACAACGGCGGCTGACCTTACGAAGGCGAATGGCGCGTTGGCAGCAGCCGCGAAGGACGGAGTGCTTGCGGGTCAGACGATCGCAAAGGCTGACGGGAAGATCGAGTTTTCGGACGGGTTCACGATGTTATTCAACGGGACGCAGTTGGTCGGGAACTTCAATTACAGCGCGACGGACGCGGTGTCGAAGGTGCTGTCGGTGATGACAGCCGGATATGTGGCGGTAAATAACGGTCAGATACTGATGGTAACGGACCGTGCGACCGGGGATCTGGTGGGCGGCTACCGGAACGTGGCCGGGAAGGGCATTGAATGGCAGGGAAAGACACAGGCGGTTGAAGCGGACCTTACGAAGGCGAATGGCGCGTTGGCAGCAGCCGCGAAGGACGGAGTGCTTG
>CAZSFZ010000011.1:44820-63246 GCA_964606385.1 uncultured bacterium
TTCACGATGTTATTCAACGGGACGCAGTTGGTCGGGAACTTCAATTACAGCGCGAAAAATGCGGCGGGCCAAATTTTGTTCGCGAGAACGCAGGACGCTGTTTTTAATCGCGAGCATGAGTTGTTGCTCGCAAGAGATCGTTCAGGGAATCCGATCGGGATCTGGGGGGACGACGGGAAAGCGGGTACGGAGGTCACGAGCGACAAATCCGTGATGGCACAGTCAGACACAGCCAGGCCGGGATATTCCGCGCGTGCGATTCGGGCGTTTATTGTGGATGCTGGCACTCTCGATGAAAAGACCGTTTATTTTGATTCAGAAAACCGTATCACGATGATTCTTGATGTAACGTGGGAGTTAGCAATAAATCAACTGTCAGGCGATGAAGCTGCTGATTCGGTGGATGCTCTTTACAGGGCTTTGACGGAGCCTAATGCTTTTGTGCGACGGGAACGAGTTTCGTTTTTCTGGGATGCTGAAAAGAGCTATGAAGAGCGTTCCGCAGGCAAGAAGCTGAACGTTGCCACCGTTAATGGCAAATTTCACAGCTTTATCGATGGGGCAATAGATTCATCGAAAAGGTTGTATGTGGTTGAAGGCGCGACGACACCTCAAGGGGACCGCACGTTTGTCGTGCGATATTCAAACGCTCCCATGGCGATCGGGACGGTTGATAAATCTGATGAGCTGGACCGGAACGCGGTTTTGGCGTGGGGTAAGCTTATGGGCTTTGATCTTGACGGTTTTGGCAATGAGCCGGTTACGCAGATCTTGATCGGCGGAGACGGCAAATATGTTGGCTCCACCTCTTTGAATGTGACTGAAGTGGAAGTCGATAGCGTGCGGATCAATGTTTTAGAGGCTTTGAGCCAAGCCCGAAGCAAAGCCCTTGAATCGGAAAATCCTTCGCCTCAATCGGTGCATTCAATGTTTATGATCGATGCGAAAGGCGAGACGGTTTCGTTTGCGTGGACGAACGAGACAGCCAATGACCCCGGCGAGGTGACCTATACAACTTATACCATGGATTTATTCCAATCGGACGAGCTTTCGCGGGATCCCGCTACGGGAGATATTCCCACAAGGACGTGGCAGAAAACGGGTTATCTCGGCTCAAAGACGGTGACGACCTATTTTGGCACAGGAGCGGAGCGCCGGTCATTTTCGTACACAACGCGCATTGATTTTACAACCGAGAAGGCATTTCGCGGTTCCGAAGTGTTTTCGAAGGCTTTTACGACCGGTTACGATACATACTCTGAAGCTCGTTCTGCTGTAAAGAATGGAAGCCTGAGATGGGCTAGCGTTTCGTATAACGCGTCAGGCTTCAATCTTCCTGATGGTTCTGTCACGGGAATGGTCCAGGTGTCAGGCGGGTTTAACGGAGAAGGGAATAAGACGTTTTCTTGGTCCTTTTTTGCATTTGTCAACGGAATGACCTATGACAAAAAAATCTCGAGTCAGAATGAATCATATAAGCAGGCATGGGATGGCTATCATAATATTTCAGAGCTTCTTCTCAGGGGTGTGAACTATGGTGCCTCTCTCGGGTTTGACTCCTATGAGGGGTTCGTCAATTTACTAAGCTCTAAGATCCTGTCTGGCTCTTCATACGGTATGCTCGCGATCATTTCAAATGCCACCACTGCCACGGGTCGAGAGGCCTTGGAAACACAGATTAAAGATATTCTTTCGAGTTTGGCCCCGACAACAGCGGCGCGAACTGGTAGTTTCCAGGAATGGCAATATGATAAGCGTCAGGAGAACGCACGTATTCGTGAGGAGTTACGTGACCGGGGCATGAGAGGTCTTATCGGGCCGGATGAGCGGGATGAATACTCGCAATATCAGTATTTAGCCGACGTTGAAAATGCCAAACAGTATGATAAACGCGTTGAAGCTTATCGTGGCTATCTTCACATCAGTTTCTCTTTCCAGGAAGAGATCAATGTTATGGGGAAGGCAGTGCTTGCGACACGCCGGGACAGCTTCGGATATCAGCAGACTACCGGGAGCTATTCATTTAGTTGGGGTGGGAAGGACCTTGTGGTAACGTTCGATCGCAGCGATACGACGGCCAGAAGTCTTCTGATGCCAACTTATACCTCTGAAGACAATACCATCAAAATGAACGGCGCTTATCAGATCCTCAGAAGTTTTGGACTCAGCTTTAGCGAGGATGATGGTCTTACTGGAGCTGGAAGAATACTTTCTGTTGGGGCGGTAGATTCTGCCACGGGTCGGATTGATGACCCTATTGTCTTGAATTCAAATTGGACCTTTACCCTGAAGACAGAAACAATTACGCGCAAAGTCAATGATCAGGCCTCTCGGCTTGGCACCCCAGGCATGCGAGACCTCGCGACGGCTATGTCCTCATCGTCATACACAGTCACAGAAAAACGACATTCCATAATGGTTGATGTGATTTTGAATCAAGGCGAGACCGTGAATGGTCAATCGCGAGAACAGCGAATCAACCTAAAATATTCTGGCAGCAACTTAGATTCGGTCGCAGATCATTTTTCGACTGGGAGTTTAAGCGATTTGACGATTGAGGGGGTAAGGTTCGATAGCGGCAGGATCACGGCGGGGGATCGGAAAAGCTTCGAGATTGTGACGAACGGATCTCGATTTCAGCTGGAAGGGTCGATAGGAGGTAAATTCCAAAAGAATATATTTGATACCGCAGGATTTGAGCCGATCACCGGTAATGATGGCCGGATCACTTATGGTGTTTACGGTGTGAAAATTTTAAGTTCTGAAAAGCAGGATGCGACTGGTATTCAAGAGATTACTTACACTTATACCGAGCGCCGTACCGAAAAGATCGAAACCCTAATGACGGACGGCACCACCCAGGTTGTCCAGAATCAGAGATTTGGAGTTTGGGGAGCCATGTCGGTTGGTCAGATCGTGTGGAGTGGTGTAGCCGCCGTCGGAGTGGTTGTGGCGGCCGTGGCGGTGACTTATTTTACGGGCGGTTTGGGGGGGTATGCGGCCGCTACGGGCGCGGGAGCAACGCTCGCAGCGTTATTTGGGATTGGTACTCATATCGCCGTTTATTCCGGGATCGGATTTGGTCTTTGCGCTTTCGGGAGTTATGCCGCGAACGGCTTCGCGGCAAGCAGCTATACCGATGCGTTCTTGGTTTATACTGCCGTTTCATTTGCGGCTGCCGGTGTTTTTGCCTTGCCTGCGGCATTCGTCGCAGGATCAAGCGGTGTATTGACCTTGAACGGGATTCTTGCGGGGCTCGGTACTGCCGGTTTTAATTTCCAATTGTCGCGCACGGCTTTGACTTTGGCCGGGCCGTCTTTGGATGGTTCTGATAGCTGGATGAAGCCTCTAATGTGGTTAGGTACCTATGGAGGATATCTTGCCTATGCCGGTATGGCGGCCGGGGCGTGGCAGTTCGTGTCCGAAATGGGCAAGGGTGTTGGTAGGGCTCTCCTGAAAACGGGGTCTGCTATGTTCGCTAACAGGGCGACAGCCATAGCTGTGGTGAGTGTGGTTGGAATCGGTCTCACGTGTGTCGTTGTTTCTTATATCCCTGCAGTACGCCACACCACCTGGGCAAAACCGCTCAGGGTGGTTGGGATTGTGGTGATCGTGGCCGGACTGATCGTGGTTCCGAGCATCGCAAATGCAGTAACGGTTCTGCGCGCGGCGGGGGTTGCCCAGGCCGGAAGTGAGGCGGCGCGACTTGCCACCAAGGTGACAGTTCGGGAATTAATGGGCCAGGGATTGATGAGCGCGGGCAAAGTGGTCTATCTGGCAGCGCTTGTGGGCACGGGGGCTTTCGCTGCCGGGAGTGTGATCTATGCGCTTGCGAGCGGGCAAAAAGATCCGATCTGGAAAATGATGAGCGTGCGGATCTTTTTGGGCGTTCTTGTGGCCGGAAAGATACTGCCGTTCATGTGCGGGAATTTAACGGTCCTTGGCAAACTCTCCACCGCATTCAAGCCTCTTTATTTCGCCGGAATGGTAATGAGTTGGACAGGGGTGGGGCTTGTGATCTACGGGAATTTAAACGATCAAAAAGAACTTGTACGTATTGGTGTGGCCCTTGTGATCGCTGGTTTTGTCCTGCGTGCTGCAGCCGGTTACATGAATGCGAAATTTGCGACTGATCTTGCCAAGGTAAAGGCCGGAATACTACTCGATGGTGGGAACGATATCGCGACACAATTTGCAGGCCGGCTGATACAACAGGGATATGCTGCGGATGCCTTGCTGCTCGCCGGAAAGACGAGCTCTGAGATCTTCTGGAAGAACGCGATGGGAAGCATTCTCTGGTTCCGCATGTTTCCGACGGTTTCCGCCGCCCTTTGGATGGATCATGGTCTTGATTTTATAACCCGCGCAAAAGGGGACGCGCGACACACAAAAGGTCTTGGGTGGTTTGATCATCTCGTGAGTGTGATCAAGGCGAACTTTGCTTTATCGGACAAGCAAGGCGGTCTTTTCGACCGTGACCGCATGGTCCACGACATCTTTCTTGGGAAAGTCATGGGGCTTTTTGGCGTGTCTTACGGCGGGCGTGCGGGCGAGGCCTTCGGCCACGGCGGATTCTTCCGGGGTATTGCCAATATGATCAGTCCCGAAAAAGCCGGATTGATCTTCGGTAAGGCAGGCGCTTCATCGACATTCGGAGCGATGGTGCTTAATAAGATCGATCATTTGATCCTCTTTAACATGGTCGTCCAGCCGATCCAACGGTTGCCTTCGCTATCGGGAAAAGCACAGCCTGGAGGCAAGGAAGGAGATCATGCGCAACAGCAGGATTATGTCACTCAGACTCTCGGGATACCGAGGATGATCCTCTCGTTCCTCCTGATGCCGGCCTCGATGCTTGAGACCTCCTGGAGCGGAGAGGGCGACAAACTTGCCGCGGAACTTGCGAGTTATGCAATCTTTCTGGTGCCGAAGCAAGCCACAAATCTTGGTGACCTATTCATCCGTGAAGCAGCACAGCTCAACGCGCAAAAGATGCTCAATGACACAGCGACCGAACAGGCCGCTATTAAGCTTGCCCCCGGCGAAACGCTTAACAGTTTATTTACGGCCGCAAAGCAAGCCCTTGAAAAAGGAGAATACGGCAAGGCTTTGCGATGTGTTTTGGCCGCACGCCAGCTTGCAGCCGATGGCTTGACGCCGGGCCTGAATGCTTTAGAAGCTGCAATTAGAACTGAAGCTGCCAAGAAATACGCGTCCGGCGAGTGGAATGCCAAGGAAAACGGAAAAGCGACATGGTTCATGACTTATGAACAGATGTACGCGAAGGCCTTATCTGAGATGGTTTTGACGGTTTTCGTGGCATTGGAGTTGGGAGCCGGAAGAACTGCGAATGCCGAGACATTTTTCAATTTGACGAGCGTCTCCATTTTCTCCAAACAGGGAGCGGAAAAATTCAAGAATGATCTCATCAGAGCGATTGAGACATATAACGTAACAGCGATCCGGGAACTTTCGCGGCATCTCTTGAATGATTCGGCTCTCCGGCCGCTTCTGGAGAACTTTGTCCAGGCTGTCAATAATCGTGACGCGGCAATAAAAGCCGCATCCCAAAAATTGGGCGATCAGAAGCTGCAGGATGCTAGCAAATCGGCCGCCGAACAACTGGTGACCGCAAAATCCGCAGTGCTGGCCGCGCTCACTGCTGTGGATTTCAAGGTCGATGCCCATATTCTCGTGATGGAGCGGGTGGGAACACTGACTTATGATGAATTTCAGGGGTTGATCCGGGACGGCGTCGCGGCTTACCGCGGCAAGGATCTTGCGACAGCGCTTGCTAAGATCGATCAAGCGATCGCTGCGGCGGGTGATAAAGAAAGCGCCCTCGGTCAGAGGCTTTCACTTATCCGGAAGGCCATGACATTACCCACTGATTTTAACGTGACCGCCACTGCAAAAGCCCTACTGACCGCATGGGAAAAATCCGGGATCTTAAGTCAGGCCGTTGGCAGAGAATTTTCTAATCTTCCCAGGACCGCGGAGGGATTGTTAGGGCTTGTTACAAGCGGCCGCGGTATTCCGATCGAATTCCTGACCTCGGTTGTTTATGTGATCGCGGGACAAGAAGCCCGGTCCTTTATCGCCGCGGAGCTTCTGCAGCAGTTCTCCTTAAGGAAGGACAAAGCCGCTCTCCAGTTCCTTTTCAATTCCCTGGATAAGAGCGCCGAAGGGCTGAATTTCGGGATGTGGGCAAAACAGAACGGCGTCAAGCTTTCCGGGGCGCTTGGCCAGATGCTTATCGCCGGTTCGCTTCGCAACGCGATCGCGGGACATTTGATCGCGGCTTACGGCGGAGTGAAAGGATTTAACCGTGCCGTTTACCGCGGCGCGCTTGATACGGAAAAAGCGACGGTGACATTTAAGAACGGCGTGATCCTTACGCAGAATGTCCTTAATGTCATCAGCGAACTCACGAACGGGATGGTCCGCAACTGGGACGCCGTCGTTGGGCTCCACCTTTTTAATCAGTTCCGAAGCGACACCTTTAAGGCGTTTTTTACCGGGGCGTTGCCTGTTTGGCTCAATGTAGCTGAAGGTGAAAAGATCACATGGCGTCTTTTTGTGATCATCGCACTGCTTCCCGCAAATGGCACGCTGTTGCAGGTTATGGCGCGGTGGGCCGGAAAATCGAACGCGCTTGAACAGACCGCTACGGCGAAGGCTTATGGAAAAGCATTTGAGCTGTTAACCCGGTATCTGGTGAGCGTCGCCCAAGGGGCTGAGGTTGTCAAGGACGCGCGCGGGAACAGTCTGGACGGCCGGGCTTTCCGGGCGTCCCTCGTGGACACGCTCAACTCGGTATTCGGGATCGAGCTGAATGTTCTGGCTGAGAATTTAAACAGCGGTCGTTGGCGTTTTGAAATGACATCAGCTAAAGTCAATCTGCTCGCCATTGACCACATCCAAAAGGATGCCACAGGCAAACTCGAACCGATTGATAATCCGGAACTCCTTAAGGCTGTAAGAACCCTTCGGGCGAAGTTAGTCGAAGTAGCCAAGGATGCTTTGCGGAATCATCAGCAAGTTCCCGCGGCGCAGAAAGCATTCCTGGAAAAGTTAAAAGCTACGTCGCTCGCTGACATTCAAAAAAATGGTGAGGCGCGTCTTATCGATGTGAAAAACGGGCAAGAGGTCAAGCTTTTTGGTATGCGACTTACGGATGCGGGGCTTAAGAATGAGAGCCAGTATGTGCTGCATCGCGTGGTCATGATCCTCAGCGCGCAAGCCAAAATGGTGGATGGCTTCCTGACTGACGCCGGCACAGCAAAAGACATCGCGGGATTACGAACGATCGCCGAAAGAGCATTCCCCGGAGTGAAATTTACGGACAATGACCTCCAGGTGATCCTGAAAGGAGCCGAAGCCGGACGGTTTATTTTTGAGGGGCAAAAAGGGGAGCAAGGCAGGATCGAGAGGATCGCGGCGTTCCTTTGGACCCGATATTCAGAAGGCAAGGGGCTTTCGACGGGTGCGGCCATCAAGGATGCCCTCATGGCCGATTTCCAGGCCCTTACGGCGCTCAAGATACAAATCGAAGCTGATGCGAACGCAAAATTTACGGATCCCGTTTTGGGCGGGCTTTTGAAACTGATGGCCCCCATGATCCTTCAGGGACGGATCGAGGCAGCATTTCAGCTTTGGGAGTCTCATTATATAAACCGTGCGATCGGAGATCAGGCTTTCCGGGCGGAAGCGAAAAAAGTCCTGGAAGCGAATCTGAAAGGGACGGATGCGCAGCATATCACGGCGATCCTTGGCAAAGTCGTGCAGGAATTCAACAGCTGGACTCAGAACCGCGCGACGAACAAGGCAAATCCCGTTGTCTTTTTTGAGAAGTTGACGGAAATATTTTCTCAATATTCTCTTTCGAAAGTGAACGCGGAGCAGGCACTGTCTGCCCTGCGCATGACATTCCTTGCCAATAGCGGGATGGACGCGAACGGGTTTCTCGCGATGGTGCGTCATATCGTGGCGAAACAAGCCATGACGGGAGGCGCAAAAAATGCCGCCGAATTTAAAACTTTGTATTTCCAGCTTTTTTCAAAAGAAGGGTTTAAGATCTATGATCCACGGTTGATGCTGACCGAGGTTCAAATGAAGCAGGGATGGGACCTCTTGCTCATCCAGAACGCTATGGGGAAATTGAGTGATGGCAAAGGCTGGTGGTTCCTGGCGCCCCAGCGTGAGGCGTATCAGGCCATGAAAAACACGATGGACCGGAATGCCGAGGCACTTAATCTCGCGATGGGAGGCGGAAAGTCGGCGCTGGCCATTATGCTGACCGCGGTGACAGGGAATGTGAACCTGATCCTTGTCTCGAACAGAGCTCTGGCCGAACAGTATTACAAGGACGCGAACTACACGAAACTCCTTGAGGCTGTTTCGGGTAAGCAATTCGTTAACGGAGACCTGTATGCCGAAAATGCCGGGAAAGATCCCACGACCCTGCGCGCTTTTATCCGCATTCTTAGCGATAAGAGAACTTATGTGGTGGTCGCGAGCCGGGAAGCGGTCGCCCAGCTTCAGAACAGTATTATGTCCAGTGAGAATGGTGAGATCCGATCCCTGCTGGTGCCGTTCTTGAAGGCTTTCCAGAGTTCGACCCGGCTTTTTGATGAAGTCCACCAGTGCGCGAATCCTATGTATTTTATCGTGGGAGGCACTGTCCGCTCGGCCGAGGATGCTCTCCGGAATTTTAAGGTGTTGGATGAAACGGCAAAGATCATGGACAAGCTTCTCTTTTTCGATCTCGATCATAATCAAGGGAGAGTTTTTGATGCGGCGCGCCAGATCCGTGTCACCTCCAGCGAGGAAACGTTTAACAAACTTGTCGGAGACGGGAAAAAAGGCGTCATGGCGGTTCTTGTGAATGAGCGCCGCGAGATCATCAAGATCTCGAATATCGACAAGATCCGGGATTTCATTTTAGGTCAGGAGTCGGTTGCGCAGGCCGCTAAAGCGATCGGGGGCAAGCCGACGGAACTTCTTTTTACTTCCGAGGTTCGTTCGATCCTCAAAGCAGCGGTCTTTGATGCGAGAGACCCCGGGTCGATCATCAGCTTTATGCTCGGAAGGAACGGTGTCCAGCTTTACGGCGGGCAATATCATCCCGTGGATTCCTTCGGAACGATCCAGATCAATCAGATCATCGAAGATACGGCCTGGCTGATCAGCGTGGCCCGCACTTTGAGCCGCGCTCACAAGTATGCAGAAACCAAAATGGCGGAATTTGCCAAGTTGACTAATAGCGGCACTCAAGGAACGGCCGACCAGGTCGCTCAATTCAATTTGTACCGTTTGCAGGTCGAGGAGATCCGCCCGCATCTTAAAACTGATGTCCAAAATATCTCTCTGACATCGACTGTGACCGCAGTGAGTATGTTCGACCTTTTTGTGACCACGGCCGGAGCAGCACGTCCGACCGGTATGTCCGGTACGGCGCTGGGGGTTGTAACGCCGCTTTCCGTGATGATGGGCAGGATGATCCATGCCGTGCGGGATGCTAACTACGAGACCGGTGGTTTCCTGATCGAGATGCTGACGCCTTTCCACAAGTTTTTCGGCACCGATCATGCCAAGAATCCCGCGCATACCTTTAGCGTGCAGGAACTTGCAAAAACCAAGAGCGAAAGCGCCCGCTACCAATTGATGGCCGACATCATTATTTCTTACATGATGGGCGTCCGCTTCGGGACCGCGGCCGGGGATCTTGCGATCCGCTTTGGAAAGGGAAGCCCCGTGATCGCAGGTTTTGAATCGACATTCCAGATCCGGCAGGTTGAGATCTTTTTGCGGGATGCGGTCCAGAAATGGAATGCGGCGAATCCTACAAGACAGTTCGAGCTTGTCAATGGTAAGAACTTTTTCGTTGTCGACGGTCGGACGGAGGATAGTCAGATCAAGGGGATCCGAAAGGGTTTCGAGAAAGCAGCGAATGAAGGCCCAGCGGTGCTTTTATCTACCCAAAAGGCACTGACCGGTGTGGACTACCAGGTCAGCAAGGCGACGATGCTTCTTTTTGACGGAACATTGTCGGAAGCGCAGGCGGCGCAGAGTTTGTGGCGTGTCGGCCGCACCATTTTCGGCGGGTCGGGACAGCGGTATGAGAGTCACATGGTCTCTTTTGTGGATCGCGCCCAGACCGACCAGCTTTTCAATATGTTCCAGGGCGATGCGGGTCTCAAGCGCCTTGGGGCCTGGCAGACCTATTTTGCCGGGCAGTTGAAAGGTTCTGCGGCAGCCGGTCTTCGATATTTTACTAATGCGGATGGTTCGGAGATCTCGTTGAAAAAAACAGCCACGTGTGGCCAAGAGGTCAATCCCGTGACTCTCTTAAGCAAAGTCCGGACGCCCGGCGCGCTTAGCCTTCAGGAAACCTGGCTGCTTTCGACTTGGATCACAACAGCAAGAGAAAAGGATGCGACCGCGCAATCCCTCTTGCAACAGTTCTGGACGTTCCGCCTTCTGATCGATCCGGTCCGCGGCGCTTACCAGGAAGCGGTTCGTTTGGGGAATGTTGCGGACATCGCGCTGATCCGGGCTTTTGGCGAGCATCTCCACCGCCATTGGCAGGGTGAAGCCGGGATGGAATCGGCGTCCCAGTTTTCGCAAGGCAAGGACCTCGTTCGGGGGATCACCGCAGGACGGGTCAAAACCGCTACGGATGAGTTTTCGAAGTTCCTCAATGACCCGAATTCCGGAAAGCGGTTGAGTCAGAGCGTTCAGGCCCGGTTGCAGGCGGGACTGGATTTTTGCCAGGTGCTCTCAAAAGAGTTGATGGGTTATCGTGGCATTAATCCCAACGATCCGCTTTACCAGAAATATTTCCAGGGAAGTCTGGGTGAGATTACGGATTCGGTGGTCAGGGCGCGCGTGATGATCTCGATCGCAATGCGTTTTGCGGGGGATATCCTTCCTCAGGATACCCGCTGGACCGCTCCGCTAGAAGGGTATACAGGACAAACCGCAAGGGTTGCAACGGTCCAGCTAAGCGCCCAAGCCACGCAAAGCCTCATGGCAAAAGGGAGTAATGGCCAGCTTTTGGGCCGCCATGTCGGTGTAGCCAATCCAACGGCTGTTCCCGTGCATTGGGGCGAAGGGACCACTCAAGTTTACGGAACCTTAAACGGTATGCAGGGCAGCGGTCTGCAACTTGATCTGAGTCCTTTGCTTGCGGATCCGAATGCGCGAGGGCTGCTTGCCATGCCGTATTTGAATTTCCAGTGGACGGAGTCCGGTCTCTTGCAGATTTCCGCGGATATCAACATGATGATGCAGCAGGGCGGATCGGCAGCGCAATTTTCGGCGGATATTTTTTCAAGCCAGTACGGGCTTCCCGAAGGATTGAGGGACGGGGCGAAGTTCCATACGGCGCTGAATGTTCAGAACCTTATCGACACCGGCAGGTTGACTGCAACCGATGTTTCGAGTTTGATGCGGCTTGCCGGTAATGTGGATTCCTATCAGTCGTTCATGCAGGAATTCCGGACGCTGGGGTCGGGCGAGCAAAAGCACGATCTTCTGGTAAGGACGTTCGGGAGCGGGCTTAGCTCGGAGGCCATGCATTATCTAAGCGGGATGGATGAGACCCAGATCACGCATCTGACCCATCTGACGGATTACCGGGCGGTTCAGCAAAGCGCTATCGCATGGACGGCTCGTGTTCTGGGCCGCAGCGCATCGGATCTTGCGGGGCTGAATTTGTGGACGTTCTGGACCGCGCTTCGACAGTATGATACAGGCGTATCACATTTGAATCTCTCATCGGACAAAGCAAGACCGGACGATGCGGCCTTGAAGATCGCTCTTGCGGCGGCGGTTGTGGCTTCGGAGAGTATTAATGATCCGAATTTTAATCGTATCCGTACGGACATTGCGCGGAAGGAGCTAGGGCTTCCAGATACCGTCGCAGTGCCGCTCCAGGGCGTTCCTCAGATCTGGCAGGATCTTCTCCGGACGGTTGCCGTTCGGGCGCTTGTAACGGGGCAATTTACCGCGATGGCGGCTCAAGTTCAGGATCTCACCGAAGGCCCCGGGGCGTTGCTTTCACGACCGGATGTAGCAGGCCAAGAGATCGAGATCATCCGTTTGCGGGTTTCTCAGAATAAGGATGGCGCGGCCATCGTGCAAGCGCTGGAACTTCAGGCCGCCATCAAGGCTCATGAGCCTACTGTCGAAATTCAGAGCCTTGAACAGATCATGGAGCTTGTGGATCGCGGATACGGAACATGGGATCTGTTCCAGGGCATGTTCTCGACTTTTCAAGGGGTTCGTGGAATTATGGATGTCACAAGCGTGAAACAGTTTTTGGATGTTGTGGGAGCTTTGGACCTGAAGCCGGATCAGAAAGGCGTTGATCTCGCGGCTCTTATGAAAAGCCGGATGCTGACAGAAAAAGATGGGGTTTTAGAGTTCCATGACTCCGCGGATCGCGTCCGGGCCAAATTGAAGGGGGTCGGCATCGAAAGCGCTCGCGTGAGGTATCTCCAGGGCGTTTGGAAGGTGGAGGTGCCCGACATTCACGGCCGCATGATTTGGCTTGAGATCACGGAGGGCCGCGTTGTTTATGAAATAAGCAACCAAGACCCGATCTATCGCATCATCTCGTTGCGTGCGGTCCGGGAAGGCGGGACGGTCACATTTGAGGGCGTTTCCGGTAACCAGCCAGAGACGTTTGCCGAATTGAATCTTCTGCGGGATTATGAAGCGGTGACCTTGGAGATCGATAAAATAGCGGGATCGGTAGCACCTGAGATCCGGGTTTTCGGAGATTCACCGATCAGCGAGGCCGGGGCATTTAGCGCTCTTGTGTCACTGGACGGAAGTCTGGAAAGCCCTCTGACCTGGGATATCGCCGGAGCGGGCCGCCGGGACCTTGCCGGAAAACTTCGTATCGGGGGCAAGGCGGTTATGGTTGAATTGCCGGGACAGTTGCATCTTGAAGTCCGTCTGCCGCGGGGTGTTCGTCAGGCCTATCGTCAGGACGGTACTATCGAGCTTCGGATCGCTTCGCAGTTCGATCCCGCGATCGAGCAAATCCTTGTGGTCCAAAAATTTGACGATGGCCCCGAACTTCCGGATGAGGAGCGCTATCGCTATCAAGTGGTCGAAGGTCAGCAGTTTGCCTATGCTCTCAGCCAAATGGCGAACTACACGGAACAAACGGATGAGACTGCATCAGGAAGGGCCGCTGAGGATGTCCGCCGTTTAAATCATGGGGGTGAAATCCAACGGCTGATGCAGGAGGTTTTGTTATTCCTGCCGCCTCAGGAGCATGAGGGATTTCTGGTTTGGTGGGAGCAGAACAAGTCCAGTGTTGCCGAAGAGAATATTCTGCTGAGGATCCGGGAGGCGGGATTTGTTGCCAAGATGCATGCTCAAGGGGCAGCTGGTTTTGAAAAACTTGCTGAAGCGTTTCACCGGCGTACGGATCCGGAGGCGCGTAGGAAGATCGATTCAACGGAGGATGTGACACATCCGGTGGCTGTGGCGACACAATTGCCGCAGATGCACGATCCCGTCACGCGGAGTCTTATGGACGCTGTCTGGGATGCTATGGGAGTGCACGGGCCGCGTCCTCTGAGATCAAAAATGCGGCAATTTATGGAGTGGACTCCCGATGTGCTGATCCAAAGGCTCCTAGAAAGGAATCCCGCTGTTCAGCAAGCGTATGCGGCCTGGCTTAAGGAACGTAAAAAACAAGCGGTAGATCCTTGGAATTCTGAGCCCAGTCTGAAGGAAAAACTTGCAGCAATCAAAGGGCTAGTCGGGAGGAGCTCCCAGGGAAATCTTGTGGGAAGAGCGCTTGGATTCTGGGGCAGTCGGTTACGCGAGGCTGTGGCAGGTGATTTGGCCAGACTGGAAATGCGTTTGACTTTGCAGGATGAAATGGGGAAACATGAAGCCGAGATCCTAGAATCATGGAAAAAAGCGTGGGCACAAAATCATAACGGGAATACACCTGATGACTCGGAAGTTAATAAAATGCGGGAACAGCTCCGCTTTCTGACAGGTAAGGCGGATTTCTGGGACCTTTTCCAATACCAGCGCCTCCAGAGGATGAGCCATAGAGAACACAATCCCGTGGTGGCTCACATGCAGGATGCGAAGAAGCATCCCTCATGGGCTCGACATCACTGTAAGAGGGCCGCGGAATTTCTCGTGGATGGAGGATCCCGTGTGCCGGGACATCGCGGCGTTGAAAAACGTGACCGCGAATTAGCGATCAAACAAATGACGGAACTGCTGTTGGCGGGTCTTCGGGACGGGACGCACGACGCGGTTATTTTCGATTATCAGCGGGGGTCTGAAGCTGTGGATCTTCCTGATGCGAAAGAAGCATATATCGCAAGATTAATGCTGCAAACGCCGGCTCTCTCCTATGTTGATGCGAGAGCCCAGGCTGAAAAGGATTGGGAACTCAAGGACTCTGAGGGGCGCGTTATTCGCGTCCGCGAGAATCGTCGGTGGCGTCTGGAACATGGCTATCTGGATGATCCGATCCCGTCCCTTACTTTACGGGGCGATGCGTCAAGAAAATTGGGTGTTTACTGGCGGTTCATCGGCGGCAACTGGGCTGCGGAATCCGGCGCCGAGACATTTATCTCGCATGATTTTTCAAAAAGCAAGAGAACTGCAACGCGTATTTTTGAAATGACGGGTCTTTTTGTCGTGCATGAAGCCTGGAAAGCACAGTCTTATCTTCACGAGGAAAACCATCTTCTTTTCCCGAGGCCGGAGATCGGCCGCTCCAATACGGATCCCGCAAATGAAGAAATCATGACGTTCCTCGCCCAAGGGGCTGCCCGTATTTACGATCACGAGGAATCTGAGATTTACAACTGGACGATCATTAAAAAGAAACTCCTTAGCTACGGTTCTTCGAGCCGGAATCTGGATGCGGCAGCGTTGGACATCGCCGCAGACGCGGTGATCTTTTTGATGCAGCACCTTGACCGGAAAACCGTGATGGACGTTATCCGCAATAGCCGGACAGTCCATGATCTTTTGCACTGGCACGACTATTCCCCAGAAGAGCTCAAAGCCATATTTGCCACCGCTGAAGATTTTTCTGAGGCGACTCGTGAAGATCGAAAAGCTAAACTGATCGCATTGCTGAATGATCGCGCAGCGGATAAAAACAGGCTGGAAGTAGCACTTGAAACAATTCGTCAGAGTATGAGCGAAGCGGATTATGCGCGTTTTGCAGTCGAGCTTGTGGTTGAGATCACACCTGCGCAAGATGCGCGACAAGGGGATTGGTACCTGGTGCTTGCACGGTTGCTCGAAGGTGGCCATGATGCGGTCGCAAAACGGGGGGCTCTCGCGCGTGAGGCGGCAAAAGTTCTTAGGGCTGCCGCGATGGCTGATCAAGCGCTTCGCAAATATCTGTCCGATCATTTTTCGATCCGGTTCCTTGTCTCTGAAAGTGAACTGTTAGATCCAAAAAAAATGAAGGGAGTCGACGCAAAGGCTGGAGAAGCGCTTCTGACGGGAGTCCAGGGTGTTCTGACTGCGGGGCGTGCTGAAAAACAAAGTCCGTGGATCGCCACCCGGCCGTTGTTTGACACGGTGCTTTCCGAAACCGCAACGAAGGATCTTGACGCGCTTGCGGCAGCTGAGAATTGGGCGGATTATGAAAGCACGCTGATGCTTGCGCTGAAAGGCGTTCTTGAGGCCGCGATCGGGCCTGAAGCAGCGCAGCAGGAATTGTTTAAATTGCGCTTTGCGGTCCGGAGGGTTGAACACAAGGAAATGGATGCGATGCTCCGGCTGCTGAATTCGACTGACGTCGCCGAAAAACGCAGGGCCGTGGACGGGATCCTGGCAAACCTGGATGATTCGTTGGATAACCTTATTTCAAAATACGGTCTTGATGCCGAGGCCCTGATGCACGCGACATTTAAACCTATGGCGGATGGTGTCGGGGGGAACATCCTGCTTGATCCGGCTCATTTGCCTTCGGAATTTATGATCAAGGATGGCGAGTCGGGGGCCAGTGAACCCTTCGGACGGCCGCAGCAGTATTTGCGTTACACGTTTATGCTTAAAGATCACGGGGAACATACGGCGATCCATGAGGAAGGCCACGATCTCGACAATATCAATGCCTTTGACTACGACGGCAGGATCTACGGATTCCGGGATCAGAATGATTTTGTAGCGAAAAAGGCAGCGTTGATCGGTGCCGAACTTCATTCCTTCTTGCGCGAGATCTATGTTTCTCCCGAATGGAGGGCGCTGGCCGCTACGGATGAAGCGGGCAAGCGGGTTTTGATCCGCAGGTACATTGCCAAGATCCAGTCTGAATATCTGCCGGGATATCTGGATAAGGTCGCTCGAAATCTCCAGGACCCGCTGTATCCCGAATGGGCCGTGACACCGGCACAAGCCGCAGAAATAAAAGCCAATCTTAAAAAATGGGCTACCCGAGTTTTTAAAATAGCCGAAGATATGCTTCTTTCCTCGCCTGACATCGACACATTCAGTCAAAAGTACCTGGAGCAATTCCGCAGTGAGTACGCGCCTATTAGAACAAAGCCCGTTGTTGGATTGGATGGGTTCGATTATAAGGATCTGATGGCTTCTGATAAGGCCACGATGCAGGCCGTGCAGGCCATTAGTGATGAAGTTGGAAAGGCCGGCGATCTCACAGATGTTCCTTTGGAGGCGAATTTGCGCGTCGTTCAGGCGGATGCTTCGACCCGCTTGAGTTTTGTATTAAAAACAGGAGGCGAGATCGTTGGGTTTGTCATTGCCTCGCCTGACCGGCATGAAGGAGCTTTTTTAATGAATTTTGGAATTACTCAAAAGCATCAAAAGGGTGGTAAAGGGGCTGCCATGATGCATGAACTGGCGCTACGCGCCATGAGGGCAGGATTAAAAGTTATTCGGCTGGGTGTTGAAACGAGCAACGCAGGCGCGATAAGGCTTTATGAGAGGCTTGGATTTAAACCAGAAGGTTCCGACTATGCTCGGGACGGGCGGACATTCCGGACTTATGAGGCAGATGTAGATACCCTTCTTAAAAATTCAGTGCAAGTCCGTTCGGAACTGCGGGGACCGGCGGTTGGGTATGCCGCGGTAACGTCAGATCAGGTCTTGGGTCGGGCCGTGGCGCAGGCGGACAGGTTGGGGTTGGTGAGTGCGCCGCCGGTTCCGATCGACCTCAGGACGTCGGTTGAGGGGGCTGTGAATTATGACGAGTTGCTCCGGGATAAAAAGGGATATTTCAATGAAACCCAGGGAAAGATCGTTCTGAACAGCAAGAAACTGGAAGAAACTCTTGAATCGATCCAGGCGCTTGATATTCCGGCCGGGGAACGGCAGGCGATGATGGATCAGGTGGTGAACGACCTTGCGGTAGCGCTGGTCCACGAGCGTGTTCACGTGGCCGGAGGTAATGAATTTATGGCCTACGAGGCGACCGTGGAAGCTATGAAAGCCCTGGATGCCGCGCGTTACGCGTGGCAGATCGAGGTCATTCTGGCGCTTCTTGCCATGGCGCGCGGGAATATGCTGATCGAGGATCCCGCGATGAAGGATGCTTTGAGAGCTGCGGCGCTTCAGGTGCTCGAAGGCCACAAGGGGACCCGGGTGTTCGATGAGCTCTTGATCTCGAATCTCTCCGGCAAGGTCATCGTTTACAAGGACGCGGACTTTGCCGGGAAAGTCGGGACCGAGCCCGTTTCGGATGTGTCCGCGCTTGATGTTGAACGGCTCAAGGCTTTAAACCCGCAGCATACCGCTATTGCCGTCCGCATGGCTGATCTTGCGGATGATGGGTTGCTGGCCCGTTTGAACGAATACGCAAAACAAGGGTTCAGTATCAGCGTGTACGAGAAAGGCTCCGTGGAGGAAGGGGCTTTTGTGCGCCTCCTTGCCGCGCTTACGCCCGAGCTTTTGAAGCAGCTGGTGCAAGGGGATATTCCGGTCTATGAAAACAGCATTTTCTTTGACGCAGGCAAGGCCAGTACGGTCGTGCTCATCAAGGCTTTGATCGGCGAAGTCCTTGCCCAGCAATCTGTTTCTGTGGCGGCATAAGCCTCCCAATAACATCGATACAGCAGCCTGGAAGACCAAAGATTAAAAAACATAAATAAATATTTTATTGCTAAAACGTTTTAACATTCTCTTATTAAATCGCCAGCTCATCTTATAGCAATATATAGCACATGAAAATTTGACAGAGGAAATGAATGCGGTTACACTTCCGATAGAGGTTGGACAAACGCGAGAATACAAAATATGAGTGACGAGCGCAAAACTGGTTGCGGGGATGTGGCTGTGCGGAAGCTCTATTCCATTTTGCGTTTTGCTGGATTTAAAAGCGTTGTGAGAAAGGACTCGAGGTTATGTTGATCGCGTATCACGAAGAGAGGAAACCGTGGGCGGTAAAAGCGGTCAGTC
>CAZSFZ010000012.1:0-63030 GCA_964606385.1 uncultured bacterium
TCGCCTTCGCAGTGATATCCGCTGTCGTGGTGCCTTGCTGCGAGATCGTGTAATTCCCAAGGTCGGCGCCACCCAGCACATTCGTCAAAATCACCGTCTTGCCATTGGCAGCATTCTTATCACTGAACAATCCGCTTGAGGAAACCGTCAGATCATCTCCGGCAACTTTGCCTGCAAATGTCGCCACCGCGGTTGAAATGGCCACATCTCTCGTGGAATCGTAAACCTTATCCGAAGCCGTGATCCCGGAGAGAGTGATCGGTTTTGCGGTGATGTTCGCGCTCGCTACCGCACTCGTGGAAGCAAGCGAGTAATTGGCGGCATCCGTTCCGCTGATCGAAAGACCGCTGACACTCACGACTTTCCCTGCACCTACATTCTTGTCGGCAAACGCCGCTGCCGTATAAGCATCCGTCAGCACATCCCCCGCAACACGGTTATCGGAAAGAATAACACTGCCAGCCGTGGTCCCGTCATAGGTCTTGTTCACACCCGCCGCCGTAACCGTCAGAGTCCTGGGAGTGATCGTGAGGTCTCCCGCTACGAACGTGATGTCATAACCCTGCTGGGTGGAATAAAGCCCGCCGGGCGTGAGACCTCCGATATAAGTGCCGACATTCTTGCTGGGGCTGGTGAAGCTTACCGTGCCCAAAAGCTCCGAAGAAGGAGTCGCCGAATACGTCACCCCGTTCCCCTGAACAGTCGTAGAACCGTTATAAGTATTCGTGGCCGAATTCGCCGTCACCGTCAATGGTGTCAGGAAGGTTTTTAAAAGAGGGGCTGTGTATCCTTCATAGATCTTCCAGGTGCTTGTGAGATCCCAGCCGGAGAACGTGGAGGATTGCTTCATCTCGGCATCCGTCACAAGAATCCCGAATCCGTTATTGTGAGCTGCATCCGTAAAGTATGAGCCTGTGATGCTTGCATCTCCGGCCCCTACCAATCCACCAGCTCCAGTACCGCCAACGAGAACAACACTTCCCGTCGCATAGGAATTAATGACGAGACCTGGACCGCTTTGTTGCCAGACTGCCCCGATAAGACCTCCGACATGAGATTCGCCCGTTGCATTCCCCGTAGCATACGAAGATTGAACTGTGCCGTCGCTTCTTCCGACCAAACCTCCGATTCCATCGCGTCCGATCACGTTAGCGCTACTGCCTGATCTTTCAATGGTCCCCACGCCCGCCCCTACGAGTCCTCCCACATGACCCGATGCACTCTCAACCGCTCCGCTAGAAAAAACATTCGAAATGCTCCCCATGTTATGACCAACGAGCGCCCCAACATTGTACTCGGAACCAGTCACAGAAACTTCACTCAGAACAACATTTCTAATATCACCGCCCGAGGAGACCCTTGCAAAGAGCCCAAGATCGCCTTCATTCCTATCAATCGAGAGATGATCGATGGAGAAAAATGCCCCATCAAAAGAACCATCAAATTCACCATACACATCCCCCACGGGATCAAACCCTGCTCCGGCGTTCCAGTTGGCGGTATCCGAGGCATCGATGTCATTCCCGAGGGTATAGGAAGCATCAAGATCGAGTGCCATCATCTGAAGTTGAGTGACATTGGTGATGGTATCGGTCCACTCCATCTGCAGATGCGGCAGCCCCGCCATGATCCAGACGCCATTATGTCCGGCGCTCACTCCGTCCGCATCAAAATCCCAGCCTGAAAATGTCGCCTGCTGCATCATCTCGGCTGTGGTCTTTGGCGTTCCGCGACCGTCATTGTTACTCATGCCCGAGGTCTCGGAATCGTAGTAAGAGTTCGATACGGAACCGGCGCCATATGGGTTGTTCATAAGCCCGCTGAAACCGCCGACATTGCCTCCGGTCGCCGTCACATGCCCGGTGGAATAGCTATGAGACGCCGAACTGCCGCCCGCCAGCATACCCGCAAAACCGCCCACTTCGTCCGCGCCGATCACATTTCCAGTCGCATAGCTGTTGTCGACGGTAATGTGGTACCAGATATTTCCCACCAATCCGCCGACGCGGTTTCCAGTTGCCGTTACATTGCCGGTCGCATAAGAATTATAAATATGTCTGCCCCATCCATCCGAACCGCCGGCAAGACCGCCCACCTGAAACCGTCCGCTTACAGCGTTTGTCGAATAACAATTTTCCAGATCCACGTGATAGACCCAACCGATCAGACCACCAACACTGTCCCGTCCCGAAACAGTCCCGCCCGTCGAATAGGCATTTGAGACCAGTTTGCCGTCGTAATTCGCCTGGCCAGCAAGGAATCCGACAGCATCCTGGCCGGTGATACTTCCCCCGATAAAACCGACATTCGAGATATCTTTATCACCGTTCGTTGCACCAAAAAGCCCGACATAGTTCTCGGTGGGCCTGTTGATATAAAGATCCGAGATGGTGTGATGGTTCCCGATGAAATCACCAAAAAACATGTTTGTACCATCCCCCACCGGATCAAATCCGGCGCCGGCATTCCAATAGGCTGTTGCACTGGCATCGATGTCGTTGGCGAGTGTGTAAGATGCGGAAAGATTCAGGTTCATGTTCTGGAGTTGGAGGAGTGTCGTGATATTCTGCGACCATTCCCAATCGAGGTGAGGGTATTGACTCCCTTCAAAAGCAACCCACCCACCATTTCCATCACCAAACGTCCATCCAGAGTAAGTAGCCTGCTGCTTCATTTGCGTAGTGGTCTGGGGGGTCCCGCGATTATCATTATCGTTTTGACCGCTTGTATTTTGATCATAAAAAGAATTGGTCACGGGTGAGCCATAACCATTTCTCCCTATCAGCCCTCCAAAGTTGCTGGTTCCTGCCACGTTCCCGGTAGAATAAGTATTTAAGATCGTCCCTCCGTTATACTCACCCACAAGCCCCCCCACCACGCTAGAACCCGTGACGTTGCCGGATGCGTAGCTATTAGCAATCGTTCCTGGGCCGGTACTCGAATGATACCCTACTAAACCGCCCACAGCTTGTGTCCCAACAACCGCTCCTGTTGCATAAGAATCGCTGATGCTGGCCTGGCCATTTTGACCAACTAAACCTCCAACTTTGCTGAGGCCATTGACATTTGCCGCCGCATAAGAGTTCACGAGACTTTTGCCATTCACAGAATATGCTAAACGTCCTACTAATCCTCCTACATAATCAGTCCCACTGACAGCTCCGCTTGAATAACTATTCGAGACATTCCCATATCCATCACCAGCTAAGGCGCCAACATATTGCGCCCCTGTCATGGATATATTTAAAAGACCGATATTGGTCAGTTGGCTTGTCGATGCTGCGGAACCAAACAATCCCACATAATCCTCTGCGGGACGATTAATTGTTAGACCTGCAATCACATGGGCACTCCCATCAAAAGTACCCGCATACGGAAAGCCCGGGTTACCTATCGGATCAAAACCCGCGCCACTGTTCCAGATCGATGTTTCGGAGGCATCAATGTTATTGGCGAGTTTGTAGTTGTAACCGAGATTCTGGTCCATGTATTGCAAACCACCGGGGGCATCGGACACCGAATAGATCATGTGATTACTGCCGACCGTCACATCTTTCGAAAAGGTCGTGCCGTACTCGGTCCTGATCGTGTTCACGCTGATATCATCACTCGTAGTCCCTGTGAAAGTCGGAGTGTACGAACCCTGCCGATCAAATGTCAGGAGATTGACATTGGAAATAATTCCGACCGTAGAATTTTGGCTTGCGCGGAGCGTCAGATCATAGCCTCCCCCTGCAATGGTCGAGGTCGTGGCCATCGTGATAAGGCCGGTGCCGTTCATGTCACTATCAGCATTGAACACCGTATCTCCCGTAAGAGTCACCGTTACCCCGGCATTGATCACGATATTCGCGATATCGTTGATCGTTCCCGACACGTTCGTGTTCGCGGCGTAGGTGATCGCGTCATCCAGGTTGTCATGAAAAGACTGGCCGACGTGATATTCTCCCCCGATATTGAAGGCCGCGGCCCGCTCCCGCAGATACGCCGCCGTGAGATTGCCCATCGTTTCAATGTTGCCGGCAACATCCATTTCAATACTGCCGTCGGTGGCATCCATCGTCCCCTCATTCACAAACGATCCAACCGATCCGACCTCCGGGGTCGGATTGGGTCGATTGCTTCCCACGCTCACCTCGATCTTTCCATGGATGGCTTCGAGCAGCATCTTGTTGTAAGCCGTCTGGTCGGCCGTTAGCTGGACCGCCCCATGGTCAGCTTTCATCACGCCTTCGTTCGTGATAACGCCCTGCGTAGCCACGACTTTGACCAGCCCCTCATCGGCCTGAAGAGTTGCCTTATTGGTCACATCCTTAGCCGCCGTGATCTCGACCTTGCCTTTGTTAGCTTCCACCGTCCCGGCATTAACGATCGATCCACGGCCCACGCCCTCCGGTCCACGCAACTCTTCCCCTCCCGTGGCCCGTGGCCCATGGCCCGCGGCACTAATCTTCACCGTACCCCCCGACGCTTTAATGATCGCTTCATTATAGATATCATCCAGCGATTGAAGTTCGATTACGCCGTTATCCGCCATGACAGCGCTGACGGCATTCCCGTGCTTCTCAAGGCTTATAGCCTTCTCAAAGAGCCCGTCCATGGCTTGGGCATTGAGGATAACTTTGCCGCCGTCCGCCGAGATCGACCCTGAGTTCTTGATCTGGTCCTTGAGACCCATCGTGTTCGCCGTCGCTTCATCGACCCCAATACTCACCATGCCGTCAGGCGAGATACCGACCGTCACCGTGTTGCCCGCGGCGAGGGCCACGGTGCCCATCGGAACTTCGATCGTTCCTGAGTTTTCAATGGCATTAGCAATAAGGGCCACGAGGTCCGCGTTGTTCCCCACGATCTTGCCGTCGTTCGTGAGGAATCCGCCTTCTCCCGAGAAGGCATACTGCCGTGCGAAAAAGTCCGTTGCGTTCAGGTTGAGAGGAATGGTGGAAGCAAGGAGTGAGGCATTGTTCAGGTTGATCATGGCGCTTGAGCCGATATTAATCCCGGCGATATTCTGGAGGATAAAGGCAAGGTTTGAGAGGTTCATCGTGCCGAAAATGTTCGAGGCCTGGCCGCCGTTCACGAGAAGCGCCAAGCTCGCGTTCTGGCTGAGGCCTGAGATGTTATAAATATTATTCTGCGGCACGTTGAACTCGGGGACGTTCCACACGGGGTTCCCCGTGACGTTCCAGTTCGTGGTGTTCTCCTGCGTGTTGACTTCTACACTGCCGCCTTCCAGGTTGATCGTCTCGGCCATCACCGGACTCACGCACATCGACCACGCAAACACAAAAGCTGTAAACGCCGCCGTCGCTTTCCGCCAACCCATCCGACCCCGGAGGTCGGATTGGGTCAACTCTGTGGCTAGGCCGGTGGCATCAGATTCACCTGGCACAGCCCTGTTCTGGGTTGTATATATTTTCTTTTTCATTTTTTTGCCTCCAATAGAAGCGTATCCTTTACTAAAGGATAAGACAAGATGCAATTAATAGCATTTTTATTCTTTATTACCAATGTAATAAATTTTAGCATTTCTAGACATAAATTATAATAAAATTGACCACACAATGATCAAAAATTGAGCATATTAATAGTGTTGGTTCCAAGGTTGGCAGAGAGGTGGGGTTCTAGAAGATCAGATCGATCAGGAAAAGGGCGCCAAGCAGAATGCCTTTTTCGGATACATCGGCTTCGAACGGGAACACGATCCCGAAGTGGTCGTTACTGGTGACGCCCTGCTCCGCGATACGGACCGGGCGCCGGCTGATCTTGCCGAGAACCCGCTCGTCTTTAAGGATATGGAAAGATTCGGGATTCTCAGAAAGGCCTTTGACATCGCAAAGCTCCTCCCCGGAGCCTTCGAGAGCCTGAAAGTGCGTTTTAGAATTGCCGTGACGCTGGATGACCCCCAAGAGTTCTTCGGAGGCGTCATAGACCTCCATCTTGCTTCCGAAGATCCCGGCATGTTTTTGGAAATAAAGGATCTGTTCGCCTTTTTTATTCAGAAGATAAAGCGTGCAGGAGGGCGCCTTGCGGAAAACACCCATGTCCGAGACCGCCCCGCCTTCCGCGACCGCGTAATAGATCTCTTCCTCCGAGATATCCGAGAGACAGCAGACGGGCTTCAGCTTCCAATTCTCGGGAATGCTCGTGTATCTTTTCTTTTCGCGGATGATCAGCGAATCCAGAGAGCCTAACTGCTTCATAGCCCTTCACCCCAATCGAGACAGGAAACGCCAGGCGCGTTCCCGTCTTTTGTTTTAACAATCATCGGACCTATGATGACACCCATGAGCATTCATGACTTCTAATAACCAAACACCAAGGTACAAATCCCAAACAAATTCCAAAAACACAAGAACCAAACTCTTGGTTATTGTATCTTGATTTTTGGTTTTTTACCGTGCCCTGAGATAACGCCGGACCAGGGCGATCAGAAAAAGAGGCGTCAGCGTGATTCCCAGGAGCGCCTCGACCGACGCCACACCCCGGATCCAACCCAAGGGCACATAGTCGCCGTACCCCATGGTCGCATAGGTCATGACACTCAGGTAGAACGATTCAAAAAGATCGGCTTTCTCAATAAGCCCTCCGGTCAGGACCAAACCGGACACATGGTAGCACAAAGCGCTCAGGATGATGACCCCGCAAGCGACCCCGAGCACGCGAAAAGGCATTTCCCCGTAGCCCCAAACCGCCCGATCCATGGAGCCGAAAAACCAATGGATAAAGGCCGCCATCCGTTCTCTCCATGAAACCGGCTCAAGGCCGACCGCGTGCTTCGCCGGTTCTCGCTTCCGGGTAAAGGTCTTCCACAGGCGGGCCAGTCGGGCGTCCTGGGCGCGGCAGTAGCAATAAGAAAATTTCGGGAAATCCCCCTCTTTTTCGTAAAGAAGGGCGGCTTCCCTAAAAAGCGATTCGGCGTAAGCGGAATCCTTTGCCTCGACCGCCTGAAGCGCGGCCAACTCGTTGCGGGTCGCTGCATTACGAAGCGGCTGCCAGCCGGTATGGATATTCCAACAGGTCGCGGCGGAGGAAAAACAGACCGCGGCTTTGAGAGGTTCTCCCGCTTCCTGAAAAAGCCGGGCCGCCTTGTCGAAAGTCTGGAACGCCTGATCGATCTTGCCGTCGGCGCGAAGTTTGTAGGCCTCCCGTTCGGCGGCAACGGCCTGCTCGGCCTTGGGCCCGGCAGGAGGCACGTTGAAATGAGGCGTTTTGGGATCCATAGGAAGCATTCTACTCTCTTTCAAATATCACGCAACATTCACGGCTTCAAAGTTGAAAAACTCTAAACGCAAAACACTAAACTCTAAATAACTCAAAACTCAAATCTAAAAAGAAAACCTCTTTAAATTTTGAATTTAGGATTTGTTTAGGATTTAGAGCTTAGGATTTCGGATTTATGCGGGACTATTGCCAACTCTCGCGGCGGGCGAGGGCTTTCTGGTAGACGTCCTCGTATTGCTTGGCGGAATCGAGCCAGGAGAAATGCTGGACCATGCCGCGCTTGCGCATGAGATCCAGGTGCTCGGGCCGGTCGTAGTAAGTGCTCACCGCCCATCCGACGGTATCGTAGATCGCCTGCGGCGTTCCGAGATCGTAAAGGAATCCGGTCCCGAAACCGGTTTTTTCTTCGTAGGGAATGATCGTGTCCTTCAGCCCTCCGGTCGCGCGGGCGATCGGAAGCGTCCCGTATTTCAGGCTGTAGATCTGGTTAAGGCCGCAAGGTTCATAGAGAGACGGCATCAGGAAAAAGTCGGCTCCCGCTTCGATGAGGTGCGCCTTTCGCTCGTTGTAGCCGATCCAGGCGCCCACCTTACCGGGATAAAGCGCCGGAAGCCCGCCGAAAAAATCCTCCTGGGCTTTTTCCCCGCTCCCGACAATGGCGAACTGCACCGCCATATCGCGAAGGATGCGGTGCATAACCAGCATCAATTGCTGAAAACCTTTTTGTTCGGCGAATCGCGAAACGATGCCCACGATCGGAAGGTCCCCGGCCGGATCGAGCAGGAATTCTTTCCGGAGCGCCTGCTTGCAAACTTTTTTCCCGGACATGTCCTGAAGGGAATAATTCGCCGGAATCAGTTGGTCGGTCGCCGGGTCCCAATGGTCATAGTCCGCGCCGTTCAGGATCCCGTAAAGGTCGTCTTTGCGGCGCTGGATATAAACTGAAAGGCCGTTCGCGCCGGGTTCCCCGAGGATCTCTCTGGCGTAAGTGGGGCTCACGGTCGTAATCGCGTCGGCGTAGAAGACCGCCCCTTTCATGAAATTGATGCCGCCGAAATTTTCGAACTTGGCATCCGTGAAATTATCCCGGCCAAGTCCCAAAAAACCGTACGAGTCGGCCCGGAAGGTCCCCTGATAGGCGATATTGTGGATGGAAAAAACGCTCGCGCTATTGGCAAAAAAAGGATTCCGCTGTTCCCAGAGCTTCAGGTACGGTGCGACCAGCGCGGTCTGCCAATCATGGCAGTGAATGATATCGGGCTGGAACTTGAGGTCCTGGCAGAGCTGGATGCAGGCCCGCGAAAAAAAACCAAAACGTTCGGGATTGTCCGCGAATTCCCAATTGCCGTCGTCGTAAAGCCCGGCGCGGCCAAAATAGCTTTCATGTTCGATAAAATAAACGGGGAAACCGTCCGACTTTCCTTCCAGGGCCTGACACCACACGACACCGTTCCCGGTGGAAACCCCCATCGGCCCCAGGATGGGCTTCAGGCCGTATTTTTCCTTGCTGATGGACCAGTACCTTGGAAGGACAAGACGCACATCGTGCCCGAGTTTCTTGAGGATCTTGGGCAACGCGCCGCAAACGTCCCCAAGGCCGCCGGTCTTGATGAACGGCACCGCCTCGGAGGCTGCGAAAAGGATCTTGAGTTTTTTACCGTTACTTTTACTTTTTTTCATCCGGAATCGCCCGCATTAAAACGTTGAAGGGAGGATTATACCCAAGGAGAGAAAATAAACCACACCGAATCTGCAAGCTCGCGGATCAGGCGGGCAGCGTGAAAAAGAAAGTCGAGCCCTCGCCGGGCCGCGACTCCACCCAAATACGGCCGCCGTAACGCTCGATGATCTTCTGACAGGTCGCGAGGCCAATGCCCGAGCCCGGATACTTCTGGCGGGTCGGCAATTTTTCGAACATAAGAAAAACACGATCGCGCGACTCTTCGGGGATCCCGATCCCGTTATCCCGGATCGAAAAGCGCCACTCTTTTCCCTGCCGGACAGCCGCTATGTGGATCCGTGGCCCCCGCTCGCAATACTTCATCGCGTTCCCGATCAGGTTCTGGAAAAGGAGCGCGGCCAACCCGGCATTGATCGCGATCCTAGGCAGAGGGTCCGAGGTGATCTCCGCCTTTTTCTCCACGATCCTGAAATGAAGGTCTTCAAGCACTTCCTTCACGACCTTGTCCAGATCGACCGGAACGGCCGGAATGTCCGGCTTGGAGACGGTGGAATAGTTGAGAAGCGCCTTGATGAAACCGCTCATGCGCTTGACGCCCTGGATCACATGGTCCGCGAAGCTTTTGGTCTCCTCATCCCCGGTCTTCTCGTGTTTTTCCCGGATGAGTTCCGAATATCCCAGAATGGTCGCCAAGGGGGATTGAAGATCATGCGCCGCTTTCGCGGCAAATTGTTCGAGCTCGCGGTTCGACCGGGTAAGCTCCTTGGATTTCGCTTCCAAAAGCACGGCCCCGCGGCGCACCAAATGGGTCAGCCAGAAGATCAGCATAAAAATAAACAGATGAAGGACCGTGTCCAGCAGGAATGTTCTGAGATCGTCGGTATATCCCTCATATCTCTGGGCGCTCGTCCACAAAAGCGTGATGAAAAGGGTCATCAAAAACCCCGGACGGCTTCCCACATACCAGGTAACAAGCATGATCGAAGGAAAATAAAAAATGTCGAACGCGACCATGTTCCGCGTGGCAATGTCGAGGAAAAAGCAGAGCAGGGAAATAGACAGGACCAGGAAAGTAAAAAAAACCGGGGAGATCTTCTCACGTTCAACGGACAGGATCTTGGGCAACATATAAGGAAACAGTATAGGCCCACTTCCCCGCCTGTCAACGCTTCGCCTTGAGGCGCGTGTTATAATCCGGCATGCCCAATTCTCTTTCAAAAAATTCAACGGCTCATTGGACTTGCCCCAGCAACCATTCTTTAAAAGAAAATAAATGCCGGGTCATGCCTTTGATCAGCGTCATCATCCCAACTTTTAATCGAGCCCATGTATTGCCGCAGGCGATCCGCTCCGTCCTCGCACAACAAGACGTGGACTTTGAACTCATCGTCGTCGATGATGGGTCAACAGATGATACTCGGGAAACGGTTAACGTCGAACGGCAAACGGAAAATGACACCGCATCTTCGAAAGGACGTTCCCCGTTCCCCGTTCCCCGCTATTTTCGGCAAGAAAATAGAGGCCCCTCCGCCGCGCGGAATCTCGGGATCAAAGAATCGAAGGGCGAATGGATCGCGTTCCTCGATTCCGATGATGAATGGATACCGGGAAAACTCGCGGCCCAGCTGGAATTCTTCCGCGCGAACCCGGACTACCTCATCTGCCAGACCGAAGAGATCTGGGTGCGGAACGGCAAGCGCGTGAACCCGATGAAAAAACACAAAAAATACGGGGGCCGGATCTTTGAAAAATGCCTGCCGCTTTGCGTCGTGAGCCCTTCGGCCGTTATGATGCACCGGAAACTTTTCGACGAGGCGGGTTTATTCGATGAAGCACTCCCGGCCTGCGAGGATTATGACCTGTGGCTCCGGATCGCTTCGCGCTATCCGATCGGCCTGATCGAAAAACCCTACATCATCAAGTATGGCGGCCACGCGGACCAGCGCTCCCGCGAATTCCCCGCCATGGACCGCTTCCGCATTCAGTCGCTTGCCAAGATCCTCTCGCAGAACATTCTGACGCCGGAACAAGCTGCCGCGGCACGAAAAACACTTGAAGAAAAAGCGAAGATCTTTATCGAGGGCGCCCTCAAGCGCGGGAAAAAGAAAGAGGCGGACGAAATCGCTTCTCTCGTGGAACGGATAACGGTGAACGGTCCCAATACCAATCAATCGAAGCATCGCTGAGATTGGGGCCGTCCAAATTACCATTTTGGAAAACACGCTAAAATTTGGACGGAGAACGATAAAAGTTTTTACCTGCCTACCGACGGGCAGGCGTTCAACGTTCCCCGTTTCCCGTTTGCCGATTTTAGACTTTATTGAAAATCCAACCCAGCAACACCACCTGCGGCAGACTGATCGCGAGCATCCAGAGCGCGGTCTTGGGCCCCAGGTTCTTCCACACCAGGCCGATCTCGGTCACATCCGTCACCACCCCTCCCATCAGGAATGCGAAGGCGTTCCCGAAAGCACCCGTCTCGCGATAGATCGTGAAAGCAAGCGGCGAAGTACCTTCCGAACAGACCTCAAGAACCGTCGCAAGCGCCAGTGTGACAAGAAGCCCAAGCAGGGTCGGCCCGAAATAGTGATGGAAAATATGCTGCGGGACGAATGTCGAGACGAGGCCTCCCAGCAAAATACCGATCAGGATCCAGGGCAACACCATCACGGCGAGGTCCGTCGCCCCGCCCGTGACCCCGCGGAACGCCTTCCAGAAATTCTGGTGGGTGAATTCGTGTTCCCGAAAACGCCGGAGGATATCCCTCCAGATCGAGAACCCCTCCTCGACCTCGACTGAGTGACGGTTCCGTTCGATCCACCCCGCCCGATCCAGATACTGCATAAGCAATCCCGTGATCAACGCGATCGCAATCGCGCCGAAAACGATCAGAAAGGCCTTCGCGCCGAAGAAGCCGAAAAGGAGGATCGTAATGGGAAGGTTGGCCCAGGGGCTCGCCAGAAGAAAACTCACGACCGCGGGGCCCGAAGCACCTTTCTTGTGGATCTCCATCGAGATCGCGAGGATCCCGTGGCAGCAGGCGCTCATCAGGAACCCAAGGCCGACGGAATAAAAGATCGTCCGTTTCTTCGGGATCGACAGATGCTTGGAGATATACTCCCGCGGCACATAATGATCGATCAACCCCCCGATCAAGAAGCCGGCAAGCACCGGCCAAAACATCACGCGGGCGTAATCTCCCAACGTCTGGCGGAACGCCTCCATCGCCGGAAAAACAAACGAGGCGCCGACGAGCGCGAGCGTCAGAATGGTGACGAGAAAAAGCCCGGAAACATACCAGGTTTTTTTCTTCTCATTCTCCCCGCAGCAACGGCAACTTTCTCCGCTCATCAGAGCTCCGCCTGTTCCATGTCCCTTTGCATCTCCTGCGACCTTGAATCGATAGGAACCACCGTTCCGGGCTTGGCGGCTGGCACTTTCGTTCTTTCTTCCGTGTCCATTTTGGCTATGTAGCTCATCGGGTCCGCCAAAAACGCTTTTTCACATCCGGGGCAGCAAAGGCCATAGCGTTTGCCTTCATAAACCACAAAATGTTCTCCATCGACAGGCTCGCCCATCACCGGGCATATTTTATTGCCCACGTCCACGATCCCGATCCCGGCCTCCTCATCGGCAGCATACCCCTGCGGCAGCACCCCCGGCATCGCGAACATGGCAAGCAACATCCATACGATCATTTTCTTCATAACACTTCCCCCTCTTGAAATTTGAAAAACAGCGGACGGGGGAGGCTCCCCCGCCCGCTCATTTATTTACTTCTTTTGACACTCACAAGGCGGGTTGCACTTGCAAGGGTCACAGTTGCAGTCTTTCATAGAGCACTGCTTACCCGCAAAAGAGACGCCCGCAAAAGCTCCCGTCATTATGGCCATCGCCAGTAAGGCTGTTATAAGTTTCTTCATGGGACTCACTTCCTTTCGTTAAAATTTAAAAAGCGCTTCGGCTCAAAAAGGGACTGCGGCCGGAGGCGCCCGAAAGGAAAAAGTAATATTAAGAACGTACCGTTTAAAAAATCCTGGGGAGGGTCCGAAAAGCTGTTCGTGCGAGAAAAACGGCCGGGGAACCTCCGGATAAAAACTATTTAAAAATCCCTCTTCGATCGTTACAGGCCGGGTACGGGAAGGGTTGACCGGCGAGAATTCCTTGGAAAGCACGGCCGCTTTTTCGATCCGGCACTTTCCGCAGCATTCTTTTCGGGAAGGATCTTCGCCCTTCGCATGAGAAGCCGCGGAGTGACACCGGAGGGTTTCTGCCTGGATCGCCTTGGGAACGGAGCCGCAATCGGCGTCCACGCATTGGCAGCCCAGCGCGCCCGGAAAAGCGCTGAAAACGCACACGGCCATGAACAGCGACAACGATTTCTTCTTCATTTCCGCGTTCCTTTAAAGAGCTGGTAGATCTCGTCCAGTTTGGCCTGCTGGTCTTTTTTGGACTTCCCTTCGAAGGCATGCCGGACGCAGGCGCCCAGATGGTCCTTCAGGATCCCCGCTTCCACATTTTTCAAAGCCCCGATCACGGCTTCCGCGGCATTGAGGATATCCATGCAATAACGACCTTCCTCGATCATCCTCCGGAGGCCCCGGACCTGCCCCTCGATCCGCTTGAGCGACACCAGCTTGTCCGTTTGATCCGTCCCTTTCTTCATCTCGATCCTCCCTCTTCCTGTCCCAATAGTATCATACCCCTGGGGGGTATGTCAACGCTTCGCCGGGGAACGGTCCTCGGCAAACGGGGAACGCGAAAGTTTTCTTCGTTGCCCGTTGCCCGTTCCCCGCGCCTTTTGAGTTCCCCTTTCCCCGGTTTTTGAATAGAATGCCGTCTTATGAATTTACTCGCTATTGAAACCTCCGGTCCCTTCTTGAGCGTCGCCATTAAAAAAAGCGGGGCCAGGCTCCGTCATGCCGCGGTCCAGGGGCACATGAAACATGCCGAGAGTCTCCTTCCCGTGATCGACCGCCTTCTCAAGAAGGAAAGGCTCAAGATCCAGGATATCGACGCCTATCTGATCAGCCGCGGACCCGGGTCCTTCACGGGGCTCCGCATCGGATTCGCGACCCTGAAAGGGTTCCTCGCCACACGGCCCAAACCCTGCTATGGCGCTCTCTCGCTGGACGTGATCGCGGCCGGGATCAAGGCGCCCGAGCCCTCAAATCTCACGGTGTGCGTGGACGCAAGACGTGGTAAACTTTACACTCGTTCGTACCGTTATCTTAGAAAGAAGTGGGTTCCGTGCGGTCCGTGCCGGGTCGTACCGATCAGCGAAGTGGCGGCGATCGCCAAGGGCTCATGGATCGTCGGCGATGGGCTGGCGAAGATCGGCAGCGCGGCTCCGGGATCCCAAGATCATGGGATCCCAAAAGCTTCGACTTTGATCGAGTTATTCGAGGCCAAGGACCCGATCCTGAAAGCATTAAAACGGCCGAAAGACCTTTTGCCGGTTTATTTGCGCCGTTCCGAACCGGAAGAAAAGTTGGCGGAGAGAAAATAATTATGTCCGAATTGGTTCAAGGAATCAGCCGGGCGCAGCATAGCGCGTGGATCGAACTCCGCAAAGACGCTCTTCTCAAGAACCTTCACGCGCTCCAACGGCATTCCGGGCAAACCGATGTCCTTGCCGTGATCAAAGCGAACGCCTACGGCCACGGCCTCCGGGAGATCGCAAGCGTCCTCGCGGGACATGTCACTTATTTCGGCGTCGCTACTTTGCGGGAGGCCCTGGAGCTTAAAGAGCACCACCCTCAAACTCCCGTCTTCCTTTTTGGCCATTTGTTTTCGCATGAACTTTCCGCGGCGCTCCTCGGCGGCATCACACTCAGTGTTTCCAGCCTTGAAAAGGCCCGTGAGATCTCGGAACTTTCGGAAAACCTGGGCCGGAAAACCCCCGTGCATGTCAAGATCGATACGGGCATGGGCCGCATGGGAATCCCCGCCCGGGAAGCTGCCGTTTGTATAGAGGAAATGACCCGGATGAAGGGCCTTCTTTTGGACGGCATTTACATGCATTTCCCCGCCGCGGAAAAGGATGATGCCTTCCGCGAAACACAGGTCCGGAAGTTCGGGATCCTCCTGCAGACGCTCGAGGAAAAGAATATCGTCTTCCGCTACCGCCACGCCACGAACAGCGCGGCGACGCTCACGATGAAAGCGCCTTTTTTCAATATGATCCGCCCGGGCCTTTCACTCTACGGCATTTATCCGGACGCCGGGCTGAAAAACGCCGCCTCGCTCGCGCCGGTGCTTTCGGTCAAAAGCAGGATCGTGCTGACCAAGCGGGTTCACGCGGGAGAATCCGTCGGCTACGGCCGTGAATTTGTTGCCCAAAAGGACACCACGGTCGCCATCCTTCCTTTTGGTTACAGCCAGGGTTATCCCTATGCCGCATGGAAAAAAGCTTCCGCGGTCTTTAAAGGCCGGCGCTATCCCCTCGCGGGCAAAGTTTCCATGGACTACATCGCGATCGACCTTGGCGACGCAACCGCCAACGAGGGCGAGACGGTCACCTTGATCGGCGAAGATCAAAATGAGCGCGTGACGGCCGAGGACATCGCTGGATGGGCGAACACCATCCCGTATGAGATCGTGACGCGGCTGAATACCCACTTGCCGAGAATTGTTACCTAAAAATTCGAAGTTCGAATTTCGAAGCACGAAACAAATTCGAATATTTCAATTACATAAAACAAAAGCGTTTTGGAATTTTGAATTTTAGAAATTCTAGTTTGTTTCGGATTTCGGGTTTCGGATTTGGAGCTTTTCACCATGATTCCCTTTGAAATACGCCACATTCCGGAAGTCACCTCGACCAATACGGTCGTCCTTGAGGAAGCCGCTGAGGGCGCCGCCGAAGGCTTGGTCCTTTTGACCGATCATCAGACGGGCGGACGCGGAAAACCCGGCAATATCTGGGTCTCGCCCCCCGGCAAGAACCTGCTCTTTTCAGTGCTCCTCAGGCCCGCCCTACGGCCGGACCAGATCCCGCTCCTGACCCAGATCGCCTGCAGGGCGGTAGCCAAAGTCCTTGGGGAACGCTATGATATTGCCACCCGGTTCAAACGGCCCAATGATGTGATGCTGGGGCCCAAGAAGATCTGCGGGACGCTTGTCGAAGCGATCTCGACAGCCTCCAGGGTCGAGGCCGCCGTGATCGGCATAGGTTTGAACGTGAATACAGAGCCTGCGGAGCTCCCTGAGGTGGGTATTTCCATGAAAATGTTCACCGGAAAGGCCTATGACCTCCGTGAAATCCTCGAATATGTCCTGGAAGAGCTAAGTGCCCGTATCACAGAGCTTTACGACACAGGAACTTTAAAGTAATATTATCATTACCCATTTTTTATCAGTTTAATAGCATAAAGTGGGATAAAAATCATTATTTTTGCCATATTTTAGTTCATTATCCCAAATATGAATATAAGGTCATTTAAGCATGATTAAGAGGATTTTAGCTGTCGATATTGGTAATACAGCGGCCACAGTAGGCTTCTATGAGGCAGGACGCCTATTGGACTTTTGCTCACTCTATTACAATGATATCCCAAAATATGTTAAAAAATTGATTGCTGGTGGGAAGAAAGGACGAATCGATATCATTATAAGCTCCGTAATCCCTAAAACGACTGATTTTTTGAAGTGTAAATTACAAAACAATAATGGGTTAAAAATATGGGGCGTAGGGGGTAACATGCCTCTTAAAATACGCCATAAATATAGCAATTACAAAGGCTTAGGCATTGACCGGAAGGTCAATATTTATGGAGCAACCCGCATGTACCGCCTCCCGCTGCTCGTCATCGACTATGGAACGGCTATTACTTTTGACTATATCGATTCCAAGGGCGTCTTCCAAGGGGGAATGATCATCCCTGGTCCGGAAACCGCCTATAGAGCGCTTGGTGAGCGGGCGGCCCTCCTTCCCAAGGGCCTGGGGCTCCCCAGAAAGGCGAAATCCTTCCTCGGACGGAGCGCCCGGGCGTGCATGGAATCGGGCATTCTCGAGGGGTACGGGGCCATGACGGATGGGCTCATCCAGCGGTTCCGGGCGCGCTACGGAAAGAAACTCCGCGTCCTCGCCACGGGGGGCTACGCCGGGGTCATCCTCCCCTACACCAAGCTAATTGATACCGTAGATCCCAAGCACTCCATTAAGTCCTTGCTGGCTCTTTGGCGCGAGCAGGCGCCCCGCTGATCTTCCACCCTGGTCTGGAAGCCTCTCAAAAAATTTCCTTGATTTTCCGCGGCTGCTGAATACAATATCGCCTCGCTAGCACTCGAAAGTTTTGAGTGCCAGACCTTCGAAGTAACCCGAATTATCAATCAAAAGGTCATTTCAAGCGGTGTCCGCCTCCGGATCCCTGAAGGGTCCCGGAAGAGGTTATTCGCTCCGCGCGAGATGATCATCCAACAAAGCAAAAAAGGAGAGACACATGGCAAAGCAACTTCTATTCAGTGAGGAAGCGCGTCGCGCGGTCCTGCATGGCGTCGACCAACTCGCGAACGCGGTCAAAGTCACCCTCGGCCCCAAAGGCCGCAATGTGGTCCTTGAAAAGAAGTTCGGCTCCCCCACCGTCACGAAAGACGGCGTTTCGGTCGCCAAGGAGATCGAGCTCGAAGACCCTTATGAAAATATGGGCGCCCAAATGGTCAAGGAAGTCGCCTCCAAAACTTCCGACGTGGCCGGCGACGGCACCACGACCGCGACCATCCTTGCCCAGGCGATCTACCGTGAAGGCTTGAAGAACGTCACCGCCGGCGCGAACCCGATGGCCCTCAAGCGCGGCATTGATAAAGCCGTGGAAGCCATCGTGGCGGAACTCGATAAGGTCGCGAAACCCATCGGCAAAGACAAGAAAGAGATCGCGCAGATCGCTTCGATCGCCGCGAACTCCGACACCACGATCGGCGATCAGATCGCCGAGGCGATGGACAAGGTCGGCAAAGACGGCGTCATCACGGTCGAGGAAGCCAAAGGCACCGCGACCACGCTCGATGTGGTCGAGGGCATGCAGTTCGATCAGGGTTATCTTTCCCCGTACTTTGTGACGGATACCGAGCGCATGGAAGTCGTGCTCGAGGAACCGTTCATCCTTATTAATGAAAAGAAGATCTCGGCCGTGAAAGACATGCTGCCGATCCTCGAGGCCGCGGCCAAAGCCGGAAAACCCCTCCTCATCATTGCCGAGGAAGTGGACGGCGAAGCGCTCGCGACCCTCGTGGTCAACAAGATCCGCGGCACGCTGAATGTCTGCGCCGTAAAGGCCCCCGGATACGGCGACCGCCGCAAGGCCATGCTCGAGGATATCGCGATCCTCACGGGCGGCAAGGCGATCACCGAAGACCTCGGGATCAAGCTCGAGAATGTGACGCTCAAGGAACTCGGCCGCGCGAAACGCGTGACCGTGGATAAAGAAAAGACCACGGTCATCGAAGGCGCCGGCAAGAGCGCGGATATCACCGGCCGCGTCGGTCAGATCAAGAAACAGATCGACGACACGGATTCCGACTACGACCGGGAAAAACTCCAGGAACGCCTCGCGAAGCTCGCGGGCGGCGTGGCAGTGATCCATGTCGGGGCCGCGACCGAGACCGAAATGAAAGAAAAGAAGGCCCGTGTCGAGGACGCGCTCCACGCGACCCGCGCGGCCGTGGAAGAAGGCATTGTCCCGGGCGGCGGCGTGGCGCTTTTACGCGCCGGTGCCGCGCTCGACAGCCTGAAGCTCAAGGGCGATGAAAAGATCGGCGCCGATATCATCCGCCGCGCGATCGAAGAACCCCTCCGTCAGCTGGCCTTTAACGCCGGCGAAGAAGGTTCGGTCGTCGTCCAGCGCGTGATGTCCGAAAAAGGCAATGTCGGCTACAACGCGGATACCGGTGAGTTCGAGAACCTTGTCGAAGCCGGCGTCATCGATCCGAAGAAAGTCACCCGCAGCGCCCTCCAGAACGCCTCGAGCGTTTCCGGACTGCTCCTCACCACTGAAACCCTGATCACGGACCTTCCGGAGGAAGAAAAGATGCCTCCGATGCCCGGCGGCGGGATGGGTGGCATGGGAGGAATGGGTGGTATGGGCGGCATGGGGGGGATGGATTATTAATCAACCGGAATCAACCCCGGAGGTTGAAAACAACCTCCGGGGTTGGCTCGGGAAATCATGAAAATATAACTTAAAAAGGAGACATCAACATGAAAGTCAGACCGTTAGCAGACAGAGTGCTCGTGGAAGTGCTGGAAGCGGAAGCGAAGACCAAGGGCGGCATCATCCTCCCGGACACCGCGAAAGAAGAAAAGACCGAAGGTAAGGTCGTCGCGGTCGGCGCCGGCAAAATGCTCGAATCCGGCAAGGTCCAGGCGATCGAAGTGAAGAAGGGCGACCGTGTGCTCTTCGGTAAATATTCCGGCGATGACCTCGTGATCGACGGCGTCAAGCACAAGATCGTCAAAGAGAGCGAAATCCTGGCGGTGTACGAAGAGAAATAAAACCCGAAATCCGAATATCGAAACTCGAAACAGTTTTTAAAATTCGAATTTAATAATTTCGGATTTGTTTCGGATTTCGAATTTCGTGCTTCGGATTTTAAAGATAAAGGAGTTCTAAAATGGCCAAATTAATTTCGTATTCAGAAGAAGCGCGCCAGCGGATCAAACGCGGCGTCGACATCCTCGCAAGGGCTGTCAGCGTCACGCTCGGTCCCCGCGGCCGCAATGTTGTGATCGACAAGAAGTTCGGCGCGCCCCTCGTCACCAAAGACGGTGTCACGGTCGCCAAGGAAGTGGACCTGAAAGACCCCTATGAGAACATGGGCGCCCAGATGGTCCGCGAAGTTGCTGAAAAGACCTCGGACAACGCCGGGGACGGCACCACGACCGCGACGGTCCTGGCCCAAGCCATCGTCTCGGAGGGCCTCAAGAACGTCACCGCCGGTGCCAATCCCATGGCCCTGAAGCGCGGGATCGACAAGGCCGCCGCGAAGATCGTGGAATCGGTCAAGAAGATGTCCAAGGCCGTCAAAGGCAAAGAAGACATCACCGCCGTCGGCGCCATCAGCGCCAACAACGACCAATCCATCGGTCAGCTCCTTTCCGACGCGCTTGAAAAAGTCGGCAAGGAAGGCGTGATCACGGTCGAAGAGGCCAAGGGCCTCAAGACCGAACTTGACGTGGTCGAGGGCATGCAGTTCGACCGCGGATATTCTTCGCCGTATTTCGCGACGGATATGGAACGCATGGAAGTCGTCCTGAAAGAGCCGTACATCCTTCTCTTTGAGAAGAAAATCTCGGCCGTGAAGGACCTCGTGCCGGTCCTCGAGAAAGTGGCGCGCCTCGGCAAGCCGCTTCTCATCATCTCCGAGGATATCGAAGGTGAAGCGCTCGCGACCCTCGTGGTCAATAAGATCCGCGGCGTGCTCCAGATCGCGGCCGTGAAGGCCCCCGGGTTCGGGGACCGTCGTAAGGCCCTGATGGAAGATATCGCGATCCTCACGAAAGGCAAGTTCGTCTCCGAGGACCTCGGCGTGAAGCTTGAGAACGTGGACCTCGACATGCTCGGCACCGCCCAGCGCGTCGTGATCGATAAGGACAACACAACGATCGTCGGCGGCGCGGGAGCGGCCAAAGACCTCAAGGCCCGCTGCGAACAGATCCGCGCGGAGATCGACCGGTCCGATTCCGATTATGACAAGGAAAAACTCCAGGAACGTCTCGCGAAGCTTTCCGGCGGCGTGGCCGTCGTGAAGGTCGGCGCGGCCACAGAAGTCGAAATGAAGGAAATGAAGGCCCGTATTGAGGACGCTCTTCACGCGACTCGCGCGGCCATCGAAGAAGGCATCGTCCCGGGCGGCGGTGTGGCGCTCCTGCGCTCCATTGAATCCCTGGACAGCATCAAGGCCTCCGGCGATGAAGCCACGGGTGTTCAGATCGTGCGCCGGGCACTCCAGGAACCGGCCCGCAAGATCGCCCACAATGCCGGCGTGGACGGCTCGGTCGTCGTGAAGAAGATCCTCGAAGGCAAGGGCAGTTTCGGGTTTAACGCCCAGACCTGCGAATACAGTGATCTGGTTGAAGACAAGGTCATTGACCCCGCCAAGGTCGTCCGCATCGCGGTCGAGAACGCCTGCAGTATCGCGGGCCTGATCCTCACGACCGAATGTGTGGTCGCGGACAAGCCGAAGGAAAAGAAGGACGAGGACAAGAAGAAGTCCTCGAATTATTCCGGAAGCATCGAATAAAAAGCTGCTCAACCTCCGGGGTTGCGTGATTTCCAACCCCGGAGGTTGAAACGGTTAACAAAAAAAGCCGGCCTCCCGCAAGGGAAGCCGGCTTTTTAGTTTTGTTTTATAAAAGGATCAGGGCTTCCGTTCTTTTTGTTTCTGGAGGGCCTGGCCAAGCTGCTCGGGAGTGACGACTTTTTCTTCCACCAGGATCTCGCCGATCTTCTGCTTTCGCTTCTGGCTTTTAGGCAATACGAAATAAAAATTCGAGCCCTGACCCAGCTTGCTTTCAACCCCCATCCGGCCCCCGTGCGCTTCCACAATGCTTTTGCAGATCACAAGCCCGAGCCCGGTCCCTTTTTCCTCGGTTTGGGCCTTCTTGCCGAACTGCATGAATTTATTAAAAAGCTTGAGAAGGTTCTCATCCGAGATCCCGGTCCCCGTGTCCTTGACCGCGCAACAAACCTCATCGCCCAGGTCCTTGATCTCGGCCGTGATGCTTCCTTTTTCCGTGAATTTCAGGGCGTTACTCAGGAGATTCGTCATCACCTGGGTGATCTTGTCGTAATCCGCCATGATCTCGATCTTGGGGGCGGCGAATTGCTTCACGATCGCAATGCCTTTTTTGTGAGCGCGGAGGCCGATCCCCTCGCAGGACTGGCTGACCAAAGAGCACAGGTCGATCTTTTCAAGATTCAAGACCAGCTTTCCCGACTCGATCTTCGCGAGATCCAGGAGGTCATTCGTGATACCGACCAACTGCGCGGAGGTCTGGTGCATCATTTTCAGATAATTTTTTTGCTCGTCGCTGATCGGGCCCGCCAGGCCGTCCAGGACCAGCATGGCGGCCTCCCGGACCACCATGAGAGGATTCCGGAGCTCGTGCGCCACGATCGAAACGAAATCATTTTTAAGCTGATCCAGCCGGGCCAGCTCTACGTTCTTCTTCTCCATTTCCTGGTAAAGGGCCTTGATGCCGTCGTTCGCCTTCTGCAGCCCCCAGGCTTGCAGTTCCATTTCGTCAGCCTGCTGCTTCAGAACAAGCTCCGCGCGCTTACGCGCGTCAATATCCTGGAACGTCCCTTCCAGCTTGATGATCTTGCCATCTTCATGAACGGCCTTTCCAAAAGCCCGCACCCAAATCGGCTTCCGGGTCTTGGCGGGGATCAACTGCAGCTCGAGGTCAAAAGGCTCTCCTGTCTTGGCCGCTTTTTCGACCGCGGCGCGAACGATCGTCTGCGATTCTGGCGCATAATAATTAATTGCCTGGTCCAGGCCTTGGACATCTCCCACCTCGATCTCGTGGATCCGGTATGTCTCATCGGTCCAGGAAACTTTTTGGGTCATAAGGTCAAGCTCCCAACCTCCTACTTTCGCCATCCGCCCTGTATTTTCGAGAAATTCTTTGTTTCTCCGAAGCTCCAGAGAATTGATTTCAAGATCGTTCTTGGCCCGGCTCAATTCCTTCGCGTATTGCTCCAGCCTTTGGTTCGCCTCGGTTAGGTCTTCCAGAAGATTCATGGTCGCCAACTGCTGGTCCCGAAGTTCTTTGGCCGCCTTGTTCCGATCCGTGACATCCTGAACGATCGAGTGCAAGAGCGATCGCTCTTTGTACCGGATGAGGCTTGCCGACACGATCACATCGCGGACCGAACCGTCGGCGATCCGGTGCTGAAACGAGAATTCGCGGCCGTTTTCAATTGAAACGGACATCATGGCTTCCCGGATCTTGGGCTCGGAAAGGGTATTGATCTTTGAGATATTCATACCGACCAGTTTTTCCCGGGGATAACCGTAAAACCGGCAGGCCGCCTTATTCGCGTCGATAATATTCGCGTTCTCGGGATCCAGCATAAACATGACCGCCGAATTTTCGGAGAACTGCCGCCGGTAAGATTCCGCGCCCTGTTCGACCGCCTGAAAAGCCTTTTCCAGCTGCGTTTCGGCAGAGGCGACTACCGACCAGAGAAGGACCAGCACACTGCCAAGGAGCGTCGCGAACAAAAGAAGATTGAACCAGAGATTTCCCTCGTCCACGGAATAATCCGAGGTTTTATCATTCAATACGACCAGGCGGGCCACGTCCTGCCCCCGGATGTCAAAAAGCGGGACAACGCCGCAAACCATGTTGCGCCCCCCCTGCTTGACATTAAAGGAGCTCCCCCGCGCGGAAACGATATGCCGGCCCAACTGCTGCACCAGTCCTTGAGAGAGGCTCCTGACCGATCCCTGAACCAATACAAAGTCCGGATAGTCCTCCCATTCGCCTGAAAATCCGAAGGCCCTTTTCCCGGCTTCGAATTTCTCCCGGGTGGTATATTGCTTCAGAAGCAACAGCAAAGTGTCCATGCCCCAATCACGTCCTATTTGGCCGGAGAATTTGAGGCTTTCAATACCCAGCTCCATATAACCGAGCAGAGCCCCCTGGACCCTCACCGGACGGACATAACGGAACGTTAACGCGCCCAAGGGCCCCAGTTCCATCCCCCCGACATCTTCACCGGATTGCTCCGCCATCAGCAGGGTCGCGCGATCGATCGTGTCGCCGCGATAATCCGGCTGGTGGGCCCGGAGGAGGCAGGTCTTGTCGGGTTCGATGAAATAAAAATGGCTGACGCCATACTCGTGCTTCATCCGATCAAAAAGCGGCTGCGCCAACCGCTCCAGGGCTTCGGCATCCTTGGCCTGCCAAGCCCTCATGAGCGCCGCGTCATCCTGGAGGCGATCGGCCTGTGCTTCCAGGATCTTGGATTGATAGGCCAGGGTATCGTTCCATTTGTAATTGATCTGCTGGATGAGCGACTGCATGTGCTTCTCGGAATTTTCCCTGAATTCGCGATATTCGTAGACCCCGTAGAGCAACCCCCCGCCGACCACCGCGAGGATCACCGGGGTAATGATCCAGCCCTTGAGATTGATCGAACTTGCCAAGTGCTTGTTCCGCCACCGGATCAGGAGTGAACTAAGCAGAACGAAAAGCGCCAGGGCAAAAACCTGGAGAAAAGGTTTCCGCCGCGCTTCGTCCAACCGAGTCTCCCAGTCGCTGGCCAAAATATCCACTCCGAGGACCATCATGACCTGATCGCTCAACGGGTCGATGATAGGGACTAGCGCGGAAACGAACTTGCCATACTCGTCCTCAAGAGGCCCGACCGTCATCGGCCGCTTATCGGAAAACACCTTGAAATCGAACGCGGAGGGCCGCTCGTATTCCGTGCCCGGCGGGCTGGCCATGGGATCCTGGCGCGAATAATTTTCAGGGCCAAAAAAGATCTTCCCCCCACGGAGTGCCATGGTGTAAATGCCCCGCTGCGGAAATTTATTACCCGCGGTCACAAATTGCTGGCAAAGGGCCCGGTAGACGGGATTATCTTCGTCAGAGGCGGTGAAAGTGAGTTTTTCGGCCAAATGCGGGCTGACATCGGCCGATAACTCCACGGCATCCCGTAGAAGTTTCTGGCGCATGACCGCGTTCAAACGCCCGGCCTCGAGCTCTCCGCTTTTCCATCCCCAATAAAGCAGAAGGACCAAGACTGTCATGAACACGGCGAGCCCGAAAAGCTGGATCAGCACATCCCGGCGGCGGCTCGAAAAAACGGGGGCTTTCACGCGGAACTCCCTTTCTCCCTTTCGAGCAACATAATCTTCTCTTTCAGTTCGATCATCTTAAGTTCCCGGTCCACAGCGATCTTGTTAAAGCTTTCCAGTTCTTTGATCTTGGCTTTCAGTTCTTCCTTGATCCGGTTTTCCTGAGTAATATCCCGTACCGTGGCCAGCAGGATCATTTCCCGGCCCGACCCGATCCGGGTCAGAAGCACTGACGCCGGAAATTCTTCGCCGCTCACCCTGCGGTGGGTCCAATTAAAAAAACAAAAACCTTCACGCGCCGCCAGGTCGATCATGGCTTTGGCTTTTTCATCCGAAGCCCGCCCGTCGGGCTGCTTTACCGGAGACAGGTCCCAGGGACCCAGCGCTGTGAACTCTTTTTCGCTTTTGGTCCCGAACATTTCGATCGTCGCGAGATTCCCCGAGGTGAACTTCCATGAAGGCGGAGCAAGCAGCATGATCGCATCGCGCGAGTGTTCGAAAAGACCCCGATATTTTGCTTCATTTTTCCGGATAAGCTCCTGGTCTCTAAGGCTCCAATAGCCCCACAGCGTCGTCATCAGGAGAACGATGAACATAAGGGCAATGACGCTCCAGCCCAGAATATAAAAATAATAAACGCTGGAAAGGGGGGCCAAAAGCATGATGGACCACCCCATGAAATTGAGCTGTTTCCGGAAACACAGCAAGGTTTCCCCGCGGAACGTAACAATGTCTCCATTCTGAAGCTCCCTTGGAAAAACCGGTTCAAAGGAGATATCCCCAAATTGCCGGCTCTCGCGGATCGAGCGCGCACGTTCCGGAGAAACGGGCCATAAAACCCTCAGCGCCAGGTCTTTGGCCCCAGACACAAAGATAATGCCGTCGGGGCTGACGAGAAATGCGTAGGGATAATGGATAAGGATATTCCTCGCTGAATCGATGTTTTTTTTCAGCGCCACGACGCCCACAACCTCTTGCCGTTCATTCCGGACGGGGTGAGCCGCGTAAAAACCTCTTTCCTTGCTGGTGATCCCTGTCGCCATGTAGAAGGAAGGATGGCCTTTCAACGCCTCCTGAAAATAGGGGCGGAACGAATAATTCTCGCCCATAAAACTGTCCGGCGCGCCACGGTTCGAAGAAGCGATCACAACCCCGTCCCGGTTCAACAGATAAGCCACAGAAAATCCGAAGCTTGAACCATAACGGTCCAGCACCTGATGAGCTCGGTCCAGATGGATCCCGTTGGGGTCGAGACATAACGGAAGGATCCAGGGAGAACCCGCCATGGCTTTCGCGGTGGCGTTCGCGGCATGCATTTCATTCTCCACGCCGGAGATCATGGACTTGACGCTGACCTCGCCTTGATCGCGAAGATATTTCATACCGATCTGTTTTAAATGATCCGAAAAATAGAAGCCGGCCACGACCAAGGTAATGAGGATCAGGGAAGGAACAACAAAAAAAGTTTTTCGGGAACCGGCGATCGGGAGCATGATCAGATCCGCCCTTTCATTTTTCCAGCATCTTGCGCACGGCCTGGGTCAGCACGGCCATATCCGCGGTCTTCACGACAAAATCATCCGCCCCCATCCGGCGGGCCTGGATCGGATCGATCGCGTCGAGTTTTCCGGTCATGACGATCACGGGCGGCGGATCCGGTTGGGTCATTTCCTTGACCTTGGCGCACACCTCAAAACCCGAGACCTTGGGCATCACGACATCGGTCATGACAAGGTCCGGACGGTCTTGCCGGAGGGCTTCCACAAGCTCATCGAATTCGGAGAACGCCGAAACCTGATGCCCTTCTATGCGAAGGACTTCGGTGATCATTCGGAGGGCCAACGGATCGTCATCGATCACATAGATCTTCTGATTCATGAAAAAACACCCCTTTTTTTATGAAAGGATCTTGCGGACCGATTCGACGAGTACGGCCATATCCGAGGTTTTGACCACAAAATCATCGGCCCCCATTTTACGGGCCAGGATCGGGTCCACGGCGTCGAGTTTCCCTGTCATCACGATGACCCGCGGCGGATTGGGCTGGAACATCTCTTTGATCCTGCGGCAGGCTTCGAACCCCGTGACATCGGGCATCACCACATCGATCAACACAAGATCAGGGACCGTTTTCCGGGCTTTTTTAAGCGCGTCTTCAAAATTAAGGGACGCCACCGCCGCATGACCGGCTTCCTCAAGAGCGGACACGATCATTTTCTGGGCTAAAGGGTCATCATCGATCACAAGAATGTTCTTCATGGTCATGCTCCTTGTTTTTATGCAGGGGCAAGCGTCTTTTTTCCACGGACAAGAACTGGCCTTTCGTGAAAAGCCATCCGCCAGGATCTCCTCTAGTATCGTCTTTTTTGTTCCGCTTTTGAACCGAATTTTCCGTCCCCGAAAAGCTTCAATTCCGCTCCGGCTTGGCCGTTAATCCATTCATGGAATCCAAAACAAACCTTTCCGGCCCTCCGACCCGGACCTCCGGTTACTCAGAGGAGCTCTTAAAAAGCCAGGAAACCTGGTGGCGGCGCTTTTTCAACGTCCAGGCTCCCTACCGGTGGAACCTCCGGCGGCTCGGCCTCGGGTTCACGCTGGATATCGGCTGCGGCCTGGGCAGGCACTTGCTCCATTTACAGGGAAACGGAGTGGGCGTGGACCACAACAGGACCTCGATCGAGTACGCTCGGTCCCAGGGACTCGTGGTTTTTACCCCGGAAGAATTCCAGCGGTCCGGATTTTTCAAGCCGCAGCGTTTCGATTCATTGCTCTTATCCCATGTCGCCGAACACATGACCCAGGAAGAAGTCCTTGCGCTTTTACGCCTCTACACGCCTCTCCTGAGAACGGGAGGAAAGCTCGTGATGATCACGCCTCAGGAGGCCGGCTTCAGGAAAGACAGTACCCACCGGGAATTCATGGACTTTGGAAAGCTCCGGGAGATCGCGAAGGAGTTGGGCCTTACGCCCCTCAAAGAATACTCATTCCCCTTCCCGCACTGCCTGGGACGGTTTTTTTACTTCAATGAGTTTATATCGGTAAGCGTGAAAGGCGGGGCGACGGAAAGACCGGCGATCAGCGGATCTTTCTGAAGGCGGACGCGATATAGCCGCGGGCGCGGCCTCCCCGTCCGAAGCGGCGGCCCCCGAACGAAGCGACCTTGACGGGTTTGTGTTCAATGAGGCTCTCGAGAGGCATCTCCGGATGTTCCGAGATCGGAAGCGCCATCCGCATAAGCTTTTCGATGTTCTTTACTTCTTTCCCCTGATCGGGCATCGCGAATGAGATTGCGTGTCCCTTGTCGCCGATACGACCGGTGCGGCCGATCCGGTGGATATAATTCTCGGACTCGTCCGGAAGATCGTAATTCACCACAAGCTCGATCCCTTTGACGTCGATCCCCCGCGCGGCGATATCGGTCGCGACCAGGATCCGGTAACGGCCGGACTTGAACCCGTCGAGCGCTTCGCGCCTTTGCGCCAGGGACCGGTCCGCGTGGATCTCCGCGACCTTGTGGCCCATCTCCCGGATCGCGCGCGTGATCTTGTAAGCGCCGATCTTGGTCCGCGAAAAAATAAGCACGGTCCCGTGGTACTGCGTAAGGATCTTTTTGAGAAGGTCCCTCTTGGCTTCCTTTTTAACGACAAAAACTTCCTGGGTGATCTTCTCCGCCACCGTCCCGGACTTCGCGATCTCGACATGCGTGGGAAGTTTCATGTGTTGTGAAGCGATCCGCATGATCTGGTCCGGCATCGTCGCCGAGAAAAGCATGGTCTGGCGGTCTTTCGGGATCTCCCGGAGGATTCGGTGGATCTGGGGCGCGAAACCCATATCAAGCATCCGGTCCGCCTCATCCAGCACAAGAATGCTGATGTCCTTCATATAAATGTGCCTTTGTTCCATATGATCGATCAACCGTCCCGGGGTCGCGATCACGATCCGCGGGTGCTGGCGAATCTCCTGGATCTGCGTGTTCATCGAGGCCCCGCCGATCAGAACGGCGTACTTGGTATGCGGAGCGATCTTATGAAGGGACTGGTGGACCTGATAAGCCAGTTCGCGCGTCGGGACCAGGATCAGCCCGCGTCCTTTGGACTGGTTCAGCCGCTGGAGCATCGGGATGCCGAAAGCCATGGTCTTTCCCGTGCCCGTCTGGGCGATCCCGATCACGTCCTGCCCCTCGATCGCCAGCGGAATGGCTTTCTGCTGGATCGGGGTCGGGGTATGGAACTTGAGCTTGGTCAGGGTCTCGAGAATTTGCGGAGCGATCCCTAAACCGTAAAAGCTGGGAGCCGCAGGCGGTTCAACCGCCGGATGTGTGTGCATGGGAGCAGTATATTCGGAATCCGCCGAAAACTCGAGGATTAATTGACTAGTACCGTGTCAATTTTGAAATTAAGGGTACACGGTACAGTACTGTGAACCATAAGTTTAAAACTGACACAGTGCTAGGAGGCCCCGGAGCCGGAACCGCGCGAATGAACCACCATCCCATCGATCACGGACACGGGACAAAAGTAACGGCAAAAAAATTTCGGGATCAGGAAGGATACGGCCAGCAAAAGGGCCGCAACCGCGACCGTCACCCCCATCCAGGCATAACGCCCGGTCTCGAACCATCGCACCCACGAAACATCGAAGAGGGTCAAAAGGTACAGGCCCGTCACAAGGAACAACACGAGATAAGCAAAAAATCCGGTCCACGCGGGAAGCTTGAAACGCTTCGGCGAAAGCCGGTCCTGGCATTCCTGAAAGGTCCCGAACGGGCAAAGTGTGGTGCACCAGTATTTGGAGAAAAGGTTCATCAAAAGGAATGCCGGGAACGCGACCCCCCGGAGGATCCCCCACGGGCACGGGCTGGGACACGCGCGGCAAAACACATACGGGACTTTGAAATAGCAGCGGAACACGGGCAAAAGCACGACCGGGAGGAACAGGATCCCGTAGATCCATTGGAGCCAGCGCCTTGGCGGGAATTTGACCGTGATCCGTTTGAGGATGCCGCACAAAAGCGCCAGGATCAAAAGCACCGTAAGCGATTTCAGAAAGAGGGGCTCCCAAAAAAAGGCCAGAAAAGGCCGGGCCCCGTCAAAATAAGCCGCGGTAAAAACCAAAACCCCCACGGCGGTCAAAATCCAGAAAAGCGCCACCGCCTTTGTCCTGCTTTGGGAAATGTCTTTCATCGGAATCTCCCTGCCGGAGAGTTTAAAATTCTATTTGTTCTTATTATTCCGGATGCTAGAAAAAATCCGTCTACTTTTCTGGTCAAAAGATCTTTTAACCCAGGATCCCTGTCCGGCAGACTTCGGCGAACTGCTTCGCGCTTTCACGGACCGTCCGCTTCTGCGTCCCGTAATCGACCTCGATCAGGCCGAACCGCGGGCCGAATCCTTTATCCCATTCAAAGTTGTCGAGAAGGGACCAGTAAAGGTATCCCGTCACGGGGACTCCTGCCTGCAGGGCCGCGTGGACACTTTCAAGATGCCCTTGGATGAAGGCCCATCTCTCTTCATCATGGGAAGTGCAGATGCCGTTCTCCGTGATCATGACGGGAAGTTGGTATTTTTTGAGCCCCAGCAAAAGATCCCGCAAACCTTCCGGATAAATATCCCATCCGAGAGAATTTTTCTTAAGCGGGTGATCGTCATGCTGGCAAACATCCGTCAGAAAACTGCGCCATCCCCAACCCCTGGCCTCGACCCGCTGGCGCGAATAGTAATTCAGCCCGATAAAATCCAGTGCCTTGTGCCGGATGAATTTTTCGATCAATTCCAGATTGAACAGTTTATGCCGTAAAGAAGCCGCCCATTGGTTTCTGATCCCGGGCCCGCAGGGAACAAAGGCCTGCATGTGCTGGGAAATACTGACGGAGGGTTTGGGAAGCTCGAGCTCCTTGTAAAGCCGGTGGATCATGCGGTAGACCTGGATATGCGCCTCGGAAAGATGGTCTTTGACCCGGATCCCTTTCCAGAAGGACCGTTCCTGCGGCGGCCACACGCCCAGCATGTAGGCGTGGGAAAAATAAATGGTCGGTTCGTTGATCGTGATCCAGAACCGCACATGCGGGGCCAGCGCGCGGACCACGCGCCCCGCGAACCTCGAAAAATAACCGATCGACCTTTTGTCCGTCCATCCGCCGAGATCCGCGAGCCAGACAGGATTGGTGAAATGATGCAGCGTGACGACAGGCTCGATCCCGCGGGTCCTCAGAGCACGCATCACCTCCGCGTAATGCCGCAAAGCGGCTTCGGAGAATTTCCCTTCTTCGGGTTCGACACGGCTCCATTCAATAGAAATGCGGTGGGCGTTATGATGAAGTCCTTTGGCGAGTTCAAAATCCAGTTCGTAAAGTTCGTAATGGCGGCAGGCCTCGCCGGAATGCTCTTTGCCGGCCGACTTTTCCCACCGCCACCAGTCCGCGCGGTCGTTACCGCCCTCGACCTGATACGCCGCCGTGGCCGCGCCCCATAAAAAATCCTTCGGAAACTGGATCACCATACCGGAATTGTACACCACAGTGTAACTTTAGCCTATAGACCATAGCGTATGGCTGATAGCTTTAGGCTAGAGGCTATGAGCTAGGGGCTCTAAGCTATTGGGTTTCTGAGCCGGCAAGCCGATAAAAAAGGTATGCACTCCCTGGTCCGTCAGATCAAAAAAACCTACAAGATGGCCCGCCCTCACGAGCGGAAGACCGTGCTCAAGAATTTCGCCTCGCTCTCCGTGCTGCAAGCCATCACTTATCTTTTGCCGGTCCTGATCCTGCCCTACCTTTTCCGGGTGCTCGGCCCCGAAAAATTCGGCCTGATCGCCTTCGCGCAGGCCTTTGTCCAGTATTTCATGATCCTGACCGACTATGGGTTCAGTATCTCTGCCACCAAAGAGATCTCGCTTTGCCAGCATGACCGCGCGGAGATCAGCAAGGTCTTTTCTTCCGTCATGACCGTCAAACTCGGCCTGGCGTTCTTAAGCCTCGCTATCCTGGGCAGCGCCGTCTATTTTATCCCCAAGTTCCAAAGCGACTGGCTGGTCTACGTGCTAAGTTTCGGCATGGTGCTCGGGAACACCCTTTTTCCGATCTGGTTCTTCCAGGGCACTGAAAAAATGAAGTATATCGCCGACCTCAATATCGCCGGCGGGGTCCTGACGGTCCTCTTGATCCTTTTTTCGGTCCACGGACCCGGCGACTATCTCATGGTGCCGCTGATCGTTTCCTGCGTGAGCCTCATCACCGGTCTTTTGGGCCAGTATATCGCCTTTAAACACCTCGGGGTCTCATTCCGGTTCCCGGGATACACAAGCCTCCGAAGGCAAGTGTCCGCCGGGTGGGATATCTTCGTTTCAGGTGTCGCCATCAATGCTTACACGACCACTCGCATTTTCGCCGTCGGCCTTCTCACCAACAACGCGATCACGGGGTTCTATTCCATCGCCGAAAAACTCGCGGGCCTTTGCCAGACCTTCCCCCTCGCGTCTTTTTCCCAGGCCCTTTTCCCGAGGCTCAGCAAAATCTATCACAAGAACAAGACCCGGGCCTACGAATTCATGCAGCGCATTCAGCTCATCACGATCAATATCTCGCTCATTCTCCTGCCGCTGATCTTTGTGTTCGCCCGGCCGATCATGAAGATCATCCTGGGAGGGAACTATCCGGAAGCGGTGCTTTCCTTCCGGCTTTTGCTCGTGTCGGTGCTGCTTATCAGCTCTAACGCCTTCCGCATCCAGTTCCTGCTGGTCTGCGGTAAAATGTCTCTCTATGCCAGGATCCATGTGGTCATGGCCATGATCGGACTGCCGATCATCTTTCTTTTGATCGATGCTTTTTCCTATGTGGGGGCGGCGATTGCGACCATCATGATCGAGGCGGGGATCCTTGTTGTGACGTACGTGATCGTCCGGCGGCTGAAACTTTCCTGAAACGTCCGGGAGGATCAGGCCTTGCCTTGGGAGCCGCCATTCCCCTCGGAGAATTCATCGAGAACGGGCAGGATCAGAAGATAGCAAAGCGCGGCGAGATAAAAGTTCATCGAGATGCCCGCGTAGATCGAAACAAAAACCGCGAGCGCGGAGCAGAGCACCCCGAAGATCCCGTTCAGGGCCCAGTACCAGGGCATTTCCTTCTCCGACGCGAGCCGCGCGAACTTCATCCCGGTCGGGAAGAAGAACCCGAGCAGAATCCCCATCGGGAAAAGAATGAGAATGGACGCTGCGATCTTCACGAGCATGCTGGAGGCCTGCATCGCGTAAAGGATATGCACCGATAGCACGCGGGTCCCCAAAACCAGCAGAACGGCCGCCGCGGGATAAACATATTTCCAGGGAGAGACCGTAAGCGGCAGTTTTTCACTTAAAAAACTGCCGCAGCCCGTGCTCGCGATGATCGTAAAAAGCAGGATCCCGAGCGCGTAAGTGGGATGCCCGAGAAAAACGGAGAGATGCTGCACCAGGCCGATCTCGATGAACATGAACCCGGCCCCGATCAGACTGAAATACAAGGCCCCGGCCCAGGAGATCTTTTTGAGCGGCGTTTCCCTGGAGCGGAGGAGCGGTACCGCGATCGTCAAAAGGCACAGGACCGCGAGCGCGAGGATCAGCTGGATCAGCGTGGAGGTCGCCACCAGGTTCCCCTGCCCGACCCCCGGATTCATGACGGGAAAAAAGATGGAATTTAGGCGGAGCATGTTGAAAAAGTAAGGACGGTTGTCCGTCGACGGGGAAACGTCGTAAGGCGTATTCACGGCGATCTCGTGAAGTTCTTTTTCGCTTTTGACCGAAAGGATCGCGCGCAAAACCGGGTCCTCGGGAGCCATCCCCGGAAGGATCAGGATCTGGTATTTCAAGGTTTCCGCGATACCGGCCAGCCGCCCGACATCCTCCCGGCTGAAAGGCTCCCTGGACATCAGGAGCACGGAAACGTTCTTGCAGGAGACAAGCGCGATATGGTTCCGGAAGTCCTTGATACCGGACCGCAGAAGCGCGGCCACGGAGACGCTCACCACGCGCCCGGTCTCGATATTCAGGGTCGGGTTATAGAACCGCGCGACACTAAAAATACCGTTCGGCGTCAACCGGTTAAGAAAGATCTGCCAGGCCTCCGCGGTGTAGAGGGAATTCTCGGAAAGCGTGAACGCCCCCGCTCCCGTCGCGGCCCAGGTGTCGATCAGGGACATTTGAATGAATGAAAATTTCTCCGGCGTCCGCGACAGGTAGCTCCGGGCCTCATCCGTCACGAGCCGTACCCGCGGATCCTCGGCAAGGCCCGTCACCCCGCGCATGTCTTTTTTGAGAAGATCGATAAACACGGGGTTCACGTCAACGCCGATCACATCGTCTTTGCCGAAAAGCAGGGCGCTCTGCACGTCGCGGCCGCCGCCGATCCCGATGATCAGGGCATTCCCCTTCGGCCTCAGAAAATAACCGACGTTCGTCACGTCAAATCCGAGGTGCTCGACATCCTTTTCCCCGCGTTTTTGGAGCATCGTCGTGCCCGCCAGACCGTCGATATGCATCTGGTACTGGAACACCTTGGGGTCGGGCCCCGTCGGGCTTTCGGCCCAGAAATGCGCGGCCCGTTCACTCCCCTTTTCCACTACCACGCGCGAAAAGGAATTCCATTTTTCAAAAATAAAATCGGAGGGGTTCTCTTTTTTCCCTTTCACATATTCCGGCCGGAGGCTCCAAAGCGCTCCGGTCAAAAGAAGCGCCAAGACGCACAGAACCATAAATTTCTTGTTGCGCCCGTGTTTGGACCCCTGAGCGAACAACAAAGCGCAAGGGATCCCGAAAAGACCCGCCACGAGCATCAGCTGAGGCCCGCTCAAGAATTCCAGCGCCGCTAGGATGAACAAGCATCCGATCGAAGCGCCAATCAGGTCCGCGGCATACAAACGGTTGATCGAAAGAGGCGCTTTGGTCAGGACCGCGCTGATCGCGATACCTGAGAAATAGAACGGCAGGGCGCAGATGAAGGTCACGAGAAGGACTTTCAGGATCCCCGGAGAAAAAATACTGACCTCCACCGGTAATTCAATCCTGCAAAGGACAAAAAGGGAGAGCGGAACCGAGAGCGCGTAAAAAAGGCACGCCCCTTTACAGCTTGAAAGCCACCTCTCCGGGGTAAAGCGGGCGGACTTCAGGTAGACCGTCACCGCGCCGGCCGTCATGCCGAGCATGGCGCTTGAGATCGCGAAAAAGGCGAGATGGTACCAGGTGCAAACGCTCAGGACGCGCGTCAGCGTGATCTCCAGCACGAGCGTGCTGAAGGCGATCAAAAAGAGCGCGCCGTAGATCGATCTGGATCCTTTAGCGGAAGAGTTCATCAGGGCTCCGAACGGGTCACTTTGATTTGAGACGCGGCATTATATCAAATGCGGCCCGGATGTATCGAAATTAGTGACAAAAAAGGCCCCGGACTCACCACCCGGGGCCTTTTGTGATTCAAGATCGCCGTTACTGGATCGGAACTTTCTGCTCCTGCTTCTCGCCGCCGATCTTGGGCAAGGTGATGGTCAGAACACCGTCCTTGTACTCGGCGGTGATCTTGGACTCCTCGACCGGCCCCGGCAGGCTCAGGCTGCGGGCAAAGGAACCGTAACTCCGTTCCTGCGCGTAATAACCGCTCTGGGGGTTCTGGGTCTCGTTCGTGACCTCGCGAACGCCTTCGATCGTCAGGACATTGTCCCGCACCGTCAGATCGATCTTGTCCTTTTCCAGCCCGGGGAGATCACTCCGGACGATGTAGGCATTCGGAGTTTCCTCAAGGTCCACGGCGGGCGTGAAATCAAATCCCGCGCCGCGGGGCATGTTCTGGAAAAGCGGCGACCCGAACGTAAAGGCATGCTGCATTAAACCGTTCATGCGCTGGGCCATGTTCTCGAACGCTTCCCAAGGGTCCTGGCTCATAACCCCGGGCGGCAAAGCGCCGGGCATCCGGGCAGCTGCCGGATGTGGCCGGGGACGCATAGCGGGAGGTATGGGTTCCTGCTGGACCGCGACCGCCTGCTGTTTTTTCTCAAGCACGGCCTGACGCTGCCCTTGGCGAAACAGCACAACGGACTGGACCAACACCACCAGCACCAGCAAGGCGATAGCCACGGAAGAGGCTTGTATCTTTTTCGAAGATGACTCGCTCATAACAGCCCTCCTTTTTTGTTGAACCGAGGGATGGATTCTACCACAAAAAGACCCGGCTTTTGACGGCCGGGTCTTGAAAGGCGTTTACTTCACATCGACCTTGATCTGTTTCGGTTTGGCCTTCTCGGATTTCGGAAGCGTTAGTTCCAGAACACCGTCCTTGTAGCCGGCCGCGACCTTGTCCGAATCCACCTCGACCGGTAATTCCACTGAGCGCTGGAAGCTGCCGTAGCGGCGTTCGGAATAGAAATAGCCTTTTCCTTTTTTGCTCTCTTCTTCCTTGCGCTCTCCCTTGATCGTCAGGACATTCCCCGTCACCGAGATATCCAGGTCCTTGCGTTCCATCCCCGGAACATCCAGATGCACCAGGAACTGATTTTCATCCTCTTTGACCTCGAGACTCGGGAGATATTCTCCGAACGTACTGCCGGAGCCCCGACGCAGGGACGAGGAGAACAGGCGGTTCATATCGTCCTGAAGGTCCGTCACGAAATCCAAGGGATCGATCCATCGGTTCGTTTGTTTCATAAGTGGGTTCATGTCAGGTCCTCCTTTTTATGAGGTTGTTGCTCTTTGTTATTCCCCACCTATGATCTTTCAATTTTCATGCCAAAGCAGCCAAAACACAAACCTTTGCAAATAAATGAGTTGCGTCATTAATATTTTTTATGAATTGCGCCATGTAAAAAAATGACACAAATTTTTTGGGAAAAAATTTCACATTAAGCCAAGATCTTACGGAGGATCCTAGAGAAGGGTGCTTTCAAACACGCGGGGAAGCCGCGTCAACTATCATTTGGAAGGAATGTATTTTTCGAGGATGGCGCCGATCGCCTCCGAGGTCGCCGGCTTCGTAAGGTATTCATCCGCGCCAAGCTGCTTACAGAAAAGATCGTTCAGGTCCGGATAACCCGTGATGATCACCACTTTTTCTTTTTTGTGGTGGTCCTTGATATAGCGGAGGATCTCGATCCCCGTCGGCCCCGGCATGCTCATATCCAAAAAAACGATGTCGTAATCCCGGTTTTTGATTTTCCCAAGCGCCTCCTCCCCATCCCAGGCATTTTCGAGGATCAAATGTTTTGTTTTCATAAAAGGTTTCAGGGCCCGCTGAAAAAGCTCCGCATCGGCCGCTGAATCCTCCGCGATCAAAATATGGATGGGAGTAGTCATAGGATCCCTTTCTTCAGACAACGGGTGTTTTGTTGATCACAAGCCAGTACAGGCCAAGCTCTGATACTGTATCGATGAATTTGGAAAAATCAATCGGCTTCACGATATAACTGTTCGCCCCGAGATGATAACTTGCCGCCATGTCTTTTTCTTCCTGGGAGGCCGTCATGATCACGACGGGAATAACCTTTGTTTCTTCGTTCGATTTGATCTGCTTCAAGACCTCTTTCCCGTCCACGCGCGGCAATTTCAGGTCGAGCAGGATGAGCTTGGGCGGGGCTTTGATGTCCCGGTCCGAATAAGCCCCCCGGCAAAAGATGAAATCCAGGGCCTGGACCCCATCCGTGACCACATGGACTTTGTTGGCGAGGTTCTTTTTTTTGAACGCCCGGAGCGTCAGCTCCACGTCATGGGGATTATCCTCGACCAAAAGGATCTCGACCGGTTCATCGTGATGGTTCTTCATTTTTATTCTCCTTGAGGGAATGCGACATAAAAGCTCGCCCCTTCATTGATCTTCCCTTCAGCCCAAACGCGACCCCCGTGGCGCTCCACCGCGCTGCGAACGATCGCAAGGCCTATTCCGGTACCCGCGAATTCATTTTGGGGGTGAAGCCGCTGAAAAATCCCGAACAGTTTGTTCGCGTACTGCATGTCAAATCCCGCGCCGTTATCCTTGACGTAATAAACGCGCTCACGGCCTTCCTGGTAGCCTCCGATCTCGATCAAGGCTTTCTCTCGAGAAGCCGTGAATTTCATCGCATTGACGATCAGGTTTGTAAATATCTGTCTTACAAGCGTCGGGTCAGCCCGCACCGGCAAAAGAGGTTTGACGGACACTTCCATGGCCCGTTCCCGGAATGATCCTTCTTTGAGTTCGCGGGAGAGGGACTGCACAAGCGCTCCCGTGTCGATCTCGACCACCTCCATCTCCTTCCGTCCCAAGTGGCATAATTTGAGAAGGTCCTCAATGAGCTGCCCCATCTTCGCGGTGTTCTCATGAATAACCCCGATCACCCTCTTGCCGTTCTCATCCAGCTTTGGACCATAGTCTTCCATAAGAATATTCGCGAAACCCGTCATCGCCCGAAGCGGCGCTTTCAGGTCATGTGAAACCGAATAACTGAAAGCGTCCAGTTCCTTGACCGCCGCGGAAAGTTCCGCGGTGCGCTGCCTGACCCGTTCTTCCAGCTCCTGGTTCATTTTACGGAGTATTTCCGCCGTTCGTTCCCGTTCTTTGACGCGTTGGGATTGATACAAAAAAGAAAGCAGCCCCGCCACCGCCATGACCAGCACAAAAGCGACCGTAAAGATCACAAGCGCCCGGCTGCGGACTTCGTCGAGGACTTCGCCGGCATCGATCTTGGTCACCAGGTGCCAGGCCGTCCCGGGCACAGGGCGAAGGTCGGACAAGACTTCCACGCCGCGGTAATCTTTACCGAAGAAAAAACCCGTCCTTCCCAGAACCGCCTGGGCCGCGGGAAGCGTGGTCTGAGTCAGCGGAAAACGCAGGAAAAGCGCCGTTTTTTTATGATGGCGCAATTCATTTAAAAAAAGGACTTCATCCCTTTCCCGCCGCACCAGGAGTGTTTCGGCCGTGTGACTGAGAACCGGCCATTCCTCAATCATCGGGAAAAGAAACTCTTCGCCGGAGGTGGAAAAGATCGCGACGGCAAGCGCGCTGCCGTTGACATCCAGGATAGGACCCGCGACATCCAGATGGATCTGACCTCCCGGCGTTTGATTTAGTTCTCCTAAAACCGGCCCGGCACTTTTCCAAGCAGTTTCTTCCACGGCCCGGCATTGGGGGGCTACCTCGATCCCCTCGGGAGAAGACAAAAGAACGCGGTCCCCCGGCCCGACCAAAAAAGCCTGAAAGTAAAAGCCGATATCCGTTTCGAGAGCTAATCGTTCCTGCAGGGAGTAGCGGGCTTCCCTATCTCCGGGATCGCGCAGCCAACGCTCCAGCAGGTTACGGACCAACGGCGATCTTGTGAACCGTTCAGCATCGCCCACGCGTTCCTTGCGCCACCGAAGGATGTGCTCGACCTTCAATTTCCCGATCGCGGCCAATTCATCAGAGGTCTCTTTTTCGATGCGAAGCGCTTCCGTCCGGTAATACATAAATCCGAACAGGATGATCACAGCGGTCACGGCGCAGAACGCCAGAAGCCACCACCGTCTTTGGAGACGCGCCTGCTTTCCTGCCGCAGCGTCGGAAGAGTCCGCGTCTTTTCCGAGATGCTCCTGCAACAGCACCGCAAGGCTCATGAGGAAAAACAGAATGCCGGTCCAGAGAGCCATCGGAATGATCAAGTGCCGCGGGAAAATAGGCTTTTCTAAAAGATAGGAAAAAATCACGGCCACGCTGATCCATGCGATCAGCGCAACCGTCCCGGAAACCACGGAATGCGCGCCTCTCCAGGGCAGCCTGCGGATCAAGAACGAGCATCCGAAAAGAAAGAATACAAACCCTGTGAGCGGTGACATCTGTCCGACCGGGGCCCCTCCAAGGACCGCCGTGGTCCCGGCGAGCCATTCCTCCGCCGGAGAAGACCATCCCCAGAAGGGCCTCAACAAAGCGAACAACCCTGTCACGGTCGCCAGCCACGAAACAACCGGCATAAAACGGTTTTGAATGACGTTACCGGGATAGAGCAATTCCAGGAGAAAAGCACCGTTCAGGAAAAATAACAAAAGCGCGGTCGCGGGAGCGATCGGCACGGCCTGGGTCCCGAGGGACATCCATTCCCACCGGCCGGCAAGCCAGCCCAAAAGCGCCAAAAAGGACATCACGACGGAAAAGGAGGCGAGAATGATCACGGATCTCAAAGCGCGCTGCGTCCCGGATCCTTCCGCTTTTGAATGCATGCCCTGTCCCTTCTCGTCCGCTGGAAATATTTGCGAGCCTCTATTCTAACCCCTCAGGCTTGCGGTGGTAATAAAATTTATAAGGACATGCGTACCGCTAACTCCCGGAAGAGTCCATCCGGATCACGGCATGAGAAGTCCGGACCACGCTCTCTTTTCCGTCCGGCATGACCACCGAAAGGGAGATCTGAGCGTCTCCCGAGACCCATCCGTGCTGGTCCACCCGGACCTCCACCGCGTCCTCAGGGATCACGGTTTTTTGCCCCGGCCGCAGCAGCACAAAGTTCTGGGAACCGCTCGGGCTCATAATATTGAGCGACAGGGCGACATTGCTCCGGTTATCCGCGTAACCGGTGGCGTGCTTGACCCTTGGCTTCCCTGTTTTAGCGGCGGGTTGGGTCTGCACAGGCTGCTGGAAGGTGTAACGGCCTCCGGGTGTGCTGATATAGCCGGTCTTGCCGTCGTTTTCGATGATCTTGATGCGGACCGGCGTCGAGCGGTTGTCCGGAATATGTTCGATCCAGGCGGGATCATTTTTGACCGACCAGGTTTGTCCGGGCTGAAGGGTGCTTCCGCCCGAGATGCCCTGCACCGAACGGGCGCTTATTTTGACGGCGGTGCTGCCTTCATTGGAAACATTTGCGGCAAAAAGAGCGGCCGGCAAAAGAACCCACGCAAAAATTGCCCCGGTGAACGTTTTTTGGGATTTTTTATTTTTTAACATAAGGACATTTCTCCGGTAAAGGTTTGAAGGCGCATTGTTCATCGCACGGAATGATCCGGACCGTCGCTTCGCACCCATGGATACTCTCCCGGAGATCTTTTTCGATCTCACAGGAGATCCGGTGCGCCTCGGGAAAAGGCATCTGACGCGGCAGGACCACGTCGCATTCCACGAATTTTTTGAGACCCGAACTCCGGCTGCGGATCCCCCGGAACTCGCAGCAATGCGGCATGTATTTTCCAAGCTGTTTCATGACCTCCAGCTTGCTCCCTTCTTCCAGGGAGGCGTCCAGAAGCTTTAAAAAAGCATGACGCGCCATGTGAAAGGATGGCACCGTGATCCACGCGCTGACGATGATCGTCGCGACAGGGTCCAGATAAATGGTCCAGGGGTGTAACGGCGTGGGCGCCAGAAGGATCACGAGCAGAAAGGAAGCCGCGATCGTCATGGAGATAAAACCTTCCAGCTTGTAGTGGATCCCCTCGGCGCGGACCGCCGGCGAATGACACGCGGCCGCCAGGGAAAGGATCCACGCGGACCCGATAAAATTGACCGTCACGCTGAAAAGACTGAACCCGAACCCCAGCCACGGCATTTCGATGCCGGAGGGATAGCAAAGATCGATCACGGCCAGGACCGACATCACGAGCGCGATCCCGATCAATACGATCCCCTCAATGGCCTCGCAAATGTGTTCTATCTTTCCATACCCGTAATTATGGATAAGATCCGCCGGGCGGTTCGAGACCTTCACGGCGTGGTACAGGATCACGGACACGATCAATCCGGCCACGGTGATCCCGAGATCGGCCACGATGGCGAGCGAATGGACCAGGAACGCCGCGGTCAGCTTCATGACAAAAAGAAGCATGTTGCCGCCCAAACTGATCTTGGCGGCCTTCAGCATGGCTCCCTGCATCGGATTCGTCATGTCCGGTCGACCCCGCTTTCTAAAAGATCCCTTATCCCTGCTTGGTCCTGTGATCTGAAAGTTTTTTGTCTTCCACGGCGTTAAAAATAGTTTTGAGGCTTCCAAGATCCTTTTTGCTGACAAGCGCCAGCACCACATCCCCTTCTTCGAGAACGGTATTCCCCTTCGCGACGATGAATTTATCATCGCGTCCGACGAGCACCGCCAGGCTTTCCTGCGGAAAATTCAGGTCGTAAAGTTTTTTTCCCGCGGCTTTACCTCCATAAGGGACCAGGAACTCCACAAGGTCGGCGTCAACGCCCTCGTGCTGCTCGAATTCGAGCGGGTAACGCGTCCGGCGCTGGAGCGGCGCGTGCACCCGGAGCCATTTCGAAATGACCGGAATGCTCGTCCCCTGGATCAGCACCGAAACAAGCACGACAAAGAACACGACATCAAAGATCAGTTCGGAATTCGAGACCTTCGCGAGAAGCGGGAACGTGGCGAGCACGATCGGTGCCGCGCCGCGCAGGCCGACCCAGGAGATCATCAGTTTTTCCCGCAACCGGTCGAACGGGAGACACAGGAAAACAGCCACGGGGCGCGCCACAAAAAAAAGAACCAGGGCCGTCGCGAGGCCGCCCCCCGCGATCGGAATAAGCTGCGACGGAAACACCAGGAGTCCCAGCGTAACGAACATCGCGATCTGCATCAACCAGGCCAATCCGGCGTGAAAACGGACCAAGCTCCTCTTATAGAAGAAATCCTTCCGCGACAGCAGAAGGCCGGTCACATAAACCGCCAGGAATCCGTTGCCCCCGGTCACTTCCGCCGCGCCATAGGCCAGGAGCGCGATGGAAAAGGTCAGCGCCGCGTACAGCCCCTCATATTCGAGACGGAGGCGGTTAATGATCCGGAGGAAAATTTCTGAAACCAGCCATCCGACAACGAAGCCGAGCGCCATCTGCTTGAAGAACATCCCGATCAGGGCGTACCAGGGCATGGTGGCATGCTGGATCAGCTGGATCATGCCGAGCGTAAGAAAGACGGCCATGGGGTCGTTACTTCCGGACTCCAACTCAAGAAGCGGACGAAGCTGGCCCTTCAGGCTGATATTCTTGGACCGAAGGATGGAAAAAACCGCGGCCGCGTCCGTGGAAGAAATGATCGCTCCAAGCAGCAGGCCTTCCTTAATATGGATCTTGAAGATCCACGAGGCAAAAACACCGACCACGCCGGCGGTGATCAGCACGCCCAACGTGGAAAGCGTGATCCCTTTGATAAAAACGCGTTTCGCCTCTCGGAAATCGGTTTCAAGGCCTCCGGAAAAAAGAATGAAGGAAAGCGCGATCACCCCGATGGTTTTGGCGAGAGCCGCGTTATTGAAGGCGATACGGCCGATCCCTTCGGAGCCGGCCAACATCCCGATGCCGACAAAAAGAACAAGTGAAGGGATACTGAATCGGTCGGAAAGCTTGCTCGAGAGGACCCCGAGGAAAAGAAGGAGCGCCGCCGCCAAAAGGACCTGCTCAGTCGTAATGGACCATGTGACGTCAAACATATTTTATTTTGAGCCTTTTCGAAATAACGACATCAGCATATTCCAGTGCTTATTTCCGGTTGGAAGCCTTCCGTCCGAACCGTATGTATTTTTCGATCCCCACCACAGCCGAGATCAAAAGACAAACGCCCAGGATCTCCTCCCATTCGATCAGCTGCATGGGAGCGCTGTGGAACATAAGGTTCATGAATGGGGCAAAAACGAACAAGCTCTGGCTCGCGATCATCAGAGAACAGCCGACCCAGATCCAGGGATTTGAAAAAAGACCGATCGCGAACGCCGACCGCGTGAGCGAACGGCAATTGAACAGATAGAAAAGCTCACCCATGATGAGCATCGTGGTCGCGACAGTCCTGGCTTCCGCGAGCGAAGCGCCGTGCGCGAGAGCGTACTTGAAAAGACCGAACACCCCCCCGACCAGCAATAAACTGACGTAGCAGGTCCGGATCACGACATCCCGCGTCATGATGGGCAGTTTCGGGTCCTGCGGCGGCCGGCGCATAATGTCGGGTTCTTTAGGCTCGAACGCGAGCATCATCCCAAGAAAAATGGCGGTCGTCATGTTCACCCATAGGATCTGAACGGGAAGGATCGGAAGCTCGGTCCCGAGAAAGATCGCCGCGAGGATCGCCAAGCCTTCCGCCATGTTGGTCGGAAGCGTCCAGACAATGAATTTTTTCAGGTTGTCAAACACGCAGCGGCCTTCTTCGACAGCAGCTTCAATGGACGCGAAATTATCGTCCGTCAACACCATGTCGGCCGCTTCTTTGGAAACCTCCGTCCCCGTAATTCCCATCGCGATCCCGATATTCGCCTGCTTGAGAGCCGGGGCGTCATTCACCCCGTCACCGGTCATGGCCACGATGTTCCCGAGGGATTGAAGCGCCTTGACCAGGCGCAGTTTTTGTTCAGGCGTCACCCGCGCGAACACGGAGCCATGGTCCGCCGCTCGCACAAAGGCCTCATCGCTCAAGCCTTCCAGTTGTTTCCCAGAATAGGCGTTCAATTCGGTCCTGCCGTCCTTGGCCTTATACCGGAGGCCTAGCTGTTTGGCGATCGCCGTGGCCGTCAACACGTGGTCTCCGGTGATCATTTTGACGCGCATGCCGGCCGAGTAGCAGCTCTGAACCGCCCGGATCGCTTCCTGGCGGGGAGGATCGATCATCCCCTGCAGCCCCAGAAATGTCATTGAGGTAAGGTCCGCGTGGCCGATCGAGTCCTGGCCGGAGGTAATCTCTCTTTTCGCGAATGCGAGCACCCGAAGGCCTTTGGAAGCCATGCGCTCCGCTTGAGCGACCACCGCTTTTTTATCGGATGTCCCGGCACAGAGGTCCAAAACGCGTTCGACGGACCCTTTCATGAAGATTACGCGGGACCTTCCGTCGGGGGAATCGTGCAACGTCGCCATATACTGGTACGCCGATTCAAAGGGCAACACATCCACATGTTTCGGAAAAGACCCCATCGAGGATTCAAGCAATCCGGCTTTTCGGGCGGACACGATCAGGGACCCTTCCGTGGGATCTCCCTCAATTTCATAGCGGCCGTTCTTTTCGACCAGGCGGGAAGTATTGCAAAGCAGTCCGGCGGTAAGGCATTCTTTTAAGGCAACGGACTTAAGAGGCTCGACCGGCTTATCCCCGCCAAGAAACTCCCCTTTCGGCTGATAGCCGGATCCGGTCACCGTGTAAAGCTCTTCACCGCATAAAATTTCCTGTACGGTCATCTGATTCTCCGTCAGGGTCCCGGTCTTGTCGGAACAGATGATCATAGTGCTGCCCAGCGTCTCGACCGCCGGTAATTTCCGGATGATCGCCCGCCGTTTGGCCATCCTCGATACCCCGATCGCGAGCGTGATCGTCACGGCCGCCGGAAGCCCTTCCGGGATCGCCCCCACGGCCAAAGCGACCGCCGCCATAAAGACTTCGACGGCGGATTGACCTCGAAATATTCCGACCAAAAAGGTCGCCGCGGCCAAGCCGAGGATCAGATAGAGAAGAAAATGGCTGAAATGCGCGATCTTTTTCGTGAGCGGCGTGGCCAGGTCCTGGGCCGTCGAGATCAGCTCGGAGATCTTCCCGACTTCTGTCGCGTCCCCGGTAGCGACGACCACCGCGCGGCCCTGGCCGTACGTCACAAGTCCCGAGGTGTATAGCATATTGGTCCTGTCCGCAAGCACCGTCCCCTCCGGGAGCGGATCGGCCTTTTTCTCGACCGGCACGGATTCTCCCGTCAGCGCGGATTCATTGACCTGAAGTTCCCGGATCTTGAAAACGCGCATATCCGCGGGGACCTTGTCCCCTGAATTGATGACGACGATGTCGCCCGGGACCAGCTCCGACGAAGGAACACTCCTTTCGGACCCGTCGCGGACCACTGTGGTTTGGGTGGTCATGGAACGCGCCAGAGCAGCAAGGGCGTTGAGCGCCTTGGATTCCTGCAGGAACCCCACGATCGCATTGACCAGGACCACACCAAAGATCACCCCGCTATCAACCCATTCCTTCAAAAGAAGGGTCACCAGCGCGGCGGCGAGAAGGATATAAAGCAGGGGCTGGTTAAATTGAAGGAGGAAGCGGAGCCACGCGGGTTTCCCTTTCCGGGGCGTCAACACGTTGGGCCCGAAAAGCTTCTGACGCAGGGCGATCTGTTCCTGGTTCAGCCCCCGGGTGGGATCGGCCTCGACCCGCTTAAGGACCTCTTCCTGGGCGAGACGGTGCCATGATCTTTCGGATAAAACCGCCGTTTTGTCCATGGGGAACGCTCCTCCGTGAAAAATTCTCAAAATGACGCTTGCCGAGTGCTTGTTATTTTCTTCAGATGCGCAGGGGAGGTCAAGCCTAATCGGCGGGAAACGGTTCTTTCTCGTGAGGCCCGGCCAGAAGAGCTGATTTAAAAATCGTGGACGACTTTGACCTTATTTCCGGTGAACTTGAGCTTGGTGCTTTCCCCGGGATCCGTGTCCGTCGCCTTGGTTTCCTGAAGCGTTGTCGTGCATCCGGCGAGAAAAAAACATGCCGCCAATAGAACTCCGATCCACAACCTGCCGTGACGCTTCATGAAACCCCCATCAAGGTGACTGCTTCAGGAATAACGCTTACCTGTGACGCGCCGCATTCTAACCGACAAATCATCAAATCCCTCACACAAAATCGCGTCCATGGCATCAAAAGCGGTTGGCTAACAACCTGAAACTCATCCGGAAATGCTTTGGGATCTTTTGGCGGAGAGGGCCACGAGGATCTCACCGACAGCGGCCGTGATCACGACCCCGACGATGACCGGCAAGGAGGACCTCATAAAATCATGGCCCGGCTGGATCAAGAGGATCAGGATGGTCCCGATTACAAAAAATTCGGCCATCACCGCCAAAAAGATCGCGAACCCGTCGGGACCCGGGATCCGGTAAGGTCTTACAACGTCTCTGTCTTTCAGCCGGAGAATGATAAAGGACGGATAGAGCAGCAGGTAGGAGGCAAGCCCGACGATCAGACAGCAGGAAAGCACATGCCAAAAAAGCTCCCCCGCGTTCCGGGCGATAAAACCGTAGAGCACGATCACGACGGTCGAAATGATCCCCGAGGAGACCGCGGCACCGACCGGCGCCATGTTTTTTTCGCCAAGCCTCCCGAGCACTCCGGGCAGCTCCCCGTTCCGGGCGGCTTCGGCGACCGTCCGGTTCTGTCCCAGGGTCCAGGCGATGATCACCGTAAAAAAGGTGATCAGAATGCTCACGCCGAAGACCAGGGTGAGGATCCTCCCGGAGCCCTGATCGCCGAATGCGACGCGGAAGACCTGGAGGATCCCGCTCGCGACATGGATCTCGCTGATCGGGACCACCGCCCAGACCGTAAAGGTCGCCATCAAATAGAGCGATGCGATCACAAAGGCGGAAAGCAGCACAACTTTCGGGATATCGCGCACCGGATCTTTCGTTTCCCCCGCAGCCGATGATAAAAGCTCACAGCCGTCCAGATTGTAAATGATCATCGGTATAAAAATGACCGCGGCACCCAGATGCGGCAAGATATTGGTAAACGTAATCTCGTTGGCCAGACCACCGTTCCTCAAAATGCATACGATCGCCGCGATAACCATCCCGGCAAGGACAAGGATCTTGGCGACGGAGCCCATGTTCGTGACCCATTTCGACGTTCCCAGCGAGCAGGTATTGATCCAGGCGGTGATCCAGATCATCACGATCCCGACCAGGATCTGCTGCCAAAGGCCCATGCCGGGGAAGAACATATGTCCCAGGATCTCCGCGAACGCGATATACATCGCGGGTAGCCACAAAGGAAGGCCGATCCAATAGCACCAGGTCGTGCGGGCCGCCCAGCGCTTTCCCATCGCCTTTTTGACCCAGACATAGATGCCACCCTGCTCGGGATAGGTCGAACCCAATTCGGCGGCGATCAGGCCGAAGGGAAGAAAATAGCCAACAATGCAGATCAGCCACCAGGAGATCGCGGAAGGCCCGATGGCAGCCGTCGTCGAGATGGCTTCGAAACTGAAGATCGCGCAAAAAGAAAAAAGGAGGAGGTCCCAGAAACCCAATACTCTTTTTCTTTCCATCGCCTTCCCGCCTTTTTAAGGACAGCTTTTTATTCTGTCGAAAGTACCGTGCTAGAACTCCCCATGTGTTTCGACCTGAAACCGTCAAGCCTTGATCTAAGGGCCAGCGGCCCGTGCCCTGAAGGGCTCATGAAGGCAGGCCAAAAAAAAGGTGACGGCCGCCGAAGGCAGCCATCACCTTTTTGAATGGATCCCTGATCGATCCGTCAGCTCAGTTTTTCCGGCCGTAATTTTTTTTCAGATGTTGCAGGACATCCGAATCGGGCGAAAAAAGAAGCGTGGTCTTATCCTGAAAGCTTTTTTCATAGGCCTCAAGGCTGCGAACGAAGGTGTAGAAGTCAGCGTCCTGGCCGTAGGCTTCCGCGTAGACCCGGGTCGCGACGGCATCGCCTTCCCCGCGAAGCTTCTGGCTTTCCTCATACGCCTTGGCCATGATGATCGTGCGGTTCTTGTCTGTTTCCCCGCGGATCTTGAACGCCTCTTCCTCCCCTTCCGAGCGATAACGTTTAGCGATGCGCTGGCGTTCGGCCTTCATCCTCGCGAACACGCTCTCCTGCACTTCCTGCGGCAGGTCCGCCCGCTTGATCCTCACATCCACGAGCCCGATCCCGAACTTCTCCGCCTGCTTGCGGGCATTCCCCGCGATCGTCTCCATGATGTTCTCGCGTTCGCTCGCGATGATCTTGCTGAAATCGTGGCTGGCGAGCTCACGACGCATTTCGGAGAACACGATATCGTCGAGACGGGCCTTCGCGCCCGAAAGGTCCCGCACGGTCTTGTAGAAAAGAAGCGGGTCGACGATCTTCCATCGCGTCACATGGTCGGCAACGAGGCGTTTTTTATCGAGCGTCAGGTATTCGGCCGGAAGGGCGCCGCTCGTCAGGATCCTTTTTTCAAAAAAATGGGCCTGTTCAAAGAGCGGCAGCTTCAGCTTCAGGCCCGGTTTTTGAAGGGTCCGCTTATACTCCCCGAGGCGCGTAATGATCACCTGGTTCGTTTCGTCCACGATAAACACCGTGGAAGGAAAAAGAAAAATGACCGTCAGGATCACGATCGGCCAGAACCTCAAAAGCGCGGCGAGACTCATGACAACACCTCCTTTTTCCTGGAAAGCGACGCGGGATCGTTGCGCGTCTGGAGCGCGTCAAGCGCGACGGAATTCCCCAAAGGAAGCAAGGGGAACACATTCGTTCCCGCCTGGGGATCCACGATCACTTTGTTGGCGGCCGGATAAATTTTTTCGAGGGTCTCGATCTGTAAACGGTTCCAGGTCACTTCCTTCGCTTTCTGATATTCGCCAAGAAGCGCCTCGAAACGGACCGCGTCGCCCTGAGCCCTGAGAACGCGTTCTTCTTTGAAGGCTTCGGCACCCCGCAACATTTTCTGCGCTTCGCCGCGCGCCCTCGGGATGATGTCTTCCTGATAACCCTTGGCTTCATTGATCAAACGCTCACGATCCTCGCGGGCCCGGACCACTTCATGAAAAGCATCTTTGACCTGTTCAGGGGGATCGACGACTTGGAGCCGAACCTCGGTGATGATAAGGCCGGATTCATAATCGTCCATCAACCGCTGCAGAAAATCCCGTGTCTCCTCCTGGATCTTTTGGCGCCCAATGGTCAAAGCGTCGTCAATGGTGGACCTTCCGACCGCGCTGCGAAGCGCGACCTCGGTCGCGGTAAAAAGTGTTCCGTCGGGATCGTAAAGCCGGAAAAGATATTTCGTGGGATCGCTCACTTTGTATTGAACAATGATCTGGGCCTCGACCATGTTCTCATCCCCCGTAAGCATCATCGCGTCCGAACGGCCGCCCGTACGGCGGCTGAACGCCGTGTTCTCGCGGTTCTGCATGCCAAAGCCGACCTCGATCCTGCGGACCTGCTCGACATTGACGATATCGACCCTCTCGATGGGCCACGGCATCCGCCAATTAAGTCCCGCGCTCGCCGTCCGGACCTTCTCGCCGAAACGCCGTATGATCCCCTGCTCACCGGGGCTCACGATAAAAAAACCGCTCGCGAGCCATCCCCCGACGGCTAGAATCACGAAGAAAGGCAGTATGCCGGGCTTCTTCATAAAATCGGTAACCCCTTGGATAACCTGTTCATCGGGACTTAAGTTATCGGCTGACATTTTCCACCTCCTTGATGATCGGTATTTTTTGTTTTCGGCGGTTAACGCGGATGCCGGAGCGTCGTGGCCCGTTCCATGTTTTATACCGGCATTTTCGCGATACAGGACTGGGCCCTGGCCGCGGCCTCCGACGGCACGGCGACCCCCACGCCTTTTAGCGGGTTCCCGTGAATATCCTTTTTCCCTTGCTCATAGAGAATGCACCGGATGCGCTCGTCTTCAAGCTGTTTTAAAACAAGACGGGCTTCGTCCATGGACGCGGTTTCATAAACTTGTTTCCAAAGCCCATCGCCTTCTTTTTGCGGACGGGGATTTTGAGACGGAACTACCGCGCGCCCCGGGAAGAACTTCTCCCTTCTTGAGATAAAGTAAACGATGGCTATGGCGATCACCAGATAAAGCGCGAACATGGCCATAGCAAACTCCTTTTCTGGTATTTTGGGGGCTAAAATTCAAAGAAGCCGGCGGGATCGCATCCGGAGGTGCGCTAAAACAAAAAACCGCCACTGACTTTTTCGTCAGATGGCGGCCCGACCATCGCTTGCTCTCCGGAAATTTTCCCGGACCCGTTTCAGATTTAGAGTCGCATTTTGTCCTGTTCCCTCAAGAAGGTCAAGCGTTATCGGCAGCTTGAGTGCTCAGCTGACCTGGGGGTCAGGCTCGTCTCAATTCCCAAGATGGCTCCCCCGGATGGGCTACAGCAAACTGATTGTAAACTCGGCCCCGCACGCAGGAAGGCATCGGTTTCATACTGATTAAGGGTAAAATAAAAATGCCGAAGACCTGAAGGCCTCCGGCATTTTTTATAAATGGCTCCCCCTGTTAGACGCATTTAAGAACCCTACTCCTGACTTCAAACTGATAATAAACGCATTAGGAGAGCAGTTCAAAAACACTTTCGTCCTTGCTGCTTAGCCTACTTGAACTTGGAAAGTTCCGTATAAACTTCCATGAAAAGGGGCGAACCCGTAAAGGACAAAGGGGACACTGGCCCAAAAAACATAAATGGGAATTTACCGTTACTGCTAGGATCGATAAATGATTTGTATAATTGAATCGCTGAAGGATTGTTTACGAGCTCGGAAACCTTTTTCAATTCTGACCCTGAGGTGAGCCCATACCCGAATCCGAAAATGCGCATTTGTTTCAAAATTTCATCATTCAAAGATTCCAATGTTTGCGTGATAAACATGTAACCAATGCCATATTTCCTTGTAGTTCTTACGGAATTGATGATTTCCCTTGTAAGTTCTTTTATTCTTTCGTCGAGCGCTCCCTCAGAGATAAATTTGTGCGCTTCATCCATAACGATCAGGCAATTAGCCCGTTCGTTCTTGGCGTATAAATCAGCGCCAACTTCCACGACCTTGCACTCGATCACTTTTATAAACAATGCCTGCACATTCTCGTTCTCAATTTCACCTGCTTTTGCGCCACTAACATCCAATACGATAAAATTTCCCTTCTCTTTGACGATTTTATGCACTAAATCGTCCACAGACAGCTTAGTTTGTCCGGAAGCCTTTGTTTTCTTGAAGAAGTCTAAAGCGGCGTTCCATTTTTTGAGAACCGATGTCTGAGTAGCTAAATTAGCTAGTACCTCTTGGCATCGTCCGAGAAGTCGGTTTCTTGTTGCAGTCGTTCCATAAATCGCTTCAACGTATACCGTGAACGTTTTTCCTTGCCTCGTTTCATCTTGGCTTAAAGTAACAAAACGAGTAAGAAGATCCCTAAGCAATGCCGTGCTATCTGTAATGCTGTTCAGATTAAAGGAAGGGTTATTGGCTCTCCCGAAGAGATAATCCACCACGGCATCGCGCGCCGCCTCTATTTTATCTTCCGTGTACATTGGCCGAAAAGCATCTTCAATGAAGCCAAGATTGGTAAGCAACTGTCCGAGAATTTCAAATTCTTTTCCCGGTAAATAGATGTCCGAAAGGATTTCGTACTTTGCGTACTTCATTCCCGCGGCAGTAATTCGAGTTTCCAGCTTTGTACCACCCGGAAGTAATTCTTGGTCGGAATAAAACTGCCTCTGGGGATCAAGAACAAGAATGCTCATGCTTTTCTTGTTTTTTGCGTAGCCCAAAAGAGTATAAGCAGCTGTTACGGTTTTGCCTGAACCGGTTTTACCAAAAATTCCTATATGATAAGCATCGCCAGCCCCCGCTTCCCGTATTGCTGGATCAGTTTTCCCAAAATGCTTGAACCAAAACGGTAAATCCACATCGGTGCCATAAACCTTCCCCATATAGGTAATCTCAGTTTCATGGGGCTTCATTAATGAAGTCATTACTTCATTAGTCATCTTACCAACTTTTTCTCCCGTAGAGGGGGAGGTTCCAAGGATGTATCCGATGGGCGCCGCATCATTCAGAGCATAACAGGCTTGGACACTGATGGTAGCAACACGGTTATCTGCCGTTCCGCTCAGATGCGGAAGTTTTCCATGCCGCTTAATTACGCCCTTAAAAGACGGATCTTCATGCCAACGGTTCTGTGTCTCAATTGAGATAATTTGCCCGATAACAAGAATGGGCCAGCCGTCTTCTTCTACAATGACATGAACCATTTGCCCCAATGCTCTTTGAGCCTTACTCTTTTCAGAAATATCTATCGTAATGTCAAGAGTAGTACTGGGCGAACCCGTGATTCCTAGGGTTGCGGTGCCCTCTTTCTTGATAATGTCGAGAAGCTCTTGGGAAACAGTTTTCCGGGATTGTTCCATGTGCCTTAAGTCCTATAGTTAAACAACAAGTTGAATTTACCCTTATCGATTTTTAAATCTTCTGAGAGCTTAATGGCTTCTTGAATAGCGAACATACCACCAGAGATACTTTTCGCCATGAGGTCTACTAAAAATTGAGGATAGGGTTCTCGGATTTCCGGGAAAACAATCTGCTTTTTAAGACTAAGCAAGCATGTCTCAAGCCTTTTTTGATCCAATGCGAGAGCTTTTTTCATTTCGATACGATAGGCTGGGCCATCTTGGTAAGGTTTAAAATAAGTAAAATAAATCTCGGATTCTTTTTTCTTCAACGTAAAAACATCCTTTGTCCTTAGCGGATTAATTGCTTTCTTTAAAGCTTCATTAAGATCGTTCTTTTCTGGAATATTAAGATTGCAACGAATATGAAGATCGTCCCAAATTCGCTCTCTTTCATCCTGACTTTGACCCACTGGCAAAGGCTTTAGGTATTCATCTTCCGCCAAAGAAAGTGAAAAAAAAGTTCTATCATCCACCTTCACAGCGTGCTGAGCCAAGAAAGCATCCAAGACATCTCGTGAAGAGCTGTATTTGGCCAAAGCAATGATCTTTTCGTCATTAAAGGCCGCCTTGATAATTTCCGGTATATCGGGAATGATTTTCTCATAAGTTTCTTTTAAAAACTCACGGAGCGCATTCGCGTATTCCTGCGCAGAAGTGTTCTCATCTTCATTAGCGGATAGCATGCTGTTAATTTTTAAAAGTGGCGTAAAATGCGTTCCATCCATAATCCTAATTTCATGGCTTGCTCCAGCAAGAACGCTTAACTCCATCAGAAACATGATGCCTTGGCCCAAGCGAGCATTCGCTTCGTTGTGCGAAAGTGCCGTTTGCCACTGGTAATACTGATTTTTACCTTCTTCCCAACCCTTGTCTGTGTCCTCAGTTAAACCTTCCACCCCAACAGCAACGGCAAGTAAAAGATCGCTTCCTGTCATTTTTTCAATAATTATACTTCCGTCAACAGCAACCAAAGAGTTAGAGAAAATATCGGTTTTTAGAATAGCGATTTTCCCAGTGTCCCGCAGTTCTCTAATTGCAGCCTGAATGGGTTCATCTTGGATATCAAACATTTTGTTCATTTTCTCAACTGTAACTGGAACATTATCCAAGATCTTGGCTAATAACTCGTCCGGAAGATATGCGTAGTTCCGTTGTTTTACCTCTTCGCTCATAAAGTTTCCTGAATTATATTTTTGCACTTACGAAGGTTGTAAAAGATTTGCCGTTTAAAAGATTCCGCGTTAAAACGTTGGAAGTTTTCATTTTTTTGTATGCGTGGTAAAGCCCACCGGTTTTTCCAAAAGTCTGATAGCTCTTCAATGGTGCGATGGTGCCACAAGGGCCTCACGTCATTTTGAATTACGTTCTTCAAATTTTTAGCGAAAGGGAAAATATAAAGGGCGCGTTTAACTCCGTGATCAACTCCGTTTGTAATTCCTAATTTTTCTAATGCTTTGTCAATTAATCGCATTTTGCGAGAAGGCCCATTCCCAAAGCCCCGGTCTAGCTGACCATCTTCTTGTTCTAAAAAGGAAACCATTTGCTCATAGAGCGTATTGGGAATGTGAAAGGAACCGCTGCCGTTTGTATAGCCAATAAATTCTGCGATTGGAAACCCCGCATATTTTAATCGATTGTAAACACTGCTTTTGCCATAAGCCCCAGTAGTTGTTATAAACAGAAGCCGGGAAGGTAGGTTTCTTTCTTTGATAATAGTTTTTTGGTTCTTATATTTTTTTTCAAATGTTTCTCTTACGATCTCTGCTGTCATCAAGGAAGCAACAAGTTTTCCCCCGAGGATTGAATTATATGGAGGCAGTGCGCCTAAACGCTGAGCGCTCAAGGATTGATTTACCCAATAATCTCTTTCCTTATGCGTAATGCCTAAATGTTGATCCCGAACGCTCCAGCTTAAAATCGGGCTTTGAAGACCAATTAAACCTATGGGCGCATTGTGGTAATCATCCCAAACAATGAATCGCATTTGGCGGCCGTAGGCCGGATCATAAGGCAAACTCCACCAGACTAAATTCCACCAACGAAATAGATCTGCAGTACCTGTTTTTGAGTCTACTAATATTAGCCGGGGTTTTATATTTGCTACATTCAAATCACGGCCATTGAGAATTAGATTCTTATTTTTTTTTAGATATTCGCGGATAAATTCTTCATGAGAGACTATACGTTCTGCCTTGGCGAGGGAATGAACTGCTCTTCTTGATTGGCGGGTATCTTTTTTTAAAGTAAATCCGTTTTTCGCAAGCGAATAGCCTTGCTTTTCAACGAGAAAGCGTAATTTCTTTTTTAGACTTGCAGCAGCTATCATTTATTACCTAACATTTGAATCTGTAATTAGATAGCGAATTATACTACTATTATTGGTGCAGACCCATGATTTTCCAATCCATGGGTTCTTTTTCAAAGAGGAAAATATCAATAGATCAACCCTTGTGCGGAACCGCTTTTTGAAACAAAATTCGGTTGTTCCGGGTTGCCCAAAAGGCTTGCTGACGCTGACCATCGGTAAAGCAAGCGTAGTGCTCAGGCGAAGATAAAACTACCGAATAGGCGCTCCGAGTTAACTGTTCCGCCTGCAGGACGATCCACCAATAGGACTTCCAGATCGTATCCCCATCCCCCAAATCCTTCAGATGGTCCAAGCGAGACTTGAGAAAGAAAATATTGTTAATGATCGCAGCCGCCTTACTCGGCGACAAGAGCTTGGGCTGGTCCTGAGGCCAGAAACACTTGATCCGGGATAGAAAATATTCTTTCTGCCGCCCTTCCGGTGAGCAGATAAGCGCCTCCAGTGCCAGAATGAAGCAAGTCAACCGGTGCCGAATGTCGTATTCTTGCAACCCACGACAAAAAAGATCCACCCCTTCCATGAAACGCTTGCTTCGATCACAAGCCTCCTTACCGCAATGCAATGGGATCAGCTTAGCTGCGAAATCGGTCCACCGGTAAAAGATCTCTCGGGTCAAAGGACGATCATTCTTGCCGGAGCCTTCTGTGTCGAACCAGCCAGACTCTTTAAAAGACTCACTAAGCTGCCAAATCCCGCTCTCAAGGCGGCTATACAAGAAATAAGCCTCTAGGTGACACCCAAAAGAAAAGGCGATCTTAAGGGCCTGCCAGTAGTCAGAAGGCCAAGAAAGCGCCTTTCCATCATCAGGGATATCCTTTTCAACCGTTACGACCCATTGGCGCGTATGGCAAAAAGAATCAACATGCTGCTCCCATCCCCGTGTTCCCAGCCGGGCCTTCCACTCTTCGCGCGCGAAGGGCGCCATGAAAGCATCTATGTCTTTAACAAAATCGATCGACACACCCGGGGCAACGTCAAAATGGTCTGCTCCGGTCTCGTTTGGCGCGTCAGTCTGTATAATTAAAAGTCCGATCGCTTTATTCATGCGGGCGCTCTCGAATTAACTGGGGGAGGATTATATAATTTTCAGCTTACTAAGTATCAACAAAAGAAGATAGATGCTGCCAAGAATAAGGGCGATTTTAATAAGGGCGTCCTTTGAAGACGCAACATCCTTGATGAATTTGAGCAGCTTCAGGGTCGTAGGCTTGAGTGATTCGTCGATCGCAGAGCTGAGCGATTTCAGTATCACTGGCCGTTCACCGAGATAACGAATAAAAATAAATAGCGCAACAAGAATAAATACTGCTAAAACCATTCGAGGAGAAATCTCCAAAACTTCAAATATTTTGCGAGCTTTTTCCCTTCTGCCTCGGTAGGCTTCCAAAGACATATTATTGCGTTTAGCGTTCAGAGAATCCTTGGCTATGTCTTCTTTGGCGAAAACGTCATATATGTTTTCGTTTTGTCGAATCGCAGGCGGGGTTACCGCTGCCTCAGACCCTTCAATCGCGGGTTGAAGACCAAAGAAATGTTTAGCAATGCGTTCTTCCCCAAAGCTGGAGGAAATAATTAGCAGGCAAAAAAAGACAGCCCCGAGCGTCCATAAAACGTAAAAGAATTTTTTGTGCTTGGTTAGGAAGGGATCGGTCATACGCCCCTTGTCAAAATCGCCTGCTCTCCAAAAGTCTGTTTTACCCTTTTGGAGAATTTGAAATACAAAAACCAAACAGAGGCTGTAAACACGGTCATAATCCTGCCGATAATGAAATTGCTTAATGCACCATTTGAGGGGATAGTCTTAGTAAATACTAAAAAGAAACAAGCTGTCAGGGAAAGCGTGCAAGCAATCACGCCGAAAAGGAGTACCCGCTTCGCTTGGCACGCCGCAGTGGGTTTAAGTTTGAACAATCGATAGGCAACTATGAGCTGGAAAGCGCCATACCCCATAATCGCTACCGCATCTAGCATGAGATAGGTCATCATGACTGACCATGATTTTGAAAGCACCAAATCGTTGAGCAAAGATCCGCTGCGAAAAAAATTCAATATCCCGCCTAAACCACATACAAAGACAAAAAAAGCAAGCCATCCACCAATATGCGTATAACGTACTTCGTTCATGACGTCCTCCTTCGCCTCGGATGCGTATGGCGCTACTGAAATATCTTTTTATTTGGATCTTGGATATTTGATTCGGTGTAGATGTAATTGCGCATAGACTTGAAAATCTCTTGCGGCCAGCTCTTCTCGGTCATATCGCCCCAGAAACCAAGATCTTTTGACCCTTGAACAAGGATCTTTACGGAGCTGCCATCCGGCTCCTCTTTGATGTAAACGCCTGCGACAATGTTCCAATCGTATTTCGTCATTCCGTGTTCCCCGATCGCAACGGCTTCATCGTAGTTGGCTCTCTTGATTGTAAAACCGGCATCGGAAAGCCCAGATTTGGCAGCAAGGTAGGCGGTGCGCTTATCGACACCCTTCAGAAAAAAAACTTCTTCATACTTCGACCAACCGGTTCGGCCCTCATTGGCCGGATTAAAATTGACGTTTCGCGCAGATTGGGGCATGGAATTGATTGAGGTACAGCCGGTGAGCAAAATAAGCGAAAGTAAAAAAAGCGTGCTTTTCATGTAGGAATTTTACCATCTATGGATGGTTTTTGGAAGAGCTGCAAGATCCCATAATACCATCCATGGATGGGTACATTTGTCGCAAGCTGGGAAAGCGGATAAGAGAACTAAGGGATAAGCATGACCTTACTCAAGAAGAGCTGGCTGCACGTGCAGATATTAGCTTGAAGTACCTTCAAAATCTTGAAGGGAAAAATCCAAAGAAAGCCACCGTCGTTACTTTAAGCAAGCTTGGAAAAGGTTTCGGTCTTCCTCTTTGGAAGTTTCTAAAATTCCCTCAGTAAGCAGGTTAATTCTTTCCTCAAGATCCATTGGGCTAACCGTAGGTTCCGAATTTGCTAGAGATCCCATCCTTATTTCACTCTCGTTGTACTGAGGCGGTTTCCCCCAACCCCGATCCAGCAATGCGAGAGATGCCTGAATACGTGCCGCTTTAGTCGATTTCGGATCGTTCATGATCTCGACCAACGTGTTGATAGCCGCTTCTGTGTGCTCCCTCGCCTTATCCCTGATCGTTATGGCTACCTTAGGACGTCCATTCGGATTACCCGATTGTCCCGGTTTAAACATTCCTGCGTGTCTATTCTCCATTGTCCCCACCTCCATGGATATTCTATACTAGTACATTAAATTCTTGGATAAGAAAGATGTGGTGATTAGTGGAAAAAGGCAATGAGAGATTCGACAGAGAACAGGCTGAGAGAAAACAGGCTTGGGACATACTCCAAAACATCCCTGAATTTATAGCAGACCGTAAAAAAGCCAGTGAATTTAATAAAATCAAAGACCAAAACAAAATCAAACAACTGAAAAAGAAATGGGGCTTTTATCCTCTAGAAGATATTTTAGAATTCACTGACGCCTTTTCAAAATACTCGGTCATAGCGAATCGGTGGGGAAAAGCAGTCGATTTCCATGGCGTAGATATGTTTTCATTAAACGCTTCTGAGCAATTGGTTGCCCCCGAAGGAAGTCCATGCAAGGGCAAATCCCTCCTTCATAAAATCGATGTCACCATCGATATAACAAGATCGGACAGCGCTATTTTGGATGAATTAAGAACAGGAATTGATAGCATACGACGCATTTTTAAAACAAAAATAACGCCAAACAAAAAGCATGACCATTTGGAATTCTTGATAGGTTTATTGATCGGCATCGGTCTAACAGACGCTGAAATACACGAGCGGCTCACGCCACGCAAGCTATTAAAGCTTGCCTATGATCATGGGCAGCGAAAATCCCACCGAGAAAAAATTCAAGAACGGTTGAAAACTAGGCGGAAAAAAGTTTAATTTCTTTCCGCTCCACAGCAGCATTCCTTGCCATTTAAGATTGTCGCATTATGGAAAACGCGGCAATCAACTTATCAGATATTCAGATCATTCCAATCAAGCCTCGCGATGGCCTTTTGGCCTTCGTATCTTTCCTACTTAATAGCCAGTTTTTCTGCGGGAATATAGCTATTCACTCCCGCCCTGATGGCAATCTCAGACTTGTTTATCCGCAAAAACTTCTTCCGAATGGAAAAACCATTAACTGTTTTCATCCCGTGGATCAGCAGGTAGCAAATACAGTTTTAGAACAGGTTTCAGATGCTTATCTGCACCTTATTTCAAAATGTGGCCAAAATGCGACTATTTGTGAGGATCGAGATGAGACCCTTCGAAAATAATCCCCCATTGAAACCGCAGCACACCACGAACAGCGCAAATATTCCTGAGGAATTGAAAAAGCTCTCTCAATGGGTCGGCTTCAATTTTGAGTGGGATGCAAAAAGAAAGAAGTGGAAAAAAGTTCCATATCAAACCAATGGAAGACGGGCCAGCACAACAAATCCGACGCATTGGAGTTCCTACAAAGAAATTGAATTTTACGCATGCTCTCTTGAAGCTGCCGATGGAATCGGTTTTGTATTTACATCAAAAGATCCTTATTGCGGGATTGATTTAGACCATTGCGTTGATCCTACAACTAAAGAAATTTCATCATGGGCACTTAAATGGATCGAGCTATTTTCATTTTCAGGCGCTTACATGGAATATTCGCCATCTGGCACGGGGATCAAAATTTTCACAAAAGCAAAACTTCCATTCCATGGCCGAAAAAACGGCGACATAGAAATATACGATCAGGCGCGCTATTTCACGGTTACTGGGAACGTATACGGATTATGTCAAAAAGAAATCCCAAACCAGCAAGCTGCTGTGGACCAACTCCTCGATGAGGTTTTCAGTAACCAGCCTAAAACAACCACTAATAAAATCGCGCCACTGAGCGGCAATGAATTAACGAGCGAAGAACTCAACTTGCTCATCCAAAAAGCTAAAAAAGCAGAAAATGGTGAAAAATTTTTAAAACTTTTTAACGGTGATTATGAGGATTATCACAAATCACAATCGGAGGCTGATGCCTCACTGTGTACCATGTTCGCCTTTTACACGGACTGCAATGAAATGGCGATTGATCAGTTGTTTCGAGAATCACATTTATACCGTGAAAAATGGGAGCGACCTGATTATCGGACCGGGACAATCAGAAATGCTATCGATTTCTACAAAAAATCAAGAAACAAGCTGTTCGCTGACAGCATTGTTTCGCCAGACAAATCCCACCTCGAAAATGTTGAGCCTTTACCTCTTATCCACATAGTAGATGTAGAAGAAAAGGACTTAGAATTTCTAGTCGAAGGTTTGTGGGTTCTTGACAGTGTTGGCTTTATTTCTGCTCAGCCCAAATCTGGAAAAACATGGCTTTCGTTGGAAATTGGGATTAGCGTTGCTTCAGGCACAAACGCCTTCGGCCATTTTCCATCCAAGCGAGGAAAGGTTATCGCGTTTAACGCGGAAGATGATCCCGCACGAGGTACGCGCCAACGCATAGCCGGTCTTTGCGCATCCAAAAAGCTGGCTCTCAAAGACATCGATTTTCATCTTATCAATGTTCCTTCACTACTAATCGACGATACGGAGACACAAAAGCGGATTGAAAAAACTGTTAGTGATCAAAAACCCGCCCTTATCATTCTCGATCCTCTCTTTAACTTGCATTCCAAGGATGAAGACAAATCCAAAGAATTATCAGAAATATTACATTTCTTACGTCTACTAAATCGCACTTACAAGTGTTCGATTCTGCTTGTTTGCCATGATAAAAAACCATCTGGCAACAAGAATCAATCTACGCGACGAGAATCTCAAACGCGAGGATCAAATTCTTTGGAAGGTTGGGCCGACAATCTTATTTTTGTTGATGATGAAGACAAAACTAACGCGATTTCAAGAGTATACATACGCCACCGAAACGCACCGCTGACAGAGCCTTTTTACTTCCAGCTCCTTACGGAAACCCAAGATAAGAAAATTAAAGTAGCCGCTCTCCATAAAATGGATTCACAAGGTCTATTGTTTCAAAAAGATCTTAAGCTCCAACAAATTATTACAACTGCTATGAGCGGAAAAGGCGCCATGCGAAGAGATGACCTCCGCAGCCAATTAAAGATTAGAAAAAACGATTTCGATGTAGCTTTTAACGCAATGATTTGCTCCGGAGAAATCATTGAACTTGTTGATGAAAAAGATAAAAGAAAAAAGCGGTATCAATACCGGAGTTCAACGGGAACTTGATACCGGAAGTGCATTATTTCCAGTACCCTCCCTTATAAAGGGTACTGGAATACTATATAGAGGTAATCTCTTGAGAGAGGCTCTTAAAAAGCAATTGGGCTTTTGTTACGAGGAATGGGGCGCCTCTGTGAATTCGCAGGAATTAGACACCTCAGCCAATTCCTTATTGTCCTTTGTGTCCCTCCTCATGGAAACTGATCAAAAGAACGGATTCCAAGTCCTAAAATCATCCTTTAATCCTAAAGATCATAATGAATGACGAGCACCACTTATTTGCATAAAATAGATACTGCTAACAGAGTGATAACAGTAAAGAAGCGGAGAAAATGTGAAGGCTATCATCCTTGCCAGAGTTTCCACAGAAGAGCAAATGGTGGAAGGGCAATCCATCCCTGCCCAATTAGCCAAAGCCCGCCAATACGCTTCGCGCAAAAAACTTGATGTTAAAAGTGAGTACCAGTTTGATGAATCTTCCTTAAAAGATAAGCGCACGAAGTTCGAGCAAGTCACCGAGGAAATCCAGAAGGCTGCTGAGCCCATAGCGCTTATTGTGGAAACTATAGATCGACTGCAACGGAGCTTTAAAGAATCTGTCTCATTGGATAATTTTCGAAAAGAAGGTCGCTTAGAAATTCATTTTATTCGCGAAAATCTTGTTATCCATAAAAGCTCCAATAGTTCCGAACTGACCCGATGGGATATCGGCGTTCTCTTTGCGCGAAATTTCGTCCTTCAAATCAGTGATAATGTTAAAAGAACCATTGAGCATAAGCTTAAGAATGGCGAGTATCCTTCGCGCGCACCTTATGGCTATTTAAACATCACCAATGAAGATGGCAAGAAATGGATAGCGCCTGATCCTTTAGCCTCCAAGATGGTAGCCAAAATTTATGAATGGTATGGCTGCGAATCATTTTCGATGGAAGATATCCGCGCGAAGTTAAAAAACGAATTTGGTCTTACTTTTAGCAAGGGTAAAATAGATTTTATTCTGAAAACGCCATTCTACTATGGTGAAATGCTCTTTGATGGGAAGTTGTATCCGCACAAGTACCAATCTATTATTTCCCGCCAAATGTGGGATAACGTGCAAAGCGTTAAGGCCGGCTTCCATAAGAAGCCATGCAAATTTGGTGGATTGCCTTATTTATACCGTGGCCTCTTAAGATGCAGCCATGATGGTCATTCTTTTACCCCGGAAAAGAAACGCAAGAAGAACGGGCGCGAATACATTTATTACCATTGCACCCAATATAGCGGGAACCACAATACGGCTTGGATCCGAGAAGAGGACATTACGCGGCAACTTCAAGAGGTCATTTCGAATATTTCGATACCTGACGCCATTGCTGCCGAAATAAGCACTGCCTTGAAAGAATCGCATGAAGGCAAGAAAGAGTATTACAACGAGGTTTATGAGGGCCTGCAGGCCGAATATAAGCGTTATGAGATGCGCTTAGAGAAGATATATGAGCATTTCTTGGATAACCAGATTTCGGAAGCAGAATACGCAAAGTACAGGAAACAGTACCGTACAAAGCAGGAAGATATACAGAGCAAACTAAACAATCTTCAACGCGCTGATGACAATTACTACGTTACAGCTACTTATGTTTTGAAGCTTGTCCAAAAAGCAGCTGATCTCTTTGAAAGTTCTGAACCTATTGTAAAACGGCAAATTGTGAAACTGTTACTTCAGAACTGTGAAGTAAAAGATGCAACTCTAGTCCCCACAATAAGAAGCCCCTTCCACATGTTCGTGAAAGGGGCTTCTCGTCTAGAATGGCTCCCCCGCCTGGGATCGAACCAGGGACACTGCGGTTACGGTCTGACTT
>CAZSFZ010000013.1:0-61049 GCA_964606385.1 uncultured bacterium
TCCAGAACAACCTCAAGGGCGAAAAACGCTTCTTCAAGCTCGTGTCCTGGTACGATAACGAATGGGGTTATTCGAACCGCGTGGTGGACCTCATCCGTTACATGGCCAAAAAGGACGGCGCTAAGTAATCGAGCCCCAGAAGGTTGCGACGATGAAAAAGAAAACGGTCAGAGACATCGATGTCCGCGGCAAACGCGTTCTCATGCGTGTTGATTTCAATGTCCCCATGAAGGACGGGGTCGTTCAGGATGATACCCGCATCAAGGCCGCGCTGCCCACGATCAAGTACGTTCTGGATCAGGGTGCGAAAAGCCTCGTGCTCATGTCCCACTTGGGGGATCCCAAAAAGGACATGCAAAAATCCAAGGAAAAAGCCGAAAAAGACGGCAAGCCTTTTGATGAGAAGAAGTACATCGAGGGCAAACACAAGATGGCGCCCGTCGCAACCCAGCTCGCGAAATTGCTCGGCAAGGAAGTGAAGCTCGCGCCCGCGTGCATGGGCCCTGAAACCGACGCGATGGTCAACGCGATCCCGCAGGGCGGCATTTTAATGCTTGAGAATACCCGTTTTCACAAAGAAGAAACCTCGAAAGATCCCGCAGAACGCGAAAAAATGGGGAAGGCCCTCGCGCAGTACGGCGATATTTTTGTGAATGACGCGTTCGGGTCCGCGCACCGCGCCCACGCCTCAACGGAGGCCGTGGCGCATTTTCTTCCCGCGGTCGCGGGATTCCTCATGGAAAAGGAATTGGATTACCTTCAGGACAAGGTCGTGGATAATCCGGCGCGCCCGTTCGTCGCGCTGATCGGCGGCGCCAAAGTTTCCTCGAAGATCGCCGTGCTCGAAAGCTTGCTCAGCAAGGTCGACCGTTTGATCGTCGGCGGCGGCATGGCCTACACGTTCCTCAAGGCCAAAGGTTTATCAGTCGGGGCTTCGCTGGTGGAAGACGATATGCTGGACACCGCGCGGCAGATCCTGCAGAAAGCTTATGAGACCCACATCTACATCTATCTTCCGATCGACCATATCGTCACAAAAGAATTCGCGCCGGATGCTCCGTCCGAGCACGTGGCGCGCGGCAATATCGACGCGGACCAGATGGGCATGGACATCGGCCCCATGACGATCGAAAAGTTTAAAGGGGCCTTGAAGGGCGCCAAAACCGTTTTCTGGAATGGACCGGTCGGCGTCTTTGAATTTCCGAAATTCGCCAACGGAACCATGGCGATGGCCAAGGTCATTTCGGAACTTCCGGATTGTGTGACCGTGATCGGCGGAGGGGATTCTGTTTCCGCCGTCAATAAGTCCGGGGTTGCCCCCAAGATCTCCCATATCTCCACAGGCGGCGGCGCGTCGCTGGAGCTCGTAGAAGGAAAAGTGCTGCCCGGTGTGGCCGCTCTCCAAGACAAATAACCCATAGGACAAAAAAGCCCGTATGAAAAAGAAACCTTTGATCGCCGGAAACTGGAAAATGTACAAGACGGCTTCCGAAGCCGTGACGCTCGTTCAGACCCTCAAAGCCGCGGCGCATACGGTCTCGAACGTGACCATCGTCATCTGCCCACCCTTCACGGCGCTCAGCGAAGTTTCCAAGGTTTTGAAGGACACTTCGATCGATCTCGGGGCCCAGAACATGTATTCCGCCCCGGAAGGCGCCTTTACGGGCGAGATCTCACCGACCATGCTCAAGGACTGCGGCTGCCGTTACGTAATCCTCGGGCATTCCGAACGCCGGCAGTACTTCAAAGAAGACGATATCCTGATCCATGAAAAGGTTAAAACCGCGCTCAAGTACAGCATCATCCCGATCGTCTGCGTCGGGGAAACTCTCGCGGAGCGTGACGCTAAGAAGCATTTTGACGTGGTGAAGACGCAATTCGATGATTCGATCGGACGCCTCGAAAAAGAGGATGTGGCCAAGGTCGTGATCGCGTATGAGCCCGTGTGGGCGATCGGCACGGGGAAGACCGCGACCCCGGATCAGGCCGAGCAAATGCATTCCTATATCCGCCGTCTCCTCAATGAACGTTACGGCCAGGAGATCGGCAACCGTATTTCCCTCCTGTATGGCGGGAGCGTCAAGCCCGACAATACGCGGTCCCTCATGGAAAAACCGAACATCGACGGCGCCCTGGTCGGCGGCGCCTCTCTGAAGGCCGAATCGTTCGCCCAGATCATCCAGGAAGCGCAGTTATCCTACGAAGCGGGGAACCACTCATGAACATTCTCGTTATCAGCCTTCACGTTATCGTTTGTCTCGTACTGATCATCGTTATTCTGCTCCAGGCAGGCCGCGGACAAGGTCTCACGGGCGCAAGCTTCGGCGGCAATGTCCAGTCCCTTTTCGGGACCAAAGCGTCGTCCTTTCTGACGAAGGCCACGAGCGTTTGCGCGATCCTGTTCCTCTTCACCTGCATCGGGCTGAACATCCTTGAAGTTCAAAAGAGCCGCTCCCTCTACAAAGCTCCGAGCTCTCAGGCCGCGCTGGATGTGGAACAGATCAAGAAAGCCTTAGCGAAGGTCAATAAAGCCGATCAATCGGCCGTCGCCCAGGCCACTGCGGCCGCGGACACCGCGAAGACGGAAGCGGACAAACTCGCGGAAACGGTCAAAGATAATTTTACCGCCGCCGCCGAAGAAGCGAAAAAACAATAACTTTCAATTCCGGTCCATGCCCCCATGCGGACCTTATGAAAGTTTCCGAACCCGAGCACGACGCCCTACGTTATATTAAGGGCGTTGGCCCCAAGCGTTCCCTCATCTTCCAAAAGATCGGGATCCACACGATCCGTGACCTTCTTTATCTCTTTCCCCGCCGTTACGAGGACCGTTCCCATTTCGCGCCCCTGAACAAATTGCCGCTGGCAGAGCCGATCACATGCCGCGGCGAGGTGGCCGACGTAAAATTCAAGCCCATCCGGGGGATGCCGTTGGTCGATGTTCTGATCGGGGATGAGACGGGGACTTTGCACGCTGTTTTTTTCAACCAGCCTTATCTGAGACGGCTCTTTGAATGCGGTCAGCAAGTGATCCTTTACGGCAAGGTCGACTTTTATAAAAAGAACCTCCAGATGTCGAATCCGGAATTCGAAATCGTGGATAGCGCCGAAGCGGAGTCCATCCACACCGGCCGCATCACACCCATCTACCCTCTCACGGAAGGGCTTTTTCAGCGATCACTGCGCACAACGCTCCGGGAAGCGATCGAGAACCACCTGGACGGGGTCATCACAGACGCGCTAGCGCCCGAGCTGCGGGAAGAGCTGGATCTCATGCCGCTTGACCGGGCCTTGCGGGAAATGCACGCCCCCAGTTCTTTCGACGAGCTCGAGAGGGCCCGCCGAAGGATCGTTTTCGATGAATTCTTCGCGTTCGAGTTACAGCTTTTTTTAAAGGTCAAAGCCATACGAACAGAACACCGTTCGCCAGCCTTCAGAATTTCGCCGGAACTGCTCGATGAATTCAAACGGTCCTTGCCATTTGAACTCACCCGGAGCCAGGAAAACGCTCTCCGCGATCTTATCCAGGATCTCAGCCAGACCGTTCCGATGAACCGGCTCCTGCAAGGGGATGTCGGCTCCGGGAAAACCGTGGTCGCAGCGTTCGCGTTCCTTGCGGCACATCGCTCGGAACTTCAATCCGCTTTTCTGATCCCGACGGAGATCCTTGCCGAACAGCATTACCGCACGCTTCTCAAATTTCTGGAACCGGTGGGGATCCGTCCCGAGCTTCTCACCAAAAGCATCGCTCCGGATAAACGCGCCCGCCTCATCGCGGAATTGAAACAGGGAAAAGTCCCCGTCGTGATCGGAACCCACGCTCTCTTGCAGGATGACGTGCAGTTCAAAGCCCTGGGGCTCCTCGTGGTCGATGAACAGCACAAGTTCGGCGTGCATCAGCGGAACCAGCTTCTACAGAAAAAACCCAGGCCGCACCAGCTCGTGATGACCGCCACGCCCATTCCCAGGACTCTCGCGTTGACCGTCTACGCGGACCTGGATATTTCCGTCATGAAAGAACTTCCCAGGGGCCGTCAGCCGATCAAAACCTACTGGATCACACGCAAAAAACAGCCGGAGGTTTTCGAACATATGGCCGCGCGCATCGGGAAAGGCGAGCAGGCGTATATCGTGTTCCCGCTCATCGAAGAGACCGAAAAAAAGGACCTCCTGGCCGCCAAGAAAGAATTCGAGCGCCTTCAAAAGACCGTTTTTAAAAAATTCCGCATGGGGCTCGTTCACGGCAAGCTGGACCGGCCCGAGCGGGAATCGATCATGCGGGCCTTTTCGCGGCGTGAGATCGATATCTTGGTCGCGACTTCCGTGATCGAGGTCGGCGTCGACCAGCCGAACGCGACCCTGATGATCATCGAGAACGCGGAACGTTTCGGGCTTGCCCAGCTTCATCAACTGCGCGGACGCATCGGCCGGGGAACGCTCGAATCCGAGTGCTTTCTTTTCGGGGAACCCACGACCGACGAAGGCAAGAAACGCCTTCGCCTCCTTACGAAATTGAACGACGGATTCCTCATCGCCGAGGAAGACCTTAAGCTTCGAGGGCAGGGAGACCTTTGGGGGACCCGTCAGTCGGGCGAACCCCTTTTCCGGGTCGCCGATCCGGTCGCTGATGAGGCGATGCTGCTCCTGGCCCGGAAAGAAGCGCAAAAACTCATGGCCGGGATCCCCGGCACAACGCCTGTCTGGGTCCAAAAATATCTCGAACAAATGCCTAAAACCGATTAAACTACCCACCCATGCGCATCATCAGCGGCAAATTCAAATCCCGGAAGATCGATTTCCCCAAAAACCGACTGACCCGTCCCATGACGGACCGGACCAAGGAGACCCTTTTTAATATTGTGGGCTCCTTTGTCTTCGGAAAACACGTGCTGGACCTTTATGCCGGCTCGGGAAGCCTCGGCCTTGAAGCCCTGAGCCGGGGCGCCATCAGCGCAACCTTTGTCGATCAGGCCCCTTGGGCCAAAAAGGTCATCGAAAAGAACCTGGAAAGCCTCGGGATCAGCTCCCAAGGCACGATCCTGATGCACGAGATGCTGCCCGCCATCAAAAAACTCGAGAAAAACAAGCAGGGATTCTCACTGATCTTCGTCGATCCGCCCTTCATGAAAGGCCTGGTCAAAAAGACATTGATGAGGCTGGATGCCTCTGATATAGTCCTGCCTTTCGCGCAGGTCGTCGTGGGGCATATGTGGCGGGAAGAATTGCCCAATGCCGAACTCAAGAACCTCAAATGGGTCCGCACGAAGCGGATCGGACAAGCCTGCCTGTCATTCTACTTCCGGCTGGAATCAACCAATGAAAAAACGAAAAGCTATATATCCGGGGAGCTTTGATCCCGTCACGTTCGGTCATCTGGACCTGATCGAACGGGCGCTCAATCTCTTTGACGAATTGATCGTGATCGTCGCGGCCAACCCGTCCAAAAAGACCCTGTTTACCGCGGGGGAGAGGGTGGAATTCCTGAAAGCCGCGCTCAAGCACCGCCCCCAGGTCAAAGTCGAGTGCTGGCAAGGCCTGACCGTCGACCTCGCCAAGAAAAAAGAGGCCCACACCCTGATCCGTGGGATCCGGGCGACTTCGGATTTTGACTATGAATTCCAGATGGCCCTGACAAACCGGAAGCTGGCCCCGAAGATCGATACCCTGTTCATGATGCCCTCCGAATCGCATTTCTATCTCTCCTCGCGTCTCATCAAGGAGATCGCTCAGCTGGGCGGTGAAGTAAACCGCTACGTCCCGGCACCCGTCGCCGCGGCGATCCGGAAGAAATTCTCAAGCGACAGGGCGCGCTAAAAAAATGAAACTCATCCTTTCCGAATTCCAAGAGGGCATCGCGATCCCCGTTGAGGGGGCCTACGAAGCGAAAGCGATCGAAGTCGAATTCCCCGACATGATCTTCACGAAACCCATTCTGCTCAAAGGGGAAGCGGAGAAAAATCCCGGGATCCTGCGGTTACAGGGAAAGCTGACCACCTCCGTCAGGCGCGTTTGCGGAAAGTGCCTGAAAGAGAAACTCGAACCGCTCTCCTTTGACGTCGACTGGATCTTTGAAACGGAGGGAAGGGATGCAATCGAACCGCTTGAAAATGTCCGCGAGCTCCTGATCGTCGAACATCCGCTCGTCCATCTGTGTAAACCCGGATGCCGCGGACTCTGCCCGCAATGCGGTATCGACCTCAATGAAGGCACTTGCAATTGTAAGGAAAATGGCTATCATGCTTCCCCAGTCATCATAAAAAAAGATAAATCCAAGAAGGAGCGACCTCATGGCAAATCCTAAACGAAGACATTCCAATACGCGCTCACGTCTGCGCCGGGCCAATGACTTTTTGGTCCCGAAATCCCGTTCTCAATGTCCCCAGTGTGGCGCGTTCATCCTGCCTCACCGCGTTTGCACGGCTTGCGGCTTCTATAAAGGCAAGCTCGTGAAGGCACCCAAGGTCAGAACCAAGGAGAAAGCCTAGGCTTATGATCCGTATCGCGCTGGACGGGATGGGAGGGGATTACGCCCCCCAGGTCGTGGTCGAAGGCGCCGTCATGGCGGCCAACGACTTTGAGCACCTCGAGATCGTACTGGTGGGTCAGACCGCCGCCCTCAAGCGTGAATTGAACAAACATAAGGTCATCGGCGGCAAGATCGTCCTCCAGGAAGCCAGCGAGGTCATCGGGATGGGGGAATCACCCGTCTCCGCGCTCCGCAAGAAGAAAGACTCCTCGATCGGGGTTTGCATCGATCTTTTGAAGAAAAAAGAATGCGCTGCGGCCGTTTCCGCCGGAAACACAGGCGCCATGGTCGCTGCCGCAACCCTTCTTTTAGGGCTTCTCCCGGGCATCAAACGCCCCGGAATCGCGATCGCCACGCCGACACTTCACGGCATGTCGGTCACGACCGATGTGGGCGCGAACCTGAATCCGTCGGCGTATGAACTTTTCCAGTACGCGATCATGGCGGATGTGTTCGCCAAGAGCATCCTGAAGAAAAAACGCCCCGCGATCGGGCTGCTCAATATCGGGGAAGAAGAATCTAAAGGGACCGAAGTGCTCAAGGAAACCTACAAACTTCTCCGCGAATCCACTCTGAATTTTATCGGCAACATCGAAGGACGCGACTTCTTCACCGGAAAAGCCGACTGTATCATTTGCGACGGTTTTGTCGGCAATGTCGTGCTCAAGATGATCGAGAGCATCCTGGAGACCTCCGTGGCCCTGATCGGCCGGGAACTCCGCAAGAACCTGTTCACCTCTCTGGCCGCATGGCTTTTGAAGCCCGCATTGACATCCATCCGCAAAGCCACTGATTACGAAAAAGCGGGCGGAGCGCCGCTCCTTGGCGTGGACGGGAACATTATCATCAGTCACGGGATTTCATCCGCTCTTGCCATCCGCAACGCGATCCGCGTCGCGGGAGAGCTTGTTTCCACGCGCGTGAACGCGCAGATCGTCGAAGCCATCACCCCGTATCTGAATTATTCGTCCCCGCAGGCTCCTGCGGCGGACCGTAAACCCAGCAATGCGTAGCTGATTCCCAAAAGATCACAAAGGAACCCATGACCGCACCGTATCGTGCTGCCATTACAGGGCTCGGCGCTTATGTGCCCGAGAAAGTTTTAACGAACGCGGATATCGAGAAGATCGTCGATACCACGGACGAATGGATCCGTACCCGTACCGGCATCCATGAAAGACATATCGCCGCACCTGACCAGGCTACAAGCGATCTGGCGCTTCCCGCAGCCCAGGAAGCCCTGAAAAGCGCGGGCATCACTCCGGCCGATCTCGACCTGATCATTGTCGCCACGACTTCACCCGATATGTTCTTCCCATCGGCGGCCTGCTACCTGCAGGCCAAACTTGGCGCTTCCTGCGGCGCTTTCGATATGGCCGCGGCTTGTTCAGGATTCGCGTACGCGTTATCGGTAGCAGAAGGTTATGTGAAGTCCGGCATTCATAAGAATATTCTCGTTGTCGGCGCTGAAACGATCACCCGCTTCATCAACTGGAAAGACCGCAGCACCTGCGTGCTTTTTGGCGATGGTGCGGGCGCCGCCGTTGTCTCAAGGTCCAAGGACGGGCACGGCATTCTGGCTTCCTACCTTGGCGCCGATGGCACCCAGAGCGAGATCCTCCAGATCCCTGCCGGCGGTTCCCGGATCCCCCCGAGCGCCGAAAGCGTCGCGAACGGACAGCATTACATCCGCATGGACGGTCCCTCACTTTTCAAGATCGCGGTCAGGACCATGGAACAGGCGGTCCATAAAGTCCTCGAACACGAAAAGCTTCAGGTCAAGGACATCGCTTGCCTTATCCCGCATCAAGCCAATAACCGTATCCTTCAAGCGGTCGCTGAGCGCCTGGAGATCGACCCTTCCAAGGTTTTCATCAACGTGCACCGCTACGGGAACATGTCGAGCGCTTCCACGGTCGTCGGACTTTATGAAGCGGTCAAAACCGGAGCCGTTAAAAAAGGGGACTATGTGGTCCTCGTGGCCTTTGGCGGCGGACTCACCTGGGGCGCAAGCCTCATTAAGTGGTAAGGATCGCACCATGAAACCCATCGGTTTTTTATTCCCCGGACAAGGCGCGCAATTCGTCGGTATGGGCAAGGACCTTTTTGAGCAAAGCCCCGCGGCCCAGCAAGTCTATAAAAAAGCGGACGAGATCCTGGGCTATTCCATCAGCCAGATCTGTTTTGCGGGCCCGGAGATTGAATTGACCCGAACGCTTTACGCCCAAACCGGCATTCTCGTCACAAGTCTCGCCGCGCTTGCCGCGATCCGGGAAAAAATGCCGGATCTAACGCCTTCGCTCGTTGCCGGCCTGAGCCTCGGAGAATTTACGGCCCTGACCGCCTCGGACGCCATCAGTTTTGAAGACGCTCTCAAACTCGTTCAGGTCCGGGCAGAAGCCATGGAAGAAGCGGGCAAGAACAATCCGGGGACCATGGCTTTCATCATGGGGCTGACGATCGAGCAATGCGCCGAGATCGCGAAAGAAGCGGGCTGTGAAGTCGCCAACCTCAACGCGCCAGATCAAACGGTCCTTTCCGGAACCTTCGCATCCATAGAACAGGTTTGCAAACTCGCGGAGGCTAAGGGCGCCAAACGCGCGATGCCCCTCAAAGTCGGCGGAGCCTTTCATTCGACCCTGATGGGGGAGGCCAAGACGCGTCTTGAGGCAGCTCTCGCCAGCACAACGATCCGCGCGCCTAAATGCGCTTTTATTCCGAACGTGACCGCGCAGAAAGTTTCAAACCCTGATGAGATCCGGACGCTTCTCGCCAAGCAGCTGACAAGCTCGGTACAGTGGGTCAAAACCATGGCAACGGCTAAAGAAGCGGGCACTACCACCTATCTTGAGATCGGGCCGGGAAAGGTCCTCAAGGGATTGGCGCGAAAATGCCAACCGGACCTCGAAGTTGTGTCGTTTGGCGCAGTAGCCGATTTCAAGGGCCTAGAAGCATTCACTTCTTGTATTCAATCATAACGATAAGGAGACTCCTATGGTACTTAAGGATAAAGTCGCATTAGTGACCGGTGCGGGACGAGGGATCGGGCAAGCGATCGCTCTCGCGTTCGCAAAAGAAGGCGCTATTTTGGTGCTTTCGGACCTCAAAACGGAGTTTTTGACGGAAACCGAAACGCTCGCGAAGCAGGCCGGATCCCCGAAATGCCTTTTGACGCAAGCCAATGTGGCGAATGGGGATGAAGTGGACCAAGTCGTCAAAATTGCCCTTGACACCTTTGAACGCATCGATATACTCGTCAACGTCGCGGGCATCACGAAGGACGGATTGCTCGCAACCATGTCCGAACAGGACTGGGATGATGTTCTTTCGATCAATTTGAAGAGCGCATTCCTGTTTACCAAGGCATGCGCAAGGCCCATGATGAAGCAGCGTGCCGGAGCGGTCATTAACATCGCTTCCATCATCGGGATCGCCGGGAATGCAGGGCAGGCGAATTATGCGGCCTCTAAGGGCGGCATGATCGCGCTGACGAAGAGCACGGCGAAAGAGCTGGCCAAGCGGAATATCCGGGCCAACGCGATCGCCCCAGGGTTCATCAAGTCGAAGATGACCGAAAAGCTTCCGCCGGACCTCATCGAAAAGATGAAGGAGCGGATCGGGCTCCAGCGTCTCGGAGAGCCTCAAGATGTGGCGAATGTTGCCGTATTTCTGGCTTCAGAGGCTTCAGCGTATGTCACCGGACAGACGATCGTCGTGGACGGTGGCCTCGTAATCTGAAGGTTTATCAAGCAGTAAAGCTTTAAATCATTAAAGGAGGAAACATCAATGGGCGTTCAAGAAAAGATCACAGAAATTATCGTCGAGCAGCTTGGCGTGAAACCCGAGGAAGTCGTTCCGGAAGCGTCCTTCGTGGATGATCTCGGCGCTGATTCTCTGGATACCGTCGAGCTCGTCATGGCCTTCGAAGAAGAGTTTGGCGCTGAGATCCCGGATGAAGACGCGGAAAAGCTCCAGACCGTCGGGGATGCCATCAAGTATGTCACCGAAAAGACGAGCCAGAAGTAATCGGCTCGTCCTTTCACTCCTAAGTTCCTTATAACCAAAGAATCACACCTATCATGCGTCGTGTCGTTGTAACCGGTCTTGGCATGATCACACCGGTCGCCAATACCGCCGAAGAAACTTGGCAGGGCTTTTTGAAAGGCAGGAGCGGGACGGGTCCTCTGACCCAGCTGGATCCCACGCCTTTTAATTCCAAAGTCGCTGCCGAGGTCAAGGGTTTCGATCCTCTCAAGTTCATGACCCCCAAAGAGGTCAAGAAGACGGATGTCTTCGTCCAATTCGGGGTCGTGACCGCCAAGATGGCCTTGGAAGATTCCAAACTGGATCTTTCCAAGGAAGACGCCCACCGCGTCGGCATTCTGGTCGGCTCGGGGATCGGCGGACTTCGCGTGATCGAGGAGCAGCATCGCGTATTCCTGGAAAAAGGCCCGGGACGCATTTCTCCGTTCCTGATCCCGATGCTGATCGTCAACATGGCGCCCGGAGCGATCTCGATCGCTTTAGGCCTCAAAGGCCCCAGCACCTGCGTGGCCACGGCCTGCGCTACCGGCTCCAACGCGATCGGGGATGCCTTCAAGATCATCCAGCGCGGTGAAGCGGATGTGATGTTCGCCGGCGGCACGGAATCCTGCATCACGCACCTCGGGTTCGGCGGTTTCGACGCCATGAAGGCGCTCAGCACCCACAATGAAGACCCCCAATCCGCCTCCCGTCCGTTTGACAAGACGCGGAGCGGTTTTGTGATGGGAGAGGGCTGCGCGGTCCTGATCCTGGAAGAATTGGAACGCGCAAAAAAACGCGGCGCGAAGATCTATGCTGAAATGGCGGGATACGGCATGACCTCCGATGCCAGCCACATCACGGCCCCGGACCCTAGCGGGGAAGGTGCGGCGCGCTGCATGATCAACGCGATGAAAGACGCCAAGATCCGTCCCGAGGAAGTCGATTACATCAACGCTCACGGAACTTCGACCCCTTTGAATGATAAAGTCGAAACCCTCGCCATCAAAAAAGCGCTGGGTGAGGAAAATGCCCGTAAGGTCCGTATCAGTTCGACCAAATCCATGACAGGTCATCTTCTGGGCGCCGCGGGTGCCGTGGAAGGCGCGGCCTGCGTCCTTGCAATACGTGACCAGATCGTTCCTCCGACCATCAATTACAAGCATCCGGACCCGGATTGCGATCTGAATTATGTGCCGAATGAAGCCCAGGCGTGCCGCGTCCGCGTCACCTTGTCGAATTCACTCGGGTTTGGGGGCCATAACGCCTGCATCGCTTTCAAAGCGTATCAGGAATAGGCCTCAATTTCTCTCTTCAGACAGTATCCTTTTCTGCCGAAGTATTAGGTGTAGACAAGAACCCTAAAAGGGAGCAGCTCTAGCCTCAGAGCGTGCATGAATGCGCCTTAAAAAACTTGAGTTACTAGGTTTCAAATCCTTCGCCGAGAAAACCGAGGTTGCCTTTGACCAAGGGGTCACTTGCATCGTCGGTCCTAACGGTTGTGGTAAGAGCAATGTGTCAGACGCTATCCGTTGGGTTTTGGGAGAGCGTAGCGCGAAACTTCTGCGCGGCTCGACCATGGAAGACGTTATTTTTAACGGCACCGAAGTCCGCAAACCCCTTGCCTTCGCCGAAGTCTCCCTCACGATCGACAACGCCGACCGCGGCATGCCCATCGAATACAACGAGGTCACCATCACACGCCGCCTCTATCGGACCGGCGAAAGCGAATATCTGCTGAACAAGACCCAGTGCCGTCTGAAAGATATTCAAGACCTCATCCTTGATACCGGCATCGGTTCATCCTCTTACTCCATGATCGAACAGGGCCGGATCGATTACATCCTGAAAGCCGACCCCGAAGAGCGCCGGTTCCTCATCGAAGAAGCCGCCGGGATCGCCAAGTACAAAATCAAAAAAGACGAATCCATCCGCAAGCTGGAACGTACCGAGGAGAACCTGAAGCGCCTGCAGGACATCGTCTTTGAGGTCCAAAAAAATATCCAATACGCCGAGCGCCAGGCCAAGCGCGCCGAACGCTACAAGCTCGAACTGGAGCGCCTCAAGACGCTCGAGATCAAACGCGCGTTCCACGAACACCGCCAGATCGAGCAAAAAAAGCTCGACCTCACCCAAAGCTTTCAGTCTAAAAAAGACGAGCTCTCCGAGCTGGAACAGAAGATCCAGTCCCAGCACCAATCGATTGAGGATCAGGAAACACGGGTCCGCGGCCTCGGACAGCGCTGCCACGTCAAAGAAGGAGAACGCTATCAGGCCCTTGCGCAGATCGAATCGAACGAGCAGAAGCTCCAATTCATCCGCGACAAACGCGTCGAGCTCGCCCAGCAGCGCGGCCAACTCCTCCAGGAACAGGACCAGCTGCATCAGGCGCTCGAAGCCGCGGGGATCAAGAAAAACGAGCTTCAGGATCTTTTAAAGGCGAACGAAACCGAAAGCTCTGAGGTGCAGGCCCGTCTTTCCGAGGTCGCTCAAAAACTTCAGCAGCACGAGGCAAGCATTCAGGATGCAAAAAATGCGCTGGAAGCGGCCCGAAAAGACTTCTTTGAGGCGGCCCAGGCGACAACCCAGGCAAGAAATGAGTTCCACCGGGCCAAAGTTCTTGGCGAAAATCTTGAGACCCAAAAACGGCGTGAAGAAACCAACGCTGGACGCCTCGCGGAACAAACAGCCGCTTGGACGGAGAAACTCAGGATCTGCGTTGAATCGCTTGAAAAGACCAACCTGGAACTTCAGAACAAGCTTAGCGGGCATCAAGGCCTTCGCGCCACCGCGCACGCTTTTGAACACGAACTCGCGGAACTCCGCAAGCAGGCGCATGATACCCGGCTGGCCCTTCGCGAAAAGGAATCCCGGCTTCACACGCTGACGGAGATCGAGGGTGCTAATACGGCGTCTTTCAGCGAATTCCTCCAGGAAACGGGTCAGCAGGTTCCCGGGCTTGTGCGGGGCCTCCAGGAAATCGTCAAAGTCCAAGAAGGGTATGAGTGGGCCCTCGATGTGGCTTTGGGACAATTCGCGCGTTCTCTTGTGGCTGGCGATCTGCCGACCGCGAAGATCCTTGTCGAACGTCTGACCGCTAAACAATCCCTTTCGGCCGGCATTTTCCTTAAAAACCCGAGTTTGACCTCCCCCGAGGCATCCCAATATTACGCATCGTTTGGTTTCCGTCCGATCTCGGAAGTTGTCCAGGTCGAATCCGGTTACGAAGGGGTACTCGGAAACATTTTTATCGGTGACACCTTTCCTCTGGAGCAGCTTGAAGCGCTCCTTCAAACCCCGGTCCCGGCGAACCTGGTATCCCGGAACGGACTCTTCTTAAGCTCTGATCGCCGTCTTTTTTTCTGGAATGAGCAGAGCCGCAGCCAATTCTTTTTCTCGAGAGAATCCGAAACTTCCAAGATCCGCCAGGAGATCGAATCCCTCACGGCACTCGCGCAGGAAAGAGAATCCAAGATCGTTTATCTCGAAGGGGAACTCGCGACCCTGCGTGCCCAGGGCGCGGAGGCTGAAGACCAGAAAACCTCGACCTTGATCGAAAAGGAATCGCTTGAAAATGAAAGGGAGAATATCGAGGAACGCCTCCGGGGATTAGCTTCCGAAAGCGACCTGTCCGCTGCTGAGATCCGCGACCTGACGCAGGAAACCGACCAGGTGCGGGCATCGTTTGAACAAATCCAATCCCAGTTGAGCGAAAAGGAACAACGCGAATCGCAATGCGGCGATCTCCAGCGTCATAAGGAAAGAGACCTTGAACAGCAAATGGCCGTCCGCGAAGAAATCCTGAACGCGGTGCGTCAATGTCAGGCCCAAGCCGATCAGGTCCAGCAGGGGATGAAGCATCTTGAAGAATCCCTCAGGCTGGTGGAGCAGCACGCGCAAAAAGACCAGGAACGTCAGGCATTCCTGGAGCAGGGAAAAGAGCGTATCGCCTCCAAGGAACAGGATTTGGACCAGGAAGAGACCGTTTGCGTCCGCCTTGCCGAGGAGCATCAGCAGCGGCTTCATGCCGTCGATGTAGAGCTTGAACTTTTGCGCAAAGACCAGCGCGAGCAGGAAGAACTCCTTTCGGGACAGCGTCATGCGCTTGACCAGATGGCGCAGGCCCAAAAAGCCCTGCAGGATGAAGAGCATCAGATCTCGCTCCAACAGATGGACCTTGATTATCAGCTGAAAAATGTCGGGGAGAGGCTGCTCCAGCGCTACCGGCTGAGCCTCTCGGAACTGAACCCCCAGGACTATGTCTTCACGGAAGAAGAGCTCACCACGATCGAAGAAACGATTGCGGGCCTCCAAACCAAAGTCGACTCGCTCGGAACGGTCAACCTTCTCGCGATCGAAGAGTACCAGGAACTCAAGACGCGCTATGATTTCCTCCTAGCCCAGCAAAAAGACCTGGACGACGCGCGGAACTCCCTGATGGAAGCCATCCGGAAGATCAACCAGACCACCAAACAGCTTTTTGAAGACACGTTCATCCAGGTGCAGGAAACTTTTAAACAGTATTATCAGATCCTCTTCCGCGGCGGGGAAGCCCGGCTCTTTTTGATCGATGAGGCGCATCCGCTCGAATCCGGGATCGATATCGTGGTCCGACCTCCTGGGAAAAAGCTCCAAAACATGTCGCTCCTCTCGGGCGGAGAAAAGGCTCTGACCGCCGTCGCGTTGCTTTTCGCGCTCTTCAAGATCAAGCCGTCGCCCTTCTGCCTGTTGGACGAAATTGACGCTCCGCTCGATGAGGCGAACATCGACCGCTTCCTGGCCGTGCTCAATACGTTCATCACCCAGTCCCAGTTCATCATCATCACGCATAACCGCAAAACCATCGCCATGGGTGACTCCCTCTACGGTGTCACCATGGAAGAACCCGGCATTTCCAAGATCGTTTCCGTGAAGGTCCGTTCCGGCGAGGAATCCTTACCCGGCGAAGACGTTCATCCAAAGGTCGCGGCCGAAATGGAAGCGGATGCGGCTTCCGCGGACACCGTTAGCTCTTGAGCATTCCGAACTACCTGACCCTTTTCCGGATCCTTCTCACGCCCGTCTTTTTTATCACGCTCGTGTCCTACACCCCTGAAAAGGAATGGCTCCGTTTCCTGGCGCTCGGGATCTTCGTGCTCGCGTCGGTGACCGATGCCTTGGACGGCCTCTTGGCCCGTTTTTTGAAGCAAAGAACCGCGCTGGGACAGATGCTGGACCCTCTCGCGGACAAGGTGCTTCTCTTAAGCGCTTACGTGGGGCTCCTCTTTGTCGGAACTTTACCGCTCCGGCCGCCGCTTTGGATCACGATCACGATCATTTTCCGGGACCTGATCCTTCTTTTCGGATTTTTTACGCTCCACTTCGCCTCCGTCAAGATGGAAGTGGTCCCGAACCTCTGGGGGAAGCTCACCACGGTCTCACAAATGCTCCTTTTGTGCTTCATCCTTCTTGAATGGCCGCTCGCGATCCCTTTGTCCTATCTCACTGTGACCTTTACCATCCTTTCGGGGATCATTTATCTCACGCGGGGGCTAAAGTTCATCCAATGAGCAGCCTGTTATCTTCGTTACTTTTTGTGCTCGCTGCCTATCTTTTAGGTTCGATCCCGTTCGGCCTGATCGCCGGTTTCAAAGCCAAGGGGCTTGATATCCGGGAGCACGGAAGCAAAAATACCGGCGCGACCAATGTTTTTAGGGTCGTGGGAAAAAAATGGGGGATCACGGTCCTCCTGCTGGACGCGCTTAAAGGATCCGTGGCTTGCCTGCTGCCCGTTTTCTTCGGGAAAAACCCGGGAGTTCCGTTCCAACTGCTGCTTGGCATCAGTGCCATCCTGGGCCACAGTTTTCCGGTCTGGCTCAAATTCAAGGGGGGAAAGGGCGTCGCAACCTCCCTCGGCGTTTTTCTGGCGATCTGCTGGGTCCCCACTCTGATCACCTTTGGACTCTGGGCCCTTTGCTTCGCCCTCACGCGCATCATTTCCATTTCCTCGCTTTTCGCGGCCCTGATCTTTCCGGTCATGATCGCGTGGCGCTATTGGCAAACCTCCGATCTTGCCTTTCTCCTGCCGATCAGCATCGTCCTCTGTATTTTCATCTTTTATACCCACCGGGCCAATATCAAACGCCTCCGCGAAGGCTCCGAAAAAAAGCTTTTTTAAAGAAAGCTTGACTGTGCAGTAAAACAATATTATTATTTCATTAAAATAATATTCTGGATGTTAGCCTCCTCTTGAATTGTCTTTACAGAAGGGGAGCTGGCCGATAGAATTTCAACTCTCACGTCTTTGTAAAGGAGAAATTTATGAGCGAAAGAAAGAAAACCGAACGTTCCGCCGAATCTAAAAAATCCTCCGCTTCCGAGAAACAAAAAGCCCTCGAACTCACCCTTCAGCAGATCGAAAAACAGTTCGGGAAGGGGTCCATCATGAAACTGGGCGACCAGCATCATGAGAATGTCGCCGCGATCCCCACGGGAGCCTTAAGCCTTGATATCGCGACGGGCGTCGGCGGCATTCCCCGGGGACGCATTGTGGAGATCTACGGACCCGAATCGAGCGGAAAAACGACGCTCACGCTGAACATCATCGCCCGCATCCAGGCCAACGGCGGCGTCGCGGCCTTTATCGACGCGGAGCACGCCCTGGACCCGCAGTACGCGCAAAAGATCGGCGTCAACGTCGATGAGCTCCTCATCTCCCAGCCGGATTCCGGAGAGCAGGCCCTGCAGATCGCCGAGATGCTCGTCCGTTCCAATTCGGTCGACCTCATCATCGTCGACTCGGTCGCGGCGCTTGTGCCTCGCGCGGAGATCGAAGGCGAAATGGGTCAATCCCAGATGGGCCTCCAGGCACGCCTGATGTCCCAGGCCATGCGCAAGCTCACGGCGATCATCAGTAAATCAAAGACTTGTATCATTTTCATCAATCAGCTCCGTGAAAAGATCGGCGTCATGTTCGGAAATCCGGAAACGACGCCCGGCGGCAAGGCGCTCAAGTTTTACGCTTCCATGCGCCTGGATATCCGCAGGATCGCCTCCTTAAAAAAGGGCGATGTCGTGATCGGGAACCGTGTGCGGGTCAAGGTCGTCAAGAACAAGGTCGCGGCCCCGTTCCGGCAGGCGGAATTCGACATTCTGTTCGAGGAGGGCATTTCGCGTTCCTCGAATATCGTGGAACTCGGCACGCAATATCAGGTGATCGACAAATCGGGAACCTGGCTCGCGTTCAACGAACAGAAGCTCGGGCAAGGCAAGGACGCGGCGCGTCTTTATCTCAAAGAGAACAAGAAACTCCTCGAAGAGATTGAAAAGAAGATCCTGGAAAAGGTCGCTTCGGGAGAGACCGCGGCCGTCGGCGTTGCCGCGGAATAAACCTCGCCGGGAAAGTCCCTTTTTACAAAGGACGGTCTTCGGGCCGTCCTTTTTCGCGTATGGATAAAACACAGGCCGAAGGGCAAGCCAAGCAGGCCGTCATCACCTGCCTGAAATTACTTGCCGCAAGCCCCAAAAGCGGCGCGGAGCTCAAGAAGAAGCTCGCTTCCAAAGGCTACGACGCTGGGATCATTGATCAGACGCTTGCGGACCTCCGCACTCAGGGGATCTTGGACGATGCGGCCTACGCCAAGGACCTCATGGCGCGGCTCACGCTCGGTAAGGCGGCGGGGCGGTACAAGATCGCCTTCGAGCTGAAACGGCACGGGATCTCAAAAAAAATCAGTGACGGCCTTCTGGAAACACTGTCGGACGAGCAGGAAGCCGAACGTGCGCTGGAACAGGCGCGGCTCAAGTGGACGGGGTGGACGAAATTGGACCCGCAGAAGCGCAAAAAACGGCTTTATGATTTTTTGATCAGGAAAGGGTACGATTTTCAGATCGCGCAGGACATCCTGCAAAAACTTTCTAAGGAACCTCTGAACGATTGATACCATGAAAACAGGCACGAACGACCTCCGCAAGGCTTACCTCGATTTTTTTAAGTCCAAGGAGCATCGTGTCGTCGCAAGCGACTCCCTGGTGCCCCAAAATGACCCTTCCTTGCTTTTCACCGGCGCCGGGATGAATCAGTTCAAGGAATACTTCCTGGGCGTCAAAAAGGACCTGAAAAGGGCCGCCACAAGCCAAAAATGCCTCCGGACAGGCGATCTCGACGAAGTAGGGCGGACGCCCTTCCACCACTCCTTCTTCGAAATGCTTGGAAATTTCTCGTTCGGGGATTACTTCAAAAAAGAAGCCATCGAGTGGGCCTGGGAATTCCTCACGCGAACGCTGTCGATCCCCAAGGAACGGCTCCGCATCACGGTCCACGAAAAGGACACGGAAGCGTTTGAGATCTGGAACAAGGTCATCGGCCTGCCCAAAGACTGGATCTTTCTCTGCGGCGATAAATCCAATTTCTGGCCCGCAAACGCGCCCAAGGACGGCCCGAACGGCCCGTGCGGCCCTTGTTCCGAGATCTACTTCGATCAAAATCCCGGGATCCAGGGAACCCCGGTCGACGACTCGGGAAAATACGCCGAGATCTGGAATCTGGTCTTCACGCAGTACGACCGTCAGGACGGAGGAAAACTTGTCCCGCTCGCCAACAAGAATATCGATACGGGCATGGGCCTCGAACGGCTGGCCTGCGTGCTTCAGGGAAAAGCTTCCAATTTTGAGATCGATATGTTCCAGCCGATCCACGACGCGATCCTTCAGGCTCTTGACCTCGATCGCAAGCAAATACAGACGAAACATCTTTACACGATCTCCGATCACTTGCGCGCCGCGGTATTTTCCATCGCGGACGGCGTAGTGCCTTCGAACGAAGGCCGCGGCTACGTGATCCGGAAACTCATCCGCCGCGCCATTTGGCAAGCCCATCAGCTCGTCCCGGGCAAGAAACTGAGCGGGCCTTTTCTTTTCAAAGCCGCTCCGTCCGTCATCAAGGCGATGGGGGATACCTATCCGGAGCTCCGGGAAGCCGCGGACAACATCAAAATGGTCCTTTCACAGGAAGAGGAGAGATTCCTCCGGACCCTGGAAGACGGTATTCGCATTCTCAATGTGCAACTTGCAAATTATAAAAAGCAGGGGCTGAAGACCCTCCCGGCCGAAACTGTTTTTGAACTCTATGACACGTTCGGATTCCCGGAAGAGCTGACCCGGCACATCGCCGAAGCGGAAGGCTTCGGGATCGATCACGCCGGATTCGAAAAACTCATGGAAAACCAGCGGGCCCGTTCCAAAGAGGGCAGTAAGATCACGGCCGAGATCTTCGCGTCGTCGGGTCTGGACAAAATACCGGCCGACATCCCCGCCACGGTATTCCTCGGTTATGACACGGTCTGGTCTAAAGCCAAGGTCCTGTGGCACCAAACCGAGGGAAAACGGGCAACCGTCCTCCTCGATCAAACGCCTTTTTACGCGGAAAGCGGCGGCCAGGTCGGCGACCAGGGCTCGATCGAAGGCCAGGGACTTAAACTGAAAGTGCTCGATACGAAGAAACTGGATAAATATTCGCTTCACCAGGCGGAGATACTGGAAGGCAGCATCAAAAACGGCATGACCGTGGAAGCGGGCGTGGACAGCGCCCTCCGGGAAGACACGATGCGGAACCACACGGCCACCCATCTTTTGCACGCGGCGCTTCGAAGCACGCTTGGGAATTCCGTGCGGCAGCTCGGGTCCCTTGTGGCGCCGGACCGCCTTCGTTTCGATTTCTCATTCGGCCGCGCCGTCACGCCGGAGGAACTCCGCTCGATCGAACGGGCGGCGAACGAGCAGATCCTGATGGATCGCCCCGTTCAAAAAGAAACCAAAAGTCTTGAGGAAGCCAAGAACGAAGGGGCCTTGGCGTTTTTCGGGGACAAATACGGCCATAAGGTCCGCATGGTCAGCATTCCGGAATTCAGCAAAGAATTGTGCGGAGGAACACACTGTGATCGCACGGGACAGATCGGCATGCTGATCATCACGGGGGAGTCTTCCGTCGCGAGCGGCGTCCGCCGCATTGAAGCCGTCACAGGCCGTCAGGCCCTGAACTATGTCCGCGGCTTGCAGGACCAGCTCTCCGGCATCTCGAAAGCCCTGAAAGTCGGCATTGCGGACATCCCGGCCCGCATTGAAAAATTGATGGAGAACCTGAAGGCTCAAAAAAAAGCGGGGGCGCAGGCCGCGGCGGGGCAAACAGATTCTAAAACGATCCTGGCCCAGGCCCGGACCGTCGGCTCATGCCATCTCGTCGTGACCCTTCTGGAGAATGCGGGAATTCCGGCGCTGCGGGACCTGGCAACCCGTCTGCGTGAAGAAGGCAAGAAACTCGTTTTCGCGATCGCGACCACCCAAGAGGGAAAACTCAACGTGATCGTCGGCAAGAGCTCCGACCTTCAGAAATCCGCCTTGGACATGAAAGACCTTTTTGGTAGGCTATCCTCCTTGCTCCATATCACAGGCGGCGGCAAACCGGACCTGGTCCAGGCCGGCGGCCCTGACCAAGGGCTGTTCTCCGCGAACAAGCAAGCGATCGAAGACGTGATCGCGGCTTATTTATCCGAAAAAGGCGCGTGATCCATGCAAGTACTCAGCTGGGACAAACAAACGCAAAAGAAGATCCGACGCGATTACGCCACGTTCTTTGACGCGGCGATCTTTAAAAAGGTCAGCCGCATCCTCTCCGAGGTCCGCCAATCGGGGGATACGGCCCTCCGCCGCTACACCCGCGAATTTGACGGGATCGATCTTCCGCTCAAGCGCCTCGCAGTCACTCAAGGGGATATTAACCGGGCGTTTGAGAAGATCCAGGTCCAATTTGTTCCGCTCCTCAAACAAATCACGGAAAATGTCCGCGAATATTACGAGAAAGAGCTGAAACGGTCTTTTGAGATCACAAGCGGCAACGGCGTCCACCTCGGCAAACGCTATGAACCGCTGGACCGCGTGGGGATCTACATCCCGGCCGGAACCGCGCCGCTCGTGTCGACGGTTTATATGACCGTCATCCCCGCGAAGGTCGCCGGCGTCAAACACATCGCGATCGCCACACCGCCGCGGCGGGATACGGGAGATATCGACCCGCACATCCTCGCGGTCGCCAATCTTTTGGGCGTGAATGAGATCTATCGCGTCGGAGGCGTCCAGGCCATCGGCGGGCTCGCTTTCGGCACCAAAACGATCCCCAAGGTCGACAAGATCGTCGGGCCGGGGAACGCTTATGTCACGGAAGCCAAGCGCCAGGTCTATGGTTTCGTGGACATCGACATGGTCGCCGGCCCGAGCGAGGTCGCCATCCTGGCGGACGCGACGGCCAACCCCGATTATGTCACCTGCGACCTTCTGGCCCAGACCGAGCATCACGGCGGTATGGGGTACCTCATCACGAATTCCAAAAAACTCGTCGAAGTCATGCGCAAACGCGTGGACTCCGGCATCATCATCCAGGTGAAATCCGTGGCGGAGGGCTGTGAAGTCGCCAACGAGATCGCCGCGGAACACCTTGAGATCATGACCGAGGCTCCCGAAAAAACCGCTGAGTCGATCCGCCACGCCGGCGCGATCTTCCTCGGCTCTTATTCGCCGACGGTGATCGGGGACTATATCGCCGGCCCCAGCCATGTGCTGCCGACGGGCGGAACCGCGCGTTATTATTCGCCGCTCAGCGCGTCGACCTTCATCAAAAGCTCCCAGATCATCCGCTACACGCCGGAAGCGCTGGAAGCCGCGAAGGAACATGTCCAAAAACTGACGGACATGGAAGGCCTCTTCCTGCACCGGATCTCCCTGGAAGCGCGCCTCATCAAAAAGAACGCAGAACCTGAAAAGGAGTCCCGAGCATGAAAGTCCGTAAGGCCCAGATCAAACGCAAGACGTCCGAAACCGATATTCAGATCGAATTCAAGGTGGACGGGAACGGGTCTTCCAAGGTCGATACCCTGATCCCGTTCCTCGATCACATGCTGACGCTGCTTGCCAAACACGGGCTTTTTGAACTTAAACTCAAGGCGCGGGGGGATCTGGAAGTCGACATCCATCACACGAACGAAGACATCGGAATCGCGCTGGGCCAGGCTCTTTCCAAAGCGCTGGGAGACAAAAAAGGCATCCGTCGCTACGGCTCCTTTGCCGTCCCCATGGATGAAGCACTCATCCGCGTCACGCTCGATATTTCCGGGCGGCCGTCGCTTTACGTGACCAAGGCTAAGGGCGTACGGCTGTCACGCCAGCCCCAGTACACCTTTGACGACGCCGTCGATTTCCTGCGCTCCTTTTGCCAGCATGCCGGTATTAACATGCACATCGGCGTCCTGGCGGGGGAAGACACGCATCACATCATCGAAGGCATGTTCAAAGGGATCGCGAAGACCCTCGACATGGCCACGAGCCTGGATCCCCGCGTCCACGGGGTCCCCTCGACCAAGGGAATGCTTTAGCATTTCAAACCTCCAATCCGGGATCTTAAAATGATCGCCATTATTGATTACGGGATGGGCAATCTCCGGAGTGTGTCGAAGGCCCTGGAGCATCTCGGAGCCTCCTTCAAACTCTGCCGCAAGGGGACCGATCTCGCGCGCGCCTCGAAAGTGATCCTTCCCGGGGTCGGAGCCTTTGGAGACGCGATGCTGGAGCTCAAATCGCGCGGTTTCATCACGCAGATCCGCAATCTTACGGAGAGAAAAGGAAAGTTGCTCGGGGTTTGCCTCGGACTTCAGCTGCTCTTTGAAACCAGCGAGGAAAATCCGGGGGTCAAAGGGCTGGGGATCTTCAAAGGCACCGTAAAAAAATTCCGCTCTAAAAATGTCAAAATACCCCACATGGGCTGGAACGACCTCGATATCCTGAAACCCCATCCTCTGCTGGACGGGGTCCGGAGCGGGGATTATTTTTATTTTGTCCATTCGTATTGCGGAAAACCCGCGACGAAGGCTTTGACGCTCGCCTCCTGCAAATACGGCAAAGAGAATTTCTCGGCCGTGATCGGTAACGATCATGTCTTTGCGACGCAGTTCCATCCCGAAAAAAGCCAGGAAGCGGGCCTGCGGATCCTCAAGAATTTTATCCAATGGTGAAATAATGAATCTTTATCCCGCGATCGATCTTCTGAAGGGCAAGGTGGTCCGCCTCACGCAAGGCGATTACAATGCCTGCATCGTCTACTCCACGGATCCCGTCGCGATCGCCAAGAGCTGGGAAAACGAGGGGGCGAAGTGGCTCCACGTCGTGGACCTCGAAGGCGCCAAAACGGGCGCGCTCACGAATGAGGCCTCGCTCGCCGCGATCTGTCAAAACGTCAAAGCCAGGATCCAGTTCGGGGGAGGCATCCGGGAGCTCCAGGACATCGAAAAGGTCCTCGCGCTCGGCGTCTCGCGCGTCGTGATCGGGACCAAGGCCCTTGAGAAGGATTTCCTCAAAGAAGCCGTTTCCAAATTCAAGGAAAAGATCGCCGTCGGACTGGACGTCCGTCAAGACAAGGTCAAAACATCCGGCTGGCTTCATGACGGTCATCTCACACTCTCGGAAGCCTTAAAGCTTTTTGACAAACTCGGCGTGCAGACCCTGATCTATACCGATATCGAACGCGATGGGGTTCTTCAGGGACCAAGTTGGGAAAAATTATCGCTCGTTCTCGCGAACACAAGCGCGCGCGTCATTTTATCGGGAGGGGTCAGTCAGCTCGCGGACATCGAAAAATGCACAATGCTTCAGGCTCCCAATTTCGAAGGTGTTATCATCGGAAAAGCGCTCTACGATAAACGATTTCAACTATCCGAGGCCGTGCGGTTCACCGCCTCATAAAAAAGGGGAACTCATCTTATGGAAAATCTTACGAATCTCTGGAACATGATCCTCGCGGACCGGGTATGGTCCTGGACCGTCGTCGGCATCGGCTATCTTCTCGTTTTTCTGTTTGTGCGGGGCTTCTTTTTCCACCCTCTCGTCAAACGCGCGAAAACCCTCAATTCCAAGTGGTATCACGAGATCAAAAAAGTTTATGTGAAAAAATGTATTGCCGGGTGGATCGTGTTTCTTGTTTCGTTCCTGATCTTCATATTCTTCTGGCAGACGGCGAACCTGAAGCAGCCCTCGCTTTATGAGGTCGGCATGGTATTTCTGATCGTCCTGGCCGTCCTTTTTGCCGTCATCTCCCATTTGATCGCGTTCGGAACCTCGGTGATCCATGTCCTCGCTCAAGTCGAACACAACCAGATGACCCTTTGATCCATGTTCGCCAAACGCATCATTCCATGCCTGGATATTGACCGGGGCCGGGTCGTTAAGGGGGTCAAATTCGTTTCGTTAAGGGACGCGGGGGATCCCGTCTCCTGCGCCCAGGCGTATGACCGGCAAAAAGCCGACGAGCTGGTCTTTCTCGACATCACGGCCTCTCACGAAAAACGCCGCACCATGATCGAAGTCGCCGAAAAAGTAGCGGCCACGATCTTTATCCCGTTCACGGTCGGCGGCGGGATCCGCAAGATCCAGGACATCCGGGAACTGCTCGCGACCGGTTGCGACAAGGTCTCGATCAACACAAGCGCCATTCATGACCCAAAATTCATCCTGGAGTCCAGCAAACGCTTCGGCAGCCAGTGCATCGTGGTCGCGATCGACGCGAAGCGCGAATCCAAGGACCGCTGGGGCGTCTACACGCACGGGGGCCGGAATCCCGCCGGGCTTGACGCGATCGCTTGGGCGAAAAAAGCCGAGAAATGGGGGGCGGGGGAGATCCTCTTGACCAGCATGGATTGCGACGGCACCAAGGACGGCTACGATCTGGAGCTCACGCGGCGCGTTTCCGAATCGGTCCGCATCCCGGTCATCGCCTCGGGCGGAGCGGGAAATCTCAACCATCTCTATGAAGCCTTCAGCGCGGGCAAGGCCGATGCCTGCCTTGCGGCCTCGATCTTTCACTTTGGAGAGTTCACCATCCCCGAGACCAAGGCCTTTCTCCATTCCAAGGGCATCCCGGTCCGTCTTTGATGTGCCCATGATCAAAAAGTTCCGCATTCTTCTCACGGCCGTTCTGATCTCCGGATGCGCCTCAACGCCGGAAGCCCCTCCGGTCCGTCTTAACGTTGAAAAACTGAGCCCCGCGCATATCGCCGAAGTAAAAATCCTGGTCTCAACCCTCGAGCCTTTTATCGCCCAAAAAGATCAGGAAGGGAAACTTCCGGAACTCACCTACGAGGAACTGGAGGTCCCCCTGGCCCACGATCAGAGACGCCTGCTCCGGGCTTTCCGCGATCTCAGGGCCTCGGAGGTCGGCAGCAGGATCCCATTCCGCGGATTCTCTCAGGGAGAAAAAGACCTTATCCGGCTGAGCGGACAGAAAATTAGGATCAAAGGAGTTGAAAAAGAACTGCCGCCTCAATTCCTCACCCCTCATGTTTATGAGGCTGATCAGCTTATGATGCGGGATATGGAAAAGGACATCGGTCGGCGGCTTTTTGTGGAATCGGGATACCGCTCCAGCACCCATCAGCTGTATCTTTTTATTTATTACCTCAGCAACCATGATTATTCGATCCGCGAAACCGTGAAATGGGTCGCTCTTCCGGGCTACAGCGAGCATGGCGATCCCGATCATCTGGCGATCGATTTCATCAATGCGGAGGGCATTAATGGGGAATACAACATCCCCGAATTTGAGGCGCTCCCGGAATTTAAATGGCTGATGAATAACGCCGCGAAGTATGGCTTTGTCCTGTCCTACCCCAAGAATGACTCGTCCGGCATCACCTATGAACCGTGGCACTGGCGCTACGATGGTGAGTCATCCTGCCGGCACTGCTGATCTTCTCCTTGAGGGGAAAAGTGTATCCACTTGACACATATTTCATTTGTGGCATACTCGACCTCGCTCCTGTAAAGCCTTGGAGCTTTTTGCCGTAACTCTATCCTTGTCCGAGGGTTAGTCCCTTCATGGTGACAAGGATTGCCCCGTTTTTAAATTGAGACTACTGTTCAAAGGAGAATAGGTCAGCAATGGAAAATCTCAAATACAACGATCAAGGATTGCTTCCCGTTATCATTCAAGACGCAAAATCCGGCGAGGTCCTCATGCTTGCGTATATGGACAAGGTCGCGGTCGAGCGGACCCTCAAAGAAAAACATACCGTTTTTTATTCCCGCTCCCGGAACAAATACTGGGTCAAGGGCGAAGAATCCGGCCACACCCAAAGCGTGGTCCAGGTCCTCACGGATTGCGATAAGGACACGCTGCTCGTGCGCGTCACGCAGGACAAGGGCGGGGCATGCCACCTCGGCTATCGGACCTGTTTTGTGCACGAAATGAACGGGCAGGGCGATATTGTGAAGATCACGCAGGAAAAGGTCTTTGATCCGGAAAAGATCTATAAAAAATGATCTCGCCCGACCTTTCCACTTTCAAGAAACTGGCGCGCAAAGGAAATATCGTCGCGCTCTCCGAGACCTTTCCCGCGGACCTGGAAACACCGGTCTCGAGCTTCCTCAAGATCAGCCAAAAAGCACGCGATGCCTTCCTTCTGGAATCGGCAGAACAGGAAGAGAAGATCGGACGGTTTTCCTTCCTGGGGATCGACCCGGCGGCGGTTTATCAATCCAACGGAAGAAACGTCACCGTCACCTCAAAAGGGACAAAGCGCATCCTCAAAAATACTCGTTTGCTGGATGTGATCGAAGCGGAGCTTGCTACGCGCAAACTGGCCAACCCCGAGGCCTTCCCGGGCTTCCGCGGCGGATTCGTGGGCTATTTTTCCTATGAAAACGTCTGCGATTTCGAGACCATTCATCTCTCCAAGAAGAAGGGTATCGGCTTTCCTCTTGGTATTTTTTTTCGAGTTGAGGATTTCCTTGTATTCGATCATTTCCGGAAATCGCTTTCTGTCGTCATTCTTGTCAACCTTGAAAAATTCCGAACCGCGGGAATCGCCTACAAGAACGCCCTGAAACAAATGACAAAATACAAAAACCTCCTCCAGAAACCCTTGCGCGTTCCTGCGCCGACAAGGGGTGTCTCGTTGCCCGAAGTTCGGTCCAACATGTCGCGGAAAGACTACGAAGCCAAGGTCCGGCGGATCAAGGAATACATTCGCGCGGGGGATTGCATCCAAGTCGTACCTTCCCAGAGGTTCGCGCTCCGCCATCGCGGAAACGATTTTCAGATCTACCGTTCGCTCAGATCGATCAATCCTTCGCCTTACATGTTCTATTTCCGAAGCGGTCCTTACCGCCTGATCGGCTCATCCCCGGAAATGCTCGTCAAAAAGACAGGACGACTCGCCGAAGTCAGGCCGATCGCCGGCACCCGGCCTCGCGGAAAGAATGAGCGATTGGACCTGAAACTCGAAAAAAATCTTTTGGCTTCCCGCAAAGAAATGGCGGAGCATCTAATGCTCGTCGACCTTGGACGGAACGATCTCGGACGCGTCTCAGATTTCAAGTCCGTCAAAGTCGAACGATTCGCCTTCATAGAACGTTATTCCCACGTGATGCATATCGTGAGCCGAGTTCAAAGCCGGCTCAAAGCCGGGAAATCAGCTGCGGATCTTTTGCGCGCAACGTTTCCGGCCGGAACGCTTTCCGGAGCGCCCAAGGTGCGGGCCATGGAGATCATTGATGAGCTTGAACCGGAAGCGCGCGGCCCGTACGGGGGATGTCTCGGCTACTTTGGTTTTGACGGCGATATGGACATGTGTATCACGATTCGCACGATCATGCTTATCCGGAACCGGATGTTCCTCCAGGCTGGCGGCGGCATCGTCAAAGATTCGGACCCCCGGCGCGAATACGAAGAAATCATCAATAAATCCCGCGCCATGCTCAAGGCCATCAAGGAGAGGATCCTTTTCTAATGCTGCTCGTCATCGATAATTACGATTCCTTCACTTACAATCTGGTGCAATATCTGGGGGAACTCGGCGCGGACCCGCGCGTCTGGCGTAACGACGAGATCACGATCGCCCAGATCAAACGCCTGCGACCTAAAAGCATTGTGATTTCGCCGGGACCCAAAACCCCCAAGGAAGCCGGAATCTCCTGCGAAGTGATCCAAGCCTTCAGCGGAAAAGTTCCCATTTTGGGTGTCTGCCTCGGCCATCAATCCATCGGCCATGTCTTCGGCGGTAAAGTGATCCGGGCCGCGAACATCATGCACGGTAAAACCTCGAAGGTTCATCATAACCGGGATCCACTTTTTAAGGGCATTCCCAGCCCCTTTGTCGCCACGCGCTATCATTCACTTCTCGTCGAAAAGAAATCACTGCCTAACGTTCTCAAGATCACGGCTTGGACCCAAGCTCAGGAGATCATGGGCTTGAAGCATAAATCCCACCCGACGTGGGGCGTCCAGTTCCACCCCGAGTCCATCATGACCGATTCCGGCATGCAGCTTCTTAAAAATTTCCTTTCTATTTCACGAGATATATGAGAAACATTAAAGAAAACTCATCGTCTGGTGAAAAAAAATTTTCTGAGCCGATATGGATTGATCCCAATAAAGTCGTTCGATTCCTCGGCATCGGCGCGTCTACGTTTCTTCTTCTTCATATCGCCCAGCGATGCGCATACCATTTCAATATACCCATTTCGCATGAGCTGCTTGGCCGATTCGACATTAACAAAGAACGAACCTTTCCCACGTTTTTTCAGGGGATACTTCTCATGATCCCATGCTTTTTGCTTGCTCTCACCGCAGCGCTGGAAAAAAAATCGGCAACGCGCGCGGTGGGGGGGTGGACCTTTTTGTCGGCACTGTTTCTTTTTTTGGCGTCTGACGAAATAGTCTGCATCCATGAGAGAATCAGAGATTGGATCGTCGACGGCGCCCAACTCATCAACCACACAAATCCCTGGATGAAATCAATGGGAGAAACATTTTTCCCCACATGGGTGATCCTGTATCTTCCGATGGCCTTACTTGTTTTTATCCTTCTTTACAAATGGTTCTCGAAACTCCCCGCCGCGACCAGGTTTTATTTCCTTCTGGCGGGCGCTTTTTATGTTCTGGGCGCAGCCGGCAGCGAGATCTTCCAATACTTTTATCTTAAATCAGAAAATGACTTTTCCACCTTTGGATACGAAGTGTATTCCGTAACAGAGGAAGGCCTTGAAATGGCGGGGGTTATAATTTTTATCTGGGCCCTGCTTGATTACATGGCTAACCGTTTTAAAAACATATCCTTTAAAATTGAACGGGCTTATGCGTCAAAGGCGCCGCAAGCCAGAAACTACCATGAGTGATCCTTCTTTAAAAATCCAAACGAAAGTCCTCACAACGCTTCTGATTTCCAAGAATTTGTCCCTTGGATTATCTTTCAAAATCTTTTCGATGCTCTTTAGCGGCTCGCTCAACCACGCACAAGCAAAATCTTTTTTGCTTCTACTTGCATCCAAGGGAGAATCCACGGAGGAGCTTTTGGGATGCCTCCAGGCGCTCCAGGCGCTTGAAAAACCGATTCATTCCGGGATCCCGGGCGTTATGGATACCTGCGGGACGGGAGGGGATGGACGGAAAACCATTAATATTTCAACGCTGGTGGCGCTGGTCGCCGCGGGAGCGGGCGGAAAGATCGCCAAACACGGCAACCGGGCGATCTCCTCAAAATCCGGAAGCTCCGACCTCATGGAGGCCTTCGGAGTCAACCTCGACGCGCCCCCTCAAAAAATGATCCGTGCGATCCGGCGTACGGGGCTCGGCTATTTTCATGCCCCGCGCCATCATCCCGTTTTCTCGAAAATGCAGCCTTTACGGCGAAGCCTGAAGCGGCCAACGATCTTGAATCTTTTGGGCCCCTTGGTGAACCCGCTCCGGCTCGATTACCAGCTCGTGGGAGTGGCCCAGAAACGCCTGGTACCCCTTTACGCCAAGGTGCTGTCCAAACTGGGGCGCAAGGCCGCGCTTGTCTGCCATAGCCGTGACGGCCTGGATGAGATCTCAACCTCAGCCCCAACGACCGTGGCATGGGTCCGGCCGAACAGGGTCCGTATGTCGGTCATTCATCCCCGGTCATTGGGACTCAAACACGCGCGGCCAAGCAATCTCCGGGTGGATTCCGTTAAAAAAAGCAAACTTCGCGCCGAAAACATCCTGTCCGGAAAAGAACGGGGGCCCGCGCGCGATACGATCATCCTGAACGCCGCCTATAGTTTGTTGCTCTGCCGCAAAGCGGGCACCGTCCGCGAGGGGATCGCGCTCGCCCAAAGATCCATTGATTCCGGAAAAGCCTTGAACGTCTTGAAGCAATTGAGGGTTCTTTCAAACTGATATGATCCTAAACGAGATCCTTCTCCAAAAACGAAAAGACCTGGAAGAGCTGAAACAGCGCATGCCTTTGGCGCGTCTCCAACGCATCATTGAGACAGCGGAAAGGCCCAAGCCCCGGTCGTTCCGCAACGCGGTCCTGTCCGCGCGGCATCTCAATATCATCGCCGAGCTCAAAAAAGCCTCGCCGTCCGAGGGTGTCCTTCGCGAGAATTTCCAACCCTTACGGATCGCCACACTTTACGAGTACGCCGGCGCTTGCGCGATCTCGGTTCTTACGGAGCCCCACTTTTTCAAAGGCCGTCCGAGCTACCTGAAGACCGTTCGGCAGGTCACGAAACTGCCGCTCCTCCGTAAGGATTTTATCTTTGACCGCTTTCAGCTTTATGAGACCGCGCTTCTCGAAGCCGACGCCTTTCTCCTGATCGCCTCCATCCTGAGCGAGGAGGAGCTCAAGGATCTGATACAACTTGGGAAAGACCTCCGCATGGACGCGCTGGTCGAGGTCCACTCGGATGCCGAACTGAAGAAGGCGATCGCGGCCGGCGCCACGATCATCGGGATCAATAACCGCGACCTCAAAACCCTTAAGGTCGATCCGGAGCGCGCCAAACAACTGATCCCGCATATCCCGAAGGGAACCGCGATCGTCGTCGAAAGCGGCCTGAAAACACATGAAGAATTATTGATGTATAAGAGCCTCGGCGCGAACGCGTTCCTGATAGGCTCGACCCTGATGAAATCCCCGGACATCGCTGGGGCCCTCCATAAGCTCCTGGGGAAAAAGGAGACTTCGATCACGGGAGAGATGGCATGACGCGCGTGAAGATCTGCGGGAACACGAACTATGAGGACGCGAGGCTTGCCGTCGATCTCGGGGCGGATTATCTCGGGTTTATTTTTGTCCCGTCGAGCAAGCGGGTGCTTTCCCTCGAGAAGGCGGACGACATTCTCGGAAAACTCAAAGATTTTGAGAACACGGTAGGCGTTTTCTGCAACCAGCCCAAGAAGGACGTGGAGAGCATCGCCGAACGCCTTCGCCTGAAATACCTCCAGTTCCACGGCGAGGAAACCGCGCTTTATTGCGAGTCCCTCATGGAAAAGGGCTACGAGATCATCAAGACCTTTCATGTAAAGGACGCCATGAGCCTGAAACGCATCGACGAATACAATGTCAGCGCGTTCCTCCTGGATACTTACTCCCATTCCGAAAAAGGCGGCTCCGGCATCCCGTTCGATTGGAGCGTCATTGAAGACAAGCCTTATGTTCATGACAAGCTTTTCCTTGCGGGAGGGCTAAACCCCGCGAATGTGGCCAAGGCGATCGCGCAGGTCCGTCCCTTCGCCGTGGATGTCGCGAGCGGGGTCGAATCCAGCCCCGGCGTCAAGGACCCCGCGCTCCTCAGGGCGTTCATTGAAAACTCAAAACAAGAAAATCCCGCTCATGAGCGAAAAGCTTGATTTCATAAAAAAGCTCAGATCACGCCTGCCGCAGATCGAAAAAGACTCTCTCTACCTTAAGCTGCTCGAAGCGACCCTGGAAAATCTTCAACTCGAAGAGGTTTGTAGAAATCTCGAAGAGGGGATCATCATCACAGACGGCAAAGGCCATCCGGTTTTTTGCAACCCGAAAGCCGAGGGCCTGCTGGAAGGGGATCGCCCCGCGTCGAAGCAGCCCCTCTGGAGCCTGGTCCCGGACCCCTCGTTGTCAGCTTTTTTAAAAGAAAATCTTTTGAGCCTGAGGACGAGAAGCGTCCACGATATCCGCGTCCTTTCTCCCCGTGAAATGCAGCTTCGCGTCACGATCCTTCCAAGCGAATCGAGCGGAAAAACTAGTTACCTCATTCTCTTCTCGGACATCACTTCCCGGACCGAACAGGAATTCGAGGCCGCCATGCTCTCCCGCATGGAAAGCCTGGTGCGCCTTGCCGGAGGGATCGCCCATGAGATCGGAAATCCGCTTAACGCCATCACGATCCATCTGGAACTCCTTAAAAAGCGCCTGGCCGGGATCCCGGAAGGCAAGCGTAAGGAGATCGCGGACTCGCTGAGCGACATCCAGGAGGAAACCAAACGCCTGGACCGCATCATCCGCAATTTTCTCAAAGCGACCCGAAAGCCCCCGCTCCGGTTCAGGCTGGACGACCTGAACAGCGTGATCGACGATGCCCTCTCATTCCTGGGGCCCCAGCTGGACATCGCCAAGGTCCTGGTGAAATTTTCCAAGGATAAAGGGCTTCCTCCGTTCCTGATGGATCGGGAGCGTCTGTACTATGCCTTCATGAATCTGATCAAAAATGCCTGCGAGGCGATGCCTCAAGGGGGCTCGCTCAAGATCGGCGTGACCCATAAACAGCACTGCGCGATCGTCACCATCGCGGACACCGGATGCGGCATCGATGAAAAAGACCTTTCGAGGATCTTTGATATCTACTACACCACCAAACCCGACGGCGCGGGCCTCGGGCTCATGATGGTCTATGACGCCATCGCCGAACACGGGGGAAAGATCGAGGTCGTGAGCAAGCTCCATAAGGGGACCAAATTCAACGTCCTGCTCCCGATCCGGGAACCCCAGCTGCAACTGCCGAACTACCAGGGAGACTGACCGTCATGTTTGAAAGCATCCTGCTTGTCGAAGATGAAACCAATTCCCGCAAAGGGCTGACGCAATTCCTTCAGGGCCTGGATTATGATGTAATGACCGCCGCGAACGGCAAAGAGGCCTTGGAACTTTTCAAGAAAGAAAAGCCCGAGCTTGTGATCTCGGACATCCGGATGCCGGAAATGGACGGGGTCGCCCTCCTTGAATCCATCCGGGCCGAAGCGCCGTCAGCCAAGGTCATCCTGCTCACCGCTTACGGATCCGTGGAAGACGCCGTGAAGGCCATGAAAAAGGGGGCCTTTTATTATCTGACAAAGCCGGTGAATCTCGAAGAGCTCGAATTCCTCGTCAAGAAAGCCTTCAGCAGTCATCAGCTTGAGGAAGAGAACCGCGAACTCAAGCAGGAGCTCTTCAAGGAGCGTTACGATCAAGGGCAGCTGATCGCCCATTCTTCCAAAATGAAGGAGCTCCTCAAGACCGTTGATAAGATCGCCGCCTCCAACGCCTCCGTGTTGATTGAGGGAGAAAGCGGCACCGGGAAGGAGCTTATCGCTCGCCGGATCCACGAACTCAGCCCCCGGAGACAGCATCCTTTCATCGCGGTCCATTGCGCCGCCTTGACGGAAACCCTACTTTCAAGCGAGCTTTTCGGCCACGAGAAAGGCGCCTTCACCGGAGCCACGGAGCGGAAAAAAGGCAGGTTTGAGCGCGCGCACGAAGGAAGCCTTTTCCTCGATGAGATCGGGGAAATCTCAAAGGACACCCAGGTAAAGCTCTTGCGCGTCCTTCAGGAAGGCGAATTTGAACGCGTCGGCGGTACCAAATCCATTAAAGTGGATGTGCGCCTGATTGCGGCAACCAATAAAACACTGCTTGAAGAGGTCCAGCACCACAAATTCCGCGAGGACCTTTATTACCGGATCAATGTGATCTACCTCAAGGTTCCGCCGCTCCGGGAGCGGAAGGAAGATATCGCCCCGCTGGTCGAGGCGTTCATCCGCCAGTATGCCGCGCTGAACATCAAAAAGATCCAAGGGATCGAGAAAGACGCGCTCCAGGCGCTCATGCTCTACGATTGGCCGGGGAACATACGCGAGCTCAAAAATATCGTGGAACGGATGATCGTTTTGAGCTCGGGAGACATGCTGACCCTGGATCAGGTCCCGGAAGATATCCGGCAAGGAAGGCCTCTCTCATCCGGCGCAAAATCTCATGCCCTTCCTCAGGGGGTAACCACCATCACGGATGCGGAAAAAGAGCTGATCCGGAACGCCCTCGTTGAATGCAAAGGGAACAAATCCAGCGCGGCCGAAAAACTCGGCATCTCGCGCCGAACCCTTTACCGGAAGCTGGACGAGTACAAACTCGCTTAGCCGTTGTTGCCGTTTAGCTACAAAAGCATTGTATCATTATGGCTCAACGTCCCATCATTCCGAAAAACAATATTTAATGCTCTTGTAAGCCATTTGATTTAAATGGCTTACAATAATCATTTTTTTGGAATCCTGGCATGGTTCTTGATGTATACATGTCGGAAGTGTCGTAATAGAAAAAAATAAAACCCTGCCGAACGGCAGGAGGGGAGGAACAGAAAATGGCAAAGATCTTAGGAATCGATTTAGGAACGACAAATTCATGCATGGCGATCATCGAAGGAACGGATCCCAAGGTGATCGAAAACAAGGAGGGGAACCGGACCACACCCTCGATCGTCGCTTTTACGAAAAATAACGAGCAACTGGTCGGTCAAACGGCCAAGCGGCAGGCGGTGACCAATTCGGAGAACACCATCTTCAGCGCCAAGCGTTTTATCGGGCGCAGGTTCGAAGAGGCCACCCACGAAACCCAGCTCGTCCCATTCAAGGTCAAGGCCGGAAAACACGGCGAGGCGGTCTTCTATGTCCCTCAGGAAAAAAGGGATTACACGCCTCCTGAGATTTCCGCGAAAGTCCTTCAGAAGCTTAAGGCCGACGCGGAAATGTATCTCGGGGAACCGATCAAACAGGCCGTGATCACCGTTCCCGCGTATTTCAACGACTCCCAGCGCCAGGCCACCAAGGACGCCGGCCAGATCGCGGGACTCGAGGTCCTGCGCATCATCAACGAACCCACGGCGGCGGCGCTTGCGTACGGCATGGACAAGAAGAAGGACGAAACCATCGCGGTCTACGACCTTGGGGGCGGAACGTTCGATATTTCGATCCTCGAGATCGGTGACGGGGTCTTCGAGGTGAAAGCCACGAACGGCGACACACACTTGGGCGGCGATGACTTCGACCAGAAGATCATCGACTGGCTCATCGCGGAATTCAAGAAAACCGACGGGATCGATCTCTCCAAGGACAAGATGGCGATCCAACGCCTCAAAGAAGCCGCTGAAAAGGCGAAGTGCGAACTGTCCACGGCTCAGAGCACGGAAGTTAATCTTCCATTCATCACCGCGGACGCTTCGGGGCCCAAGCACCTGCTCCTCACGCTGACGCGCGCGAAACTCGAGCAGCTGGTGGCGGATCTCATCGAGCGCACCACGGCTCCATGCCTGCAGGCCATGAAGGACGCCGGCGTGAAACCCGACGACATTGATGAAGTGATCATGGTCGGCGGAATGACCCGAATGCCGGCCGTGGTTCAGAAAGCCAAGGACCTGTTCAAGAAAGTGCCGCATCAGGGCGTCAATCCGGATGAAGTGGTGGCGGTCGGCGCGGCGATCCAGGGCGGCGTCCTCAAAGGGGACGTGAAGGACATCCTGCTGCTCGACGTAACCCCGCTTTCGCTCGGCATCGAGACCTTGGGCGGTGTCATGACGAAGTTGATCGAGCGCAACACGACGATCCCGACACGGAAATCCGAGATCTTTTCGACGGCCGCGGATAGTCAGACCGCCGTGACCGTGAAGGTCCTCCAGGGCGAGCGCGAAATGGCCGCGAATAACCGCGTGCTCGGGCTCTTCAACCTGGAAGGCATCCCTCCCGCGCCCCGCGGCGTTCCGCAGATCGAAGTGACCTTCGATATCGACGCGAACGGGATCGTTCACGTGTCCGCGAAGGACTTGGGGACGGGGAAGGAACAGAAAATCCGCATCGAATCCTCCTCCGGACTTTCCAAGGACGAGGTCGAGAAGCTCGTCAAGGAAGGCCAGGCCCATGCGGAAGAAGACAAACAGAAACACGAGGTCATCACGGCCCGTAACCAGCTCGACAATCTCATTTACGCGACGGAAAAGACCCTGAAGGAGCATGGGGACAAAGTCTCGGAAGATGAGAAAAAGAAGGTCGAGGAAGCTCTCAAAGAAGCCAAGGAAGCGCTCAAAAGCGAATCCAAGGACGAACTCGACAAGGCCGGGCAGAAACTCGCAACCGCGTCCCACACGATCGCGCAGAAGATGTATGAAGAAGCCGCCAAGAAAGCCGGCAACAAGGGCGGCGCCACTCCCGGTGCGGAAGGGAAGAAGGACGACGGGGTCGTGGACGCCGATTACGAAGTCGTCGACGACGAAGAGAAAAAGAAGAAAAAAGAGTAAAAGGCTCGGAATACGGCAAACGGGGAACGGGGAGCGCTAAAAACCCTTTCCCGTTTGTCGTTTACCGTTTCCCGCCCGAGGCATAACTCTCGAGGAAAAATATGCTCCGATGTAAAACATGCATGCTTGCGTGTTTTGTCTTGATGGCAGGGATTTTTATGCCTCTGGGCTTTGCAGCTCCTCGTCTCAAGATCGAACCTCCCCGAAAGCAGATAGCGACAGACCAAACCGCAATCCTCAAAGTCCATCTCGAATGGCCCCAGGAAGAAGGCCCGTACGAGATCACGTCCTTGGAGCCCAAGCTTGAAAATCTGACCCTCGAAAACCAGAACCAGTCGCTGGAATCGGGCGCAAGCGTCCGTCAGGTCTTATTTTATGAATTCCGTCCCGTCAAAACCGGACAAGCCGTCATTTATCCGTTCGAGGTCAGTTATCGCCGATCCGATTCGGAGCCCTGGACGCCGGTCCTTGTGCCGGAACACACGATCAAGGTCACGCCTGCCATTCCGGTCAAGCCGGTCCTGATCGGTATCGGGATCGCGCTCAGCCTCTTCTCTCTCATCTTCGCCGGCATGAAGATCGCAGCGCATCTTAAAAAGAAAGCGGCCATCCGGAACGCGCCGCCGCCTGATCCCAAGCAGCGCATTTACGCGAAAGCGGAAGAAGCGATCGCCACCTTCTCATCCCCGGACACCAAAACCAAATTGACCCATTGGGCCGGTCAATTACGGACTGTGGTGGCGACCTATTACGACATGCCCGCCAAAACCGTGACCAGCGCGGAGGTGCTTTCTTTTCTGAAAGCCCGGGACCTCCCGGTAGGGGAATTGAATGAAGTGGTGCGGCTTTTTGATCAGCTCGACGAAATGCAATTTTCGCGTCAGGATATTCCCGCCTACGATCTCTCGCGCGCGCAAAAGACGCTCTTGCAATATATAAAGGGCAAGATTATCATTGGAAATTCGAATTCTTAACTCAAAAGGAGATCCTTATGGACAGTTCGATCCAGGAAGTGAACGCCAAGATCCGTGAAGCCAGCGCATCCCTCAAAGACCTCACCCGCGAGATCGGGAAGGTCATCGTCGGCCAGCAATACCTGATCGACCGACTTCTGATGGCCCTTTTGGCCGACGGCCATATCCTGATCGAAGGCGTTCCGGGCCTTGCAAAGACCCTCTCCGTCAGGACCCTGTCCCAGGCGATCGCAGCCGCCTTTCAGCGCATCCAGTTCACCCCGGACCTTCTGCCGGCCGACGTGGTCGGGACCTTGGTCTATAACCCCAAGGATGGCCATTTTTCGACCAAAAAGGGCCCTATTTTCACGAATATCGTCCTGGCCGATGAGATCAACCGGGCGCCGTCTAAGGTCCAAAGCGCCCTCCTGGAAGCCATGCAGGAACGCCAGGTCACGATCGGGAATGAGACCTTTCCGCTACCGGTCCCTTTCCTGGTGCTGGCCACCCAGAACCCCATCGAGCAGGAGGGGACCTACCCGCTCCCGGAAGCCCAGGTCGACCGCTTCATGCTGAAACTTGTCGTGAGCTATCCGAGCAAAAAGGAAGAAAAAGAGATCCTGGAACGCATGGCGGCCGGAAAAATGATCAAGGTCAACCCGGTCCTGGATATCGACCGGATCCTGGCCTTGCGCCAACTCATGCACCAGATCTACATCGACGAAAAGGTGAAGGATTACATCCTCGACCTCGTCTTCGCGACCCGCTCGCCCCAGGATTACAAACTCGAAGACCTGAAACCGCTGATCTCCTACGGCGCTTCACCGCGCGCGAGCATCATGCTGACCCTGGCCGCCAAAGCCAACGCGTTCCTCCAGGGCCGCGGCTACGTGACCCCGGATGACGTAAAACAGATCGGCATGGACGTCCTGCGCCATCGCGTGCTGGTGACCTACGAGGCGGAAGCCGAGGACATCGGTTCAGACGACGTCGTCAAGAAGATCTTCGATCAGGTCGAAGTCCCGTAACCCATTCGTCCAAGGTTACGGCCATGGCACATCAACTTATCATGGAATGGGTCCCATGAACCTTTCCGCGCTTCTCAAGAAGGTCCGGAAGATCGAGATCCGCACCACGCGGCTCGTCAACGACCTCTTCGGAGGCGAGTATGAATCCGTCTTCAAAGGGCAGGGGATCGAATTCGCGGACGTCCGGGAATATGTGCCGGGCGATGACATCCGCACGATCGACTGGAACGTCACCGCGCGTTCGCTCCATCCTTTCGTCAAAAAATTCGTCGAGACCCGCGAACTAACGGTCCTTTTTGCCGTCGACATGTCCGGCTCGCAGTATTTCGGGTCGACGGACAAACTTAAATCCGAAATCGCCGCGGAGATCACGGCCATCCTTGCTTTCTCCGCCGTCAAGAACAACGACAAGACCGGCCTTTTGATCGTCACGGAAGGCGTCGAAAAGTTCATCCCGGTCAAAAAAGGCAGGAACCACGCCCTCCGCGTCATCCGCGAAGTCCTCGGCTATCAGCCCAAGAAAAAAGGAACGAAACTCGCCGGAGCCCTTGAATACCTTTACCGGGTCCAGAGCCGGACCTCGGTCATCTTCCTGATCTCGGATTTCATGGATGAAGGCTATGAAAAAGCCCTGAAGATCCTGAGCCAGAAACACGATGTGATCGCGATCCATCTCCACGATCCGCTCGAACAGGAATTCCCGAAGGTCGGGCTGATCGAGCTGGTGGACCGCGAAACCGGGAAGGTTATGATGGTCGACACCGCGTCGGCCCAGTTCCGGAGACGCTTCCGCGAAACGGCCGAAGAAAAACAGGCGTCGCTTAAGAAAATGTTCAAGAGGCTTCAGATCGACTCGATCGACATTCCGGCGAATGCCTCGTACGTTGAACCGCTTTTTAAATTCTTCAAGAGCCGGGAACACAAATGAAGAAGATCTTCGTTCTCTTGCTTTTGATGGGGCTCACGGCCGGCGCTTCATGTCTTGCCGCAACCGCGGACGATATCCAGGTCAAAGCGGAAGTCGATAAAGCCTTTCTCACGATCGGCGACCCCGTCACGTACACCGTCACGGTCGAGCACGCTCCCGACATCAAGGTCCTTTCCGCGATCCCGGCTCCGTCCTCGGACATTCTGGAGATCAAAAAAGTCGAGGATATCCAGAAAAAGCAGAAAAAAAAGATCATCACCGGACGCAAATTCGTTCTCACGACCTACCGGCTCGGGGAGTTCATCCTGGACCCCGTGACGATCAAATACCAGAAAGAGGGCCAGCCCGAAAAGACCCTCCAGACGAACAAGCTTTATCTCACGGTCAAAAGCGTCGCGGGGGAGGAACCCCAGGAAGATATCCGCGACGTGAAGTCCGTCGTGCCTTATAAGTTCCGGATGGGGAAAATCCTTTGGACGCTCGTCGTGCTTGCGATCCTCCTTGCGTGCTATTTTCTTTTCCGCGCGCTTCGCAAACAGAAGATCTCGCTTCAGCCCGCGCCGCCGCCCCTGACCGCCGAGGAGGAAGCGTTGCTGCACCTGACGGAACTCTTTGAGTCGGATCTCCTGAAGCGGGGGCTCATAAAAATCTACTACCTGAAGCTCTCTGAGGTCCTTCGGGTCTATTTTGAAAAGCGTTACAAGATCCTTGCGGTGGAGCTGACGACCTTCGAGATCCTGCGCGCCCTCAAGCCCCTGCATCTGAACACGGAACTTTACCAGAAGATCCAATACGTGCTTGAATCCTCGGACCTCGCGAAATTCGCAAAATGGGTCCCCACGGCGCCCGAGATCATCCAGATCAACAAAAAATCCGAAGAGATCATCAAAGAATCCGTCCCGGTCCTGGAAGAAGCCATGACGGAGGTGCCCCATGATGTTTAGGCATCCGGCCTTCTTCCTGCTTCTCCTGTTGCTTCCTTTGGTCTTTTTGTGGGCAAAGCGCCGCGAGAAACTCGAATTCGCCTTTTCCTCCTTCGAGCTTTTGAAAGAAAAAGTCACGACCCCGCGGATGCTGCTTTTCAAGGCCCTCCCGGCATTGAAAGTGATCATGTTCGTGCTTCTTGTGGCGGCCCTCGCGCGTCCCTCAAGCGTCTCCAGCGATAAGGAATACCAAACCCACGGGGTGGATATCATCATCACGCTCGACATCTCGGGGTCCATGCTCGCCGAGGATTTCCAGCCTGAGAACCGTATTTACGTCGCCAAACAGGAAGCCATCAAATTCATCAAGGGCCGCGAGAATGACCGGATCGGCCTCGTGGTCTTCGCCAAGAAAGCCTTCACGCAGTGCCCGCTGACCCTCGATTACCGGATCCTGATCGAACTCCTTTCCGAGATCCGGGTGGGCATGATCGCGGACGGCACGGCGATCGGCATGGGGCTCGCGACCGCCGTGAACCGGCTCCGGGATTCGAACGCCAAGAGCAAGGTCATCATCCTGATCACGGACGGCGAAAATAACGCGGGAAACATCGACCCGATCACGGCGGCTGAACTCGCCAAGAGTTTCGGGGTCAAGGTCTACACCATCGCGGTCGGACGGGGAGGCATGGTCCCTTTTCCGGTGGATGACCCGCTTTTCGGCAAACGTTACGTCCAGGCCAATGTCGAGATCGATGAAACGGTCCTGAAACGCATCGCCGACATCACGGGTGGGCTTTTCTTCCGCGCCCGCGATCCCGTGGCGCTGTCCGAGATCTACGAAAGGATCAACAAGCTCGAAAAAAGCGAGGTCAAGGTCAAGGAATACCGGAGCTACAACGAACTTTTTCCGATCTTTCTCGTGCCCGCATTCTTCCTGCTGCTCCTGGACATTTTCTTACGCCGCACCATCCTTTTGAGGATCCCCTGATGCAGTTCTTCCGTCCTGAGAACCTCATTTATCTCTGGCTGGTCCCGGCCGTGTTCTTTTTCTACGCCTTCGCGCAGAAGGTCTGGCACAAACGGATCCACCGGCTTGTGCGGGATGAGGGACTCCTTTCAAAACTGATCGAGGGTCAACGGAAGAACGAGTGGCTGGTCCGGGCGGTCCTGATGACGCTGGCGGTCCTGTGCATGGTGCTCGCGCTCGCGCGGCCCCAGTGGGGAGATGAAAAACGGACAGCCCAGCGGAAGGGCGTGGACATTATCTTTCTGGTCGATACATCGCTTTCCATGCTTGCCGAGGATATCAAACCCAACCGGCTCGAAAAAGCCAAGTTTGAGATCGAGACCTTCATCCGCAATCTTCGCGGCGACCGCGTGGGGATGGTCACTTTCGCGGGGTCCGGCTTCCTCCAGACGCCTCTCACGCTCGATCATGCGGCATTCCTTCTCTTCCTGGATGCCGTCCAGGTGGGCTTTCTGCCGGATCCGGGGACCTCGCTTCTTCAGGCTGTCCAGCTGGCCATCCGGGCCTTTCCCCAGAAAGAGCTCAAATACAAGGCCCTGATCCTCTTCTCGGACGGGGAAGACCATGAGGGGGGTATCGAAAAGATCATTGAGGAGGCAAAACAGGCCAATGTCAGGATCTATTGCATCGGGCTCGGAAGCAAGGAAGGGGAGCCCATCCCCCTCAGGAACGAGAAAGGGGAGCGCTCCGGCTTCAAAAAGGACCGTAACGGGCAGATGGTGCTGACGCGCCTCAACCAGCCCCTGCTGGAGCGTCTCGCCAAGGAAACGGGAGGGGTCTACCTGCCGGCCACTCCGGGTGAAAAAGAGGTCGAGGTCATCCTCAAACATCTTCGCGGATGGGGAGAGCAGCAATTTGCCGAGAAAATGATCGTGGAGCGCGAAGACCAATACCAGATCTTCCTGATCCTCGCTTTCTTTCTTTTGCTCGGCGAGATGCTTGTCCGGCGAAAGATGAAAATTAATGGCAAAAATCCGGCGCTCATGGCTTGTCTCGCCGCCTTTTTCCTTTTCTCGGGATTCCTTGAAACGTCCCAGGAAACGGTCAAAAAAGGCAATGAACACTTTGAAAACAAGCGGTACCAGTCCGCCATCGAATCGTACCGCAAGGTCCAGGTCAAGAACCCCGACGCCCCGGAAGTCCTGTATGACCTTGGAACGGCACTCTATAAGGTCGATGCGCTCCAGGAATCAGCCCAGGACCTCGATGCCTCGGTAAAAAACGCCCAGGACCCGAAACTCAAGGCCCGGGCGCTTTACAATAGCGGCAACGCCCAATACCGGTTGGGGAACTTCGAAAAAGCCATCGAGGCCTACAAAAAGGCCCTCGAATTGGACCCGACGGACAAGGATGCCAAATACAATCTCGAGTTCCTGCAAAAGAAAAAAAATCAGATGGATAAAAAAGACCAGGAACAAAAGAAACAAGACCAAAAGCAGGACGAGAAAAAAGAAGAACAGAAAAAGGACCAACAGCAGAAGCAAGATCAGCAACAGCAACAAAATCAACAGCAGCAGGATCAAAAGCAGCAAGACCAACAGCAACAGAACCAGAATCAGGACCAGCAACAGCAAAACCAGGATCAGCAACAACAGAATCAGAACCAAGACCAGCAAGATCAAAAGGATCAGCAGGAACAACAACAACCCAAGCCGCAGGACCCGCAAGACCAGAATCAGCAACAAAAGGAACAGGAACAGAAAGAAAAAGAGCAGCAGAAACAACAGCAAGAACAAGACCAGCAACAGCAAGAGCAGGAACAAAAAGAACAGGAAGAACGCGAGAAGGAGCGCCAGGAACAAGAGAAAAAAGAGCAAGAAGAGCGCCAGGGACAGCCCAAGCGTCCGCTCCAGGGCCAGATGAGCATGGATAACGCCCTGAACCTTCTGGACGCCCTCAAAGAGTCTGAAAAAGAACTCCAAGACCTCCGCCGGCCTCCGGTCAACAAGAACCCGCCGCCGGTAGAAAAAGATTGGTAGTGAATGCCGGGAAACGGTCAACATCGTTCCCCGAATTTAACTTTATAAAATATAAAGATGGCTTTCTAACTAAAGGAGCTGGATATGAGCCTGGCAGAACAGATCGAAAAAGATGTGATCGCCGCGATGAAGGCGAAAGATGCTGTCAAAGTCTCGACTCTCAGGATGCTCAAAAGCGCCCTTGGGAACTATCTGATCCAAGCCAAGAAGGACAAGGCGGACGATGCCGAGGTCCTGAGCCTAATCACGAAACAAGCCAAACAACGCCGGGAAAGCCTCGAAAGCTTCGAGAAAGCAGGCCGGAAGGACCTGGCGGATAAGGAAAAGGCGGAGCTGGCGATCCTGGAAGCCTATCTGCCCAAACAATTGACGGACGAGGAGCTCAAGGCAGCGGTGCAAAGCGCCATCGCTACCTCAGGTGCCATCGGCCCCGCGGACATGGGGAAACTCATGAAGGTTCTTATGCCGACCGTTCAGGGAAAAGCCGACGGCAAACGCGTCCAGGAAGCCGTCAAAGCCCTCCTGAAATAACCCTTTTTGAGCCCCCAGCCATCCCGGATTTCGAGTCCAGCTCTCCCTATAGATTACTTTACATAAGATACATTATAAGACGTACGATTACTGTTCCGAATACACTAGTAAAGGCATCTACGTGGAATTTAAGGGTTAAACTTGGAGTGCGAGCGCCCGCTGAACAACATCGGAAAAGACACCTTCTGAAGACGTCGGACTTCGCCCTCATCTAGTTGGACCAGCTCGCTTTTATGGCAAAACAGCTATTGAGCACACAGGCCAAGGCCAACGTCTCGAAGAGACCTTAAAATGCCCATTTTGAGCTCAAAATAGCCCTATAAGGGCCCCCAAGAAGGCGACCATCACTTTGCCCATCTCCCCCGCCAAAAGGCCCAAAAAGCCTTTTTTATCTAATATATAAGTAAGGCGAAGGGATACCCTAGAAGCACATTCATGGCACACCCTTGAGCGACGCAATCATTGATCGAGGATCCAAAGCAAGCAACAGGTTTGCCTCTAGGAGAGAATTCGCCCAACATGCTTTGCAGCGAACATTCGCCAGCTTTAGAAAAGAGCCCGTGAAATTCCTACAATATGGCACCGCGTAATCCGCCCGAACCGTCCGGCTACAGGGATAGAGCGTCCCATCCGGCTCAATGCGACAAAAAGCAAGACCCGCGCCACAGAAGATGTCTTTTTTTTCGGGCCAACTCATAAAGTAGTGAAGGCTCGAAAGCGAATTTCCGATCCAAAATGCCCCCTGTTTTTTCCGGGCGATCAGGTCATCTATCTTCCGCTGAAAGGCTTCGGGAGATGCGGCAAAAGCCTCCGTCTGACCGTCCTGCCGCTTCATGGCAATGGCTGGCTGGAACAAGACCCTTACCGAATATTCTCGCGCTATCTCGGAAAGATAATCCGTCACGTCGAGATTCATAGCGGCCAGCGTTGCACATAGACGAACTTTCAACCCAGACTTTCGCGCGGCTTCTAAGGCTCGCATCACCTCCGGATGAGAACCTTGGCCTCTCATGGCGTCGTGCACATCCTGGGGCCCCTCCAAACTTAGATTCAGAACATCTACCGCGGCGATTTCATCTATTCTTTCTGGAACAAAAGTGCCGTTAGAACTCAAATTGACCATCAAACCCTTGCTTTTTGCATACCGAACCAATCGGCCTATATCCTCCCGCAAAAGCGGCTCTCCCCCGGTAAACTGTACGAGCTTGGTGCCTGCCACCGCGAGTTGATCCAAGAGCGACAAAGCCTCCCCCTCATTCAACTCACGTCCACAGGTCCTGGCATTACAGTAGAAGCAATTCCGGTTACAGCGCCCCGTCACCGCCCAACCAACAAGAAGCGGAACCCTTTTTCCCAGCAATCGGACTTTTAAAAAATTCAACGCGATTGAAACTTTTGTCTTGAAAGCGATCATCGCGAAGCTCCCGCCATATTTTCGATACCTGAAAGCGCATAGGGCTTCCAATCAACAGCAGCATGACTGATGGGAAGCAAAGAAGCTGACCGAATTTTATCCTGGTAGAACTTAAAGTATTCGGAGTCTGTGGAGGGGATACAAAGTTCGTGACCAACCTTAAAAAGATCGAAATCTAAAATTCGTTGCCGAATGACCCCAAGGCTTTCCGCCAGAAGATTGCCAAAACTGATAGGAATATAAGTACAAGGCATAACATCACCGTATGCCGTAACATGTATTTTTTCTTTTCCGGATGCGCATGAGCACCTCCCGTACGCACTCATCTCACAAGCGCTAACGGACTTATGCCGATATAACCGGAAAACCTCTTTACGGTCTCTTTCGTTGCAAAAAAGATCGCTGCGGTCTTTCCACCTGCCGACCAGGGCCGGAAGATTCGCATGGAGCAAGATGTGTTTTTTTTCACAAAAATCCAATAAATCCCGAAAACCCTTATGGCCCGCCCATCTGGGGGGCACCATCGTGCTCACATAGACAGGAAGATTCTCCCCTACGCAATGCTCGACAGCCGCCAACGCTCCTTCAAAAAATCCCTTTCCGCGGAACTCGTCTTGGAGAGCCGCATCAAAATAATCCAGACTCACCAAAGCAAGATCAAGCTTATGGGCTTTGAGCTCCTTGACGTAGCTTTTCGACAGCAAAGAACCGTTAGTCGCCAAACTGATCAACGCGCCACGCTCATGGATGTAATCGATAACATCAAAAAGATCGGGGCTCAATGTGGGCTCGCCCCCAAAAAGATTGAAATGAAAAGCCCCTTCGGAAAGGCACCCGTCTACCGCCTTTTTGATTTCACTAGCGTTCATGGCTCGGCGGGAAGGATCCACAAAATCCGTTGTCAAACAATGCCGGCATTTAAAGTTGCAAACATAATCAAAACAAATATCTGCAGTACGTAAGGGCTTTTTTTGCATAAAAATTTTAAAAAAATAATTTTTCAGAATACGCGGCACGACAGAAGGGTTCCGGATAACAAAACCCGCATTTCTAAAAAACCGATGAAAGAGCAACACGGCTAAGTCTCCCCCTTCCGCTTCCCCGGATAACGAGCCCGCTCAAAAAGGTAGAGATCACCCTCGCGAGACACAAGGCTCCAATCGCGATGACGGAGCAGCAACTCCAACGCTTCCTTCATGCGGGGATCCGACCACTCATATCGCCCGGCGCCCAGATACATATTCTTGTTATGGATTAAAATATAATCAACGTTGTAATAGTCATAAGCCCTATCAAGGAACTCAAAAACACGCCGTCTGGCCGACAGCGGGACCATGAGATCGCCCGAAACCGATACAGAAGCGTCGTCCGGGATCAAATCGATCATTTTCCAGGCGATCCTGTCCTCTTCATCCTGAATGTAAAAACGAGGGTCAAAGATATTCTTCGCTGAAACAAATCGGGCGTCGGCAATAATGCCCCCCACTTCGGACGAATAGGCCGTCCCAACAATATTATGGCCAAAATTTGATAAAAAACATCCTGCAAGGACAAGTATCACGAAAAAAATCTGCAATTGAGGCCGTTCCGAAAACCTCTTCAGAACATACATCGTTCCGATAAACACAAAGGGTATAAGGCCGGCGAGATAGTGCGCACGCTGAAAAACAAAATCCTGGGTCAAGAGTACAAGCGCTAAAGACGGCAAACCGATATACAGTTCCAGCGAAAACAACGGAAAAAACAAAACGGGCGCGAAAAGCTGGACCCACACCCGCCCGCGCTCAGCCGAGATAAGAGAAAAAACCTGCTGAACTCCCTGCACCATCGCCTCGGGTAAATTCCCGGCATAAAATCCGCTGAACATGGAACCGGTACTGAAACGACTATATAAAAAATAGTTCATCAGCAGAAAAGCAATCGCAGACAGGAGCAGAAACCAGCAAGTCTTGCCGCTGACCTGGAGCCCTCTCTTCCGGTGATAGATAAGATAGACCATAAACATGATCACAAAAAGAGGAGCTTCCGTCTTGAGCGTAAGCGAAAAAACCAGGCACATTACAAGCCAAAGGGTTCGTCCGGCCAGCGCTGCATAGAAAGCCATTGAGAGAAGCGGGATCAAAAAGATGATCGGATCCCCGTCTAGGAAGTTAAGGTTATGCTTGGGCGCATAAAATAGATAGGCGACCGCAAGCATAAAGGCTGTATGTCCGCCCTGCAAAAGCCTTCTTGCGATCAAAAAAAGGGGTAAGGCCGTGGCCCCAAGCGCTAGCGCCGTCAAAACAAACAAGGTACCCGGATGCGGGTAAATATTGTAGAAAAATGCGAGAAAATAGAGGAAAAAGGCCGTATGGAACTTATAGTAGACTCCCTCCGGCATATAGTTATGAATTAGATCTGCTATTGAACCTCGCGAAAATCCCCACAGGACTCTGTTGATCTCCGCCTGATCCTCCCACTCATAGCTAAAAAAAGATTGATACCTCAGAAAAGCCAGGAGAGAAAAAAGGGAAACATAAAGCAGGATCAGAACAACAAGCGCTACTTTATAATTCTTGTCGCTCCAAACGGTCATGATCGCGTTCCAATCAGCATTTTTTGAATGATGCCAGGATATTTTAGAGGATCGTAAAGAATATTATAAAAGATTCCGCAATCCCAGATACAAGAGGCGCAGGGGTCTACCGACATGTCGGATGCGATGGTTCCCTGCGCCACCCGCAAGATCGTCTGAATATCATACCCCATATCACGCATCGCCCCCAATCTTTCCTGCCGCAGCACGCAGGGATAAACATCCCCCTGCTCATCCATAAAAAGGATCCTCCGCGCCGCCACACAAGGCGAGGACAAGCGCTTTCCAGAAACCACGCGCGACATATCTTCCAACACCTTCTCCCTGAGCGCAAAAAACAATTTCTCCAAAAGAGTCGGCGCGCGAGCCCGAGCCCTGTTAACCATACCGCCGGCCATCCGCAGGTATCGGGCCCAGGAAATTTCTTTCATGGAATGTTCCCTGGGATCCCCGCCTATGGGCGAGATCGAATGATCATTGACTTTGAGCTCACTTTTGACAAATCCAACGATCTCATCAAGCCGCTCTTGATTGCAAGCGCAGACCGTCGTGTTCGCCTTCACTCTTAAATTCGGATATTGATCCCTGATTCGGATCAGCTCCGCATGAGTTTCCAAAAGACGGACAAAGCTTCCAGGAAGGCCTCGAACAGCATCATGCCGCTCACCGATATCATCCAAAGACAACTCTACCGACAATATCATATGGGGGCAGCGGCTCATGATCCGCCGGACTTGTTTCACAACCCGGTCCGAAAAAAACGCATTTGTGGAAATGCTTACAGCTCGAACGCGAGCATTGTTATAAAAAACCTCGCACACATCAGAAAGATCATCGCGCATAAACGGCTCCCCGCCCGTCAAAATAAGCTCCATCAGCGGACGAAATCCCCGAGACACTTTATCAAGCTCATGCAGGGAAAGCTCATGGACGTTCGACCGATTCAGTTTTTGATGATAAAAACAGGTTTTGCAGCGACTATTGCAACGGGAAGTCACGGCATAAACGAGGCAAACCGGGGTCTTCGAGTGAAAATATTTTCCTGCTAAATCCCAATAATCCATGAGCATCACCTGAATCTCTTTTTCTTGGCAGCCCGAACTAACGCATATCGCGGAAATTGGAGAAGATAAGTGATCCAACCCATAGCAAAGGCGAAATAATCCGTTAAATGGGTCAGCAAAAAAACGCAAGGCAGCAGCCATGCAGTTTTTTTATCTTTTTTAAAATACGGAAAAGAAAAAATCAGCGCCATCAAAACATAGAGAAGAAACATATTCGCGAGCCATTGTTCTGAGAGAAAAGCGAACATGGTCAGCGCTGGATACGATAGGCAAGCAAGCCACACGTAGGGCATCCGAAAAAATATTTCCGGAAAAACCAGCGTATTAATTCCAACATAAAAACGCGTCACGAACTTTTTCTTCAAGAATGGCCCCGGAAAACGGGCAACTCCGTGACGCACTCTCAGCTCCGGAAGATGGAAAAATTTAAAACCAGAACGGCTCGCGAGATAAAAAAATTCAATATCGTCCATATAGTAAAAAACCTTTTCATTAAATCCTCCGACCGACTCCCACACGCTCCGCCGGATCATGCAGTTGCAGAGCGGGATGTTATAAAATGCCGCGATTCCGGGGTTCTGAATAAGACTGTCGGAAAAGCCTTCGAGAAAAAAGGAATCGGAAGCAGCGCCAGAAAGTCTGAGCGAAAGCGATTCTTCCAACCCTTGATAATGGTGAATAGGCCCGCACACTCCGTCCAAGCCGTATCTGGCGATCCCCCTTTCAGCCAAAGTGAGCCAATCAGAAGAAACAACAGTATCATCGTCGATAAAGGCCAGATATTCCCCTTGCGCGATCCGACATCCCAAGTTCCGGCGCACACCCGTATGCGGATTCTTTTCAAGGATCTGCGTGATTCTAATATCTGTCTCCGGCAGCGACAGTAAAAGCTCCGGACTTCTAATAAGAATGACCTCGTATTCTCCTCGGTCAAGACCCTGAGCAAGAAGCCCTCGAAAACATTCCAAAAGTTCTTTCGGCCTTGTGACCGGAATAATTACCGAAACCCGCATGAAATCTCTCCGTCTCTTCCGCGCGAGTTCATACTGCGACTTTGCAACGAAGCATTGTCGCCCCACGCGGTACTGCTTTCACCTAAAATTTCTTAGTCTTTGCCGCAGTGTACAAAAAAACCCTTTCCAAATCGCGGGCTGAACCATCAATCGCAGGTAATAAAACCCTTTGAAGCGGATCATACGGAAAATCCTGTTTTTTGAAAAATACCACCGGCGGTTAAAATCTTTTAAAACCTTCTGACTCGTATCAGAAATCGTCAAATAAGATTCGTCGCGAAAGCATTGAAGATCTACCTTGGAAGCCTCAGGAAAATACCCGGTTTCCGGAAACGGAATGAAGTGATGCAACGACAAAAAATCCGTGTTAAGTTTTTCCGCATAAGTGAGTGTGCGCATCAGACCCTCCGGCGTTTCTCCGGGAACACCGTACAGAAAAAAAGCATCGGTCGCGATCCCCAGCGATCGTGCAGCCCGAACCGCTCTTTCGACATCGACAAGATCAAATTTCTTATGGAGACTTTTCAAAGTCTCTGGATCCCCCGTCTCGGGAGCCAGGGTCAATATCCATAAGCCGGCGGCGCGAGCCTTTTTAAGAAGCTCCATATCCCAACAATCGGGCCGCACCCCCACACCGAAATGAAGAGAGACTTTGAGCCGGCGCCGGAGGATCTCGTCAAAAATCGCCGCCGCCCTTTTCCTGTTAAAAGTAAAATTGTCATCGACAATGCTCAGTTCCCTCACTCCCAGGGTTTTGACCTGCCATTCCATCTCGTCCACGACATTCGCAGGTGTTCTCTCCCTCCACTCGTGCCCCATATTGTGAAAACAAAACGAACAACCGAACGGACATCCGCGCGAGGTCATAATGCTGGAGGCCTGCAACCGTCTTGCCCCGAAAAGAAAATATTTCGAAAGATCCAACTGGTGAATGGCGGGGAAAGGGAGCGCGTCCAGATCGCGCCGCCAAGCCCGCCGGCCGGTAAAACAAGGTTCGCCGTTCGATATGTAATACAACCCCTTAATGTCGCTGATTTTCCACCCAGAGACATATTCATAAAAAGCTTCTTCCCCTTCCCCCACAACCACAGCATCAATATAACCGCTTTGGATCAAAGAAACGGGATAAGCGCTTGCGAAAGGCCCCCCAAAAACGATCTTCGTGCGCGGGCGGGTTCTTTTTAGAGCCGAAGCATTTCGGAGGCTGTTCTGTACGTTATTGACGGTTACACTGAACCCCACAATGTCATAATCCCGATAGTCGATCTTCCGGTGAGGTTCGGCATTACGATCAACAAAATCCGCCGCAATCCCTTTAGACTCAAGATATGAAAGAATGTAGAGAGGCCCCAGATGCAAAGGACGGTCAAAATCTGTTGGCTGGGTCGACGCTTCGAGAATGATCAGGATTTTTGCGTCATTCATCATCTTCGCCTACGGCCAGACGATCTGACCAAAATAGTTTTTCAGCTTTACCCAGATATTCAGCATCAGACTTCCGAGAACACGCGGCCGCGCAAACTTTGATATTGAATACATCCTCAGGATCCAAAAAACCCGGAAAAATCTTTTAGGCGAAAAATAAAACTTAAAATAAAAAGGCGCCAATATCTTGCGCAACATCCTGTCATTGCCGGGTGTGATCCCGAGATACGAATTGTCTTCTGGACTCGAAAGATCGAACTCCTTCGCTTCGCTCAATCTGTTCTGAGGAAAAGAAATAAATCGGGACAAAGTGACGAAGTCCGTATCCAGACTTTCCGCGAAGCGCAAGGTCTCCCGAAGCTTCTCTTCGGTTTCTTCCGGGAGTCCCACAAGGAAAAAAGCTTCCGTCGCCAAGCCCGATTCCTTGGCCAAGCGGATCGCCCTGCGGGTATCTTCTAATTTGAACTTCTTGTTCAGTTTTTTCAGGGTCTCCGGACTTCCAGTCTCGGGGGCCACGGTAAGAACCCAAACGCCCGCAGCTTGGGCTTTCTCAAGAAGATTTTTGTCCAAAAGATCTGCGCGCACGCCGTTGGCGTACTGGATGCTGACCTTGATCTTGCGACGTATGATCTCATCAAAAATCCGCTCTGCCCGCTCCCGATTAAATGTGAAATTATCATCCACGATCATCAACTCTTTCACACCAAGCTTGCCCACCTGCCACTCGATCTCGTCCACAACATTCCCGGGAGACCGCTCCCTCCATTCATGTCCCATATTATGAAAACAAAAGGCGCAGTCGAACGGACACCCGCGCGATGTGATGATGCTGGAAACGGGCAATTCCCGCGAATAGAACATGTTGTACTGCCGAAGATCAAGCCGGTGAATGGCGGGGAAAGGGAGCGCGTCCAGATCCCGGTTCCAGGCCCGGGGCCCGCCGAACCGCATTTCTCCATTTTCCTTGAAGTGAAGCCCTTTGATCTCGTTTTTATCCATACCGCTCACAAACTCATAAAATGTCAGCTCCCCTTCTCCGGCGACCACCGCGTCAATAAACGCGTTCTTTAGAAGCAATTCGGGATACGCCGTAGCAAAGGGCCCTCCAAAAACGATCTGTGTCTGGGGGTTTGATTTTTTTATCCGCGACGCGCTCTTGACGCTATTAGTCACATTATTGACGTTGACGCTGAATCCGATGATTGAGTAGTCCCCCGCATCGATCTTCCGGCGCTTTTCAGCCTGACGGTCCAGAAAGTCCGCATGAATCCCCCGCGACTCCAGGTACGACAAAATATAAAGAGGCCCCAGGTGAACCGGTTGCCCTAAATCCACGGGATTGGTTGACGGCTCAAGGATGAGGAGAACCTTCTTCCCTACCGGCATGATAAAAAAACCCTCATCCCATACCGGACAAGTCCCCAAAATTGACGAAACCCGATCGTCCGGATGATCCGCCACAGCTTGAGCGGCCGCAAATAAAACCTGGCATAAGCCTGAAAATGCCAACGGTCCAACTCTCCATTCCCCGCCTTTTCGTAGTAACTCGAAACAGAGTCCGGAGAAAAATTTCCCGCTGTTTTCATCTCTTGATAAAGCTCCGTCCCGGGAAAGGGCACGATCCTGCTCAGATCCATCAGATCCGGATCCAATTCGATAGCAAAATCCGTAATGTTTCTTACGTGGGATTCAGCCTGGAACGGAAACCCCATAAGAAAAAAACCGTAATAAACAATGCCAAGCTCCTTGCACCAGGCCGCAACCTGACGAAACCGGTCTAACGCGATGTCTTTTCTTATTTTCTTCATACTCGCGTCATCCCCGACCTCGGGCGCGATCGCGATCTTCCAGCAACCCGCCTCTTTCATGCTCAGGAGCAGCTCCCGTGTAACGCGATCTGCACGAATGCCGTTCGCAAGCTGCCAAGGGACCTTCACACCTCTCTCTTTAATAAGACGGCAAATCTTTGAAACCCTGTCCATATCAAGCGTAAAATTGTCGTCTTCGATGGAGATCTCCCGGGCACCGACATGGTTCTGCAGCCAAACCATTTCCTCGACAACGTTCTCGGGGGACCGCGCGCGCCACTGGCGCCCAAACACAGCCTGACTGCAGAAGGTGCAGTGGCAAGGACATCCGCGCGAGGTCACCATGGAAACGATCGGTTTTTGTTTAAAGGAGTTAACATGATATCGGGAAATATCGATAAGGTCGTACGCTGGGAACGGCAGCGTATCCAGATCTGAGACATATTCCGCGGAAACGGATGGGGGTGTTACCGCGCCGCTTGATTCCGTCCGGCACTCAACAATCCCCGGCACCTTATCCGAAGCCCCGGATAAAACAAATTCGAGCATTTTCTTCTCCCCCTCAAATGGCAGGATATAGTCGATCCCGCAGCCCACGTACTCTTTCGGCATGGCCGTCGGATGCGGCCCCCCGGCCACAACGGCTGCATCCTGCTTCCACTCTTTCACCAAACGTGCGACTTGGCGCGTCCTCAAACGACTGGAGACATTCGAGGTCAAACCGACGATCGCGGGATCGCATCTCCGCAATTCCGAAAGAAGGTCCGTTTTCCATCGATGACGCACATTCAAGTCCAATACCGCCACAACACAGCCGTATTTTCGCAAATAAGCCGCGATATAAAGAAGTCCGAGCGGAGGCTGCACCGATATCGAATACGGCTGATCGGACGGAGGGTTGACCAAAAGCACGGTCCGCTCTTTAACTCTCATAAACCGTCCTATAGTTGACGAGTTCAATATGAAGCTGACGTGCTTTCTCGCAAACGGAGGGATCAATCAGAGCTTTCATCTCGCGCTCCCACTGATAATGCCAATCCGCATAAAGACCGCTCCCCGCCTCCCCGGGATGGCACAGAAGCTCGGAAACACCGTTCTCAAGGGAATCAAGACACCTGCTCAATTGCTCCCGGTCCAACCGGCCGCTCATCGAAACGCCCCAAAGATCATCCGGAAACGCCACCCCCCCCCGCTCACACTTGGAACGCAATCCCGGCGAAAGGGCCGACAAAAGAGCAGCTTTCATCGCCCCCCAAAATCCCGAAGCTCGAACACCGCGAAATCTCTTCGGGCAACGGATAAAGGGAATCTTATATTTTACCGCCAAATCAATAAGGGTATCGGCCAACGCGGGATAGAGATGGACATGCTGATGACTATCAAGATAGGAGGGGACAATCCCCGCCTGAATCGCTTTTTGGATCTGCGCCTCCCACTCCGCAATGATCTCGTTACGGTCGATTCTGCCCAAAAGGAAACGAACAAAAAAAGTTCTCCACCCCGAAAAAAAACGGCCGTCCACATCCACCAGAGTCCTCACGCGACCCCGCGGCAGTACGGGAGATTCTTGAGTCAGGCACAAATGGACACCGATCCCGAGATTGGGATACTCCCGTGCAAGAGCCGCCGCATCGTCGAAAGCGCGGCCGGAGGGCATCAGCGACGCGCTTGTCACGATCCCCTCGGTATGGGACCTAACCACTCCCCGATTCACTTCAAGCGTCAGGCCAAAATCGTCAGCATTCACAATAAGCTTCCGGATACCCCGTTTTTTTCGAAACGCTCGGATACCACGATAATTCCGGCACAATTCGCCGAGACTTTTAAATATATTAGAGAACGATGAGAGCCGCGACCGGCCCAAGATCCTGGGGGTATAAAGGACCGGCACCTGGACAACCCGGCAGCCAAAATAGCAGGCCTTGGTCAAAAGCTCCGTCGCAAAAAAACCCGCTTCAAATCGGAGAGCCAGATCCCGAAGAACCGGCCGGCGGATAATATCCAGAGAAAAACTGACATCGCGGATCTTGATGCGAAAAAGGCTCCGAACTAAAAAATTGTAGATCCAGGAATAGAAAGCTCGTCTCAGGGATTCTCTCCCTCCAAGACGATAGCCGTGCACAATATCCGCATGACTCATCAGTGATAGTAACCTGGGCAAAACGGAAAAATCGAACGGTAGATCACTGTCCGCATAGACCACGACATCCTTCGTCGCAACATCTAGGCCGGTCCTAACGGCCGCCCCCAATCCGCGATTCTGCGCATGCCTGAAAAATCTGATCCGCGGATTCTTCTCGGCAAACTCCTGCACGCAGGTGAGGGATCCGTCGGTGCTGGCATCGTCGACAACAATGAGCTCATAATCCAGTTCCCGGAGCGCCGCGACAGCCTTGGGGATCGCGAGCTTCACGCAGTCCGCTTCATTGAACAAAGGCAAGACAAGGGAAACCGAAACCGGATATTTCACGATAAAACCTCGCGAACCGCGCGGGCGATCCAACGGATATCCTTTTCATGCAAAAATGCGTTATGAGGGATCTCTAAAAGTTCACGGGTCGCGCATTCCGTGTTCAGGAACGCCACCCCCGCTGAAACATCAACTTCGATCTTGGAACAATCCCCCATATCATCCGCCTTCGTATCGATGCCGCGCAAAAGCAACCGACGCCGGGCAGCGTCACGCGCCCCAGCGCGGATCATATAATAATATTTCATCGCGATTTCCCGCGGGGATCCCTTGGCCGGCGCCGCAGACCGCGGCTCGGTGAGCAGCGCGTCGTACAGGACCGTATTTGAGGCGAGAACCTTGTTTTTTTTATCCAAATAACGCAGTTGATGCGATCCCAAAACCGCTTGAGAGGGAGAGAACCGTTTCGCGCGTCTTAGACTCTCCGTAAGACCCTTCAGGTCCATAGCTTCATTGCTGCATCGATCGATAAAATTGATGTCGAACAGTCCGGCAACAAGCAATACCGGGTACGTCAGAAGCGTGAAAAAAGGTTGGCGCGTTAATAGTGACGCAAGCCATACGCGCACAGCTCTACTCAAAAGCTCGAAACGGGATGGAAACGGCAGCATAGCGGTTGATTTTCGAACGAAGGTATCAAGGGCCGGATCGTCGGTAGCAACGATCCCCCCACCCAAGCATACAATGCTTTTCCCCACACCAAAACTAAAGAGAGAGAAATCCCCGAAGGAACCTGTCCGCTGCCCCTCACAAAAGGAACCGCAAGCATGCGCGCAGTCTTCGATCAAGAGCAAGCCGTACTTGCGGGCGATCACCGTTAGTTTTCGAAACTCGCAGGGAACTCCGAACATGTGACTGACAAGGATAGCCCGCGTTCGATCCGTAATTTTGGATTCGACGGCATTTTCATCAATATTAAGATCCTGAGGCTTACAATCCACAAAAACAGGCTTCAAACCCGCCGCCTTGACGATAAACGCCATGGCCTTGAATGTATACGCGGGCATGATCACCTCGTCCCCGTGTCCCCATCCCTTTGAGCGCAAGCCTGCGTAGAGTCCGAACCTCGCGGAGGGGACGACGACGGCGTGTTTTTTCCCCAAGAATCGCGCAAAGCTTTCCTCAAAATCCGCAATAGGCTCACCGGTTCTTTTATAAAAGAACGAGCGCAACAAAAGTCCCAATAAACGGCTATCAAAATCGATGATGTGTCGAGGATAGGCTCTAAACACGGCTACCCGTCTCAAGCAGGAATTTCACAGGATTTAAATATAACACCAGGCGTTTTAAGATAAAAAAAACCTGATAAGGGCTCCGGATCCGCCCAAGCAACGAAAAAAGCACCTTGGGACGGAGATAGAAAGCCCCGTAGGCTTCACGGATCATTTTCCTCTTCAATCCAACGCCGGGCGCACCTTCCACGATATTCGCCGGCGATGAAAACATCTTCATATCCATCGTCGCCAAGCGATCCAGGCCGTATTCACGTTCAAAGACTTCGCTGCCCGGGAGAGGCATAAAATTGCTAAAATCCGCTGCGTCCAGCGGCAGCCCCCTGGCAAACCGGATAGTCCTTTCCATTTCTTGCTCTGTTTCCCCTGGATATCCCAAAATAAAAAACCCCGTTGTAAAAAATCCAATTTTTTTGATCAAACAGATAGTTTTCTCGATCTGAACGATCTTGAGGCCTTTTCTCATCAGATCCAGCACTCGCTGGGATCCTGATTCGATCCCGACAAAGACCGAATAACAACCGGACCGTTTCATCCAATTGAGCATTTCCTCATCCAGGGTATCAATCCGAATCCCATTGGGACAAGACCAGGCAATCCTCAGACCGGCATCTATCAGTTTTTTACAAAAATCGATCACATACCCCTTATCCGCTGTGAAATTATCGTCCAGAATCTGAATTTCCCCGACCCCATATTGCCGGACCAGCATTTCGATCTCTTCCACGACATGGGCCACACTGCGGCGGCGGATCCTCCTGCCCATCACTCCATGCGCCGCACAAAAAGAACAAGTCCTGTCGCACCCCCTCGAAGTAAAGATCGGAGCAAATCTTTTATTCCGGTAAAAAACGCCATGACATGTTTTGAAATAACGAGTGGGCGGAATTTTCCTCCAATCTGGGAAACCGAGCCGGTCTAGATCGTTCGCAAAGATGCGTGCATTCACGTGATGAACCCCATTCCTCCCCCTAAAAACCATCCCGGGAACGGAGGATAAGAAAACAGAGGTGTCGTAATCGGCGGATCTTTTGCAAGCAAGCATGTGGCGTACCAGCGAGGCAAAACCATCTTCGGATTCTCCTTGGAACGCATAATCCACATCCGCGAGAAAATCCAAAGTGTGCTGTGGCGCAATGGAAGGATGAGGACCGCCGACAAGAATACATGGCTTTTTCAAAAAATCCCGCTTGATCGCACGGCTCATCTTTTGAACCGCCTCAAGATCATGCGAGTAAACCGAAAACCCGAGCAGATCCGGCTCTTCGCTGCGGATGCGCCTCATAAGAGCGCTCTCACCGTACCCTGCTTGAACGCTATCGATAATCTCAACGTCGACGGGAAGGTCTCTGACCGCTGCAGCCAAGTATCCGAGCCCAAGGGGCGGCATAATATGAAAAACAGATTCCTGCCCTTGAGGGGGCCTCACAAGCAAGATCTTCATTCGACCAGACATAGACAAGTCCTTGCGCATCCAAGCGTTACAAAAACCCGTCTATTATACTCTCAAGCGGCCACTCCTCAAAAAACTATCCGTGGGGACAAAAACGTCGGGAAGAACGCCATAGCCCAACGATGGCCCCGAAAAAAAACATTACCGAAAAAACCTGGGTATGCGTCAACCCAAGAACAAAAACGGGATTGGTCCGGACAAATTCGATGCCGAACTTATAGATCGAATAAAGCAACATCCCAACCCAGAAAGTCTGCCCATCAAATCGTTTCCATTTTTTGTTAAATGTAAGCAAGATAAGCCACAGCGCCGTTTCCAGAAAAAACATATAGATCTGAGCGGGATGAACCCGAACTCCCGGGCCTGGAAATACGACCGCCCAAGGCAGATCGCTGGGCTTACCGCCGGAACAGCCATTAAGGTAACAGCCGATACGGCCTATGGAACTGGCCATCATCAACGCGATCGCCCCGACATCCAAGACCTTAAGGCCGGGCCAACGGAACCAACGGATAAAAAGAACCGTCAACGCGATCATGAGAAATCCCCATCCGTGGAGATATTCCAGCGGCGGCGTGTTCCAGACCTCCAGCTCATGGCCCGGGATCATATTCTGCATGTAATGCCTGAGCATGAAGCCGAGAAAGACAAAAAGCGCTATCTGCCATTTGCGGATATGTAGTTTCCAAAGCTGAAAGGAAAAATAAGTCAACGCTATCGCTGCAGCAATATGCACGATGACCTCAAATGACAAGACCTTATAGCCAAAGAGCGTGACGTACGGAAACATTTAACATCCCCCTTCAAGAAACCCCTAATTTAGTACTGTATGGACCTCACGAACTCACCCTCAAGATGAACCACCTAAGGAAGCTCCGTATCGCATTATACCCATAATCCCTGATCCAGCAACGATAGCCCAGAGAAGAACTTACATGATTTTCCCTTGTCTTTGAACTTAAGCTAAGAAACTGGCCAGCGTTTACCTTTATCCCTTTCTGGACTATAATCGCCCATGCTCACGAAGGTATCGTTCCTCCGCCTTTCCATCTTAATATTGCTAATCTTGGGCCTGCCGCCTATTAACTTCCACTTTGCCTCCTGGGCAGCCTGGATATTTCTTTTCCGCCTTTATTATTTGACTCGCCGCAGCATCGAAAAAATAATGGCTGAGACCGCGCTCATCGGACTTTCCTATTTTGCGATCCATCTTGGCTGGGTCGCTTCCTATAGCGTAACCGATTATCTCTTACTTGTCATTTTAAGCGCTCCTTGCTTTACGGTTTATTTCATGATTTTTCACGTTTTGATCAAAGAAACCGATCCATTTCCCATACAGATCATCGGGGCCGGAATGCTCTGGCTCCTCATTTTACAGCTCCTGGATCTTTCCCCTCTATCCAGCACCTTAATAACAGCCTGTTTCTATGCCCCGCTCCCGTTGCTTGCTGCAATTTCATTCACGGGCTATCAACTCTTCAGCAGCTTGATCCTCGCGACTTCCTGCGCCTTCTCCCTAGCCTGGATCCAGAAGAGCTTTAAACCTTTTCTGATCGGACTGTCCATCCTTCTCTTGCTCACGGGGTTGGCTTATTGGGGAAATCAAACAACCCGCCACAAAATGTCCTCATCTGAACATTTAAAAACGGCTCTCATCCAGCATCATCTGCCGGATTCATCAGAATGGCTTTTGCAGAACAATGAATCGATCAAGCACATCTATCAGCAGTTAGCGACGGAGGCTAGCCAACAGAAGGTCGACCTGATCGTTTTTCCCCGCTACGACACCTTTGAGAGCCTTGAGAACCTTCTCCCGTTCTATCTCGATCTCGCAGGATCCTTATCGACCCCGATTATTTTAGCGCGCCACATTGAAATCCCATCCCAGCCTAACGAACCCATAACTAGCTATAAGAACATCGCCTTGCTTCTTGAGAAAGACGGTAAGAACTTGGATTTTTATCAGACCGTTCGCGCGCCCTTCTTCGTACCCCATGAACAGACAGCTCCCGAGGCTAAATTACTCTCCGTCAAAGGGAAAAAAGCTGGCGTGTTATTGTGCACCGAGAGCATATGGCCGGACATAGCAAAGCGCTCGGTTGAAAAAGGCGCGGAACTTCTGATCTCTCTTTCTTACCCCGGACTCTTCAACACCCCTACGCTTGCCTATTACCAGACCATTCAAAACCAGCTCCGCGCGATCGAATCCGGACGCTTCGTGGCGCTTCTCTCCTCGCATGGCCCCTCGGCCCTCATTGATCCTCTCGGCCGCATTCTGACAAAAGCTCCCCTGAACAAAGAATTCATCCTTTATGCCGATGCAGGCTTGCTCGACGG
>CAZSFZ010000014.1:0-20997 GCA_964606385.1 uncultured bacterium
GAATCCACTACTCCCCAGATTTTCATAAAAAGGCCTCCTGAAAAGGAGGTTTTTTTAATCTTTTAAATGTTAGCTAATGCTATATATTGCAACTAAGAATTTAAGCGTATTGAACGGCGCTAAGTAGCCATTTAAAAAGAAGTTATGGAAGTTTCTTCTTGTTACTTTTGCTTCTTGACCGGCCTATTGCCGGGTGCTAATTTAAAGCCGACGGATCAGGAAAATGATTTTCGAGGTATTCCCCTCCCCGCCGCCAGGCATGTAGGCAAGTAGTAAAAGATGTTGATGGATGTGAGAACGGTGTTCTTTCCGACGATTTTGCTTTTTTGAAAAGTCTCATTTAGGAGACAAGAGGCTTTTATGAGACGCAAATTTGTCCTTGTTTTATCGATGCTTGTGGCGGTATCCCTCCCCGCAATGCTCGTGTTCGCCGCGACCGATACCACCGAAACTGCCGGAGCCCAACTCGAACGTTTCCAGGAAGAGCAGGAATTCCGCAATCGCGTATTGAAACGCCAGATCGCCGAAAAAGGGGGAGGCCAGATCGAAGAGCTTCCGCCTTCCGTCGAAGCCTTTAAGGAAGGCAAGACTTTTACATTAAAAGATGTAACTCTTACCGGTAATGACAGTATTCCCTCCGAGGCGTTCTCGGCTTTCATCCAAAAATACATCGGTCGGGAAGTTTATCTGGCCGACCTTCAGGAGCTTGCTGCCGACATCAAACGTTATTACCGCGAACAAGGCTATATTGCCGCTTACGTTTATATCCCGCCGCAGACCATCACGGACGGTGTGGTGGAGATCGTGGTCATTGAAGGGAAACTCGGCCTGATCGAGGTTAAAGGGAACAAGTGGTTCTCCAGCAAAGTGATCCGGAGGTTCCTTCGGCTGAGCTCGGGGCAGGTCCTACTTTATGACGAGCTTCGTGATGCCCTTGCGTTCCTGAACAAGGCGCGGGACCTTCAGGCGAAGGCGGTCCTGAAACCCGGCGAAGCGACGGGGACGACGGACCTTGAGATCGATGTAAAAGATAAATTCCCGGTCCATATCGGATCGGATGTTAATAACCTCGGGACCAAGAACACGGGCCTGACGCGCGTCGGCTTCTCGCTTTCGGACACCAACCTTTTCGGTCAGATGGACCAGCTTTCGTCGCGTTTCCAGCTCGGGAAACACAGCTGGGCGATCGGGGCTGACTACAATATCCCCGTCCATTCGTCCGGTACGAGGCTTGGGGTCTCCTACACCCGTTCCTGGGTGCAGCTGGTCGGTCAGTACGGTTATCTCGGAATTGACGGCAACGCGACCGATTACGCGTTCTACGCGCTTCAACCCTTGATCCGGAAAAGCTGGATCGAAACGACTTTCAACACGGGGTTTGACTGGAAAACCATTAAGAATCTTCAGCTGGGCCAGAAGTCCGGCACGGATGAGCTCCGGATCCTGAACACGGGCCTCAGTTTCGAATTCACGGACCGGTGGGGGAAAACGATCTTCCCGCATTCTTTTCATTTTGGTTTCAGCAGTTTTCTCGGCGCGTCCCCGAAGGACAATCCGAACGGGACCCGTCCCGGAGCGGGAGGGCAGTTCTTTATTTACCGGACATCGCTCATGCGCTACCAGCGCCTTCCGATGGGCATGATGTATTCTTTCCGCGGACAGATGCAGCTTACGGACCAAACCCTGCCTCCTTCCGAACAGCTGTCGTTGGGCGGGGCGTTCGCGGTCCGTGGTTATCCCCAGGCTGAATACCTGGCCGATTACGGCGCTTATATGACCAACGAAGTTTTTGTCCCGACCTATTTCTTTCCGAAAGATTGGCAGCTGCCGTATTCCAAGCAGCCTTTGCGGCAGCAGGTTCAGGCGGTCGGGTTCTGTGACCTCGGCGGCGGTGTGATCCGGGAGGTCAATCCGGGAGAACGTGACAGCCGCACGCTTGCCGGGATCGGCGGCGGGGTCCGGATCCATATGTTTGATAAGGTCTATTCGCGTATCCAGTGGGCGGCGCCGCTGGCGTCGGATCCCACGGACGGGTCGCATTCGGCGTTCTATTTTACCGTTTCGGCGGAATTCTTTTGAGAAAGGGAAAATTTTATGTTTATGTGCTTAAAGCGGGCACTGGCGGTCCTGACGGTCGGACTCCACATCCTGACTTTTTGCGGTCCGGTGCATGCCGATGTGATCGACATTCCGGGGGGTACGGAAAAAACGGTTGAGAACCTTCCGGACGGTTCTTCGATCCGCGTGATCGGCTCCGATGGGAATCCGGATGCCGCCTCTCGCGGGATCTTGACGGTCCTGAACCAGGTCAATATCAACCAGGGATTCGACGTGATCGGCATTGTGGCGCTTCTTGCTCAAATGGGCATCCACATCGCGCCGACGGCCGAGATCAATGTGACGGGAGGCCTGATCCTCTCCACGCTCGGGATCGATAAGGCGGCATTCCTTGCGGGCCTGAACGAGATCGCGGTTTCGCGCGGTATGAACGATCCCGCCATGATCCTGAACAAAGGTAAGATCAACCTCGATGCCAACAGTTTTCTCGTGATGCTCGCCTCGGCCGTCAAGAATGTCGGCCATATTGCGGCTCACGGCGGTACGGTCATTATGGCCGCGGGAGACGAAGGGATCCTGGGCCTCGGCGGCGACGGGTTGGTGAGCGTGAAGATCACCAAGGCGATCGAGGCCGAAGTCATGGATTTTCAGGGGAATAAAGTAAGCGATGTGATCTCCAATGACGGCACGATCTCCGCGAATGGCGGGATCGTGACCCTGACCGCGAAAGGTTCCGAAGAGCTTTTTGACAGCATCATCAATCACACCGGCATTATCGAGGCCAAATCGATCGGGGAAAAGAACGGCAAGATCGTCCTGGATGGCGGCGATGAGGGAGTGGTGAGCGTGAACGGAAAACTCGACGCGTCGGGGAAAAATAATGGCGAAAAAGGCGGGACTGTGCATGTGCTGGGCGACAAAGTCGGCCTCTTTGAACACGCGCGGATCGATGTGTCCGGCTACGCGGGTGGCGGCGAAGTGCTGGTTGGCGGTGACTATAAAGGCCATGAAGCCGTATGGAAGGCGAACTATGCTTATATGGATTCAGGCGCCGAGATTAACGCGGATGCTATCTATGAAGGGGATGGTGGCATAGTCGTACTGTGGTCGAATCAGGCGACCCGCGCTTACGGTACGATCTCTGCCAAAGGCGGAGCTCAATCCGGTAACGGTGGGTTGGTTGAAACATCTGGCTCCGACCTTGATATAGGCGGGATACGCGTTGATGCAAGCAGTTCGAATGGTAAAGCTGGTCAGTGGCTTATTGACCCGACCAATATTTCAATTAATGCAGCGACAGCAGCAACTTACTCCACCAGTTTAAACAACGGCACGGATGTTATCGTTTCTACGGATGGGACGATTACCTTGGAGTCGACCGCGACAATCTCAAAAACGTCCGGGAATCAAACAGTAAAACTCGAATTAATTACAACGGGCAGCGGTAAGGATATCACCCTGTCCGGAATTATCAGCGCCTCGAGTGGCATCTTGAATATTATTTTAACTGCGACCGGAAAAATAAAAGTAAATAACACCGTGACAACGCCTTCGGGGGCGGTAACGCTTACTGCCGGTGATGCGATCACCCAAAGTGGTGCGATGACGGGGACGACGCTTACGGCGAAAACGCTGAAGAATGGTGGTGGCGCAGCGATTACTTTGACAAACAGTAGTAACGAATTTTCAACGGTGAATTTGAGTTCCCGGAATGCCGCGGATACGGCGAATGCCAACGGAGCGATCAGTTATCGTGACGCGACGGGGTATGACATATCGGGTCTTCAAACGGGGGGTACGGCGACATTAACAGCGGGGGGTGCTATCACGGACAGCGGAGCGTTAGTAGTGGGTAATACGACCACGCTCGTCGCCGGTACGAACGACATTATCCTTGATACCGCGACAAATAATTTCGACACTGTTGCGGTGACGAGCGGTCAGAACGTGACGCTTGTGGACACGGACGCGATCGATCTTGGAGCATCAACGATAAGTGGGATGCTCGATGTTACTGCTAATGGCGCGATTTCGGACAGCGGAAATCTGACCGTCACCGGAACGACGACATTGGCGGCCGGCTCTGGGAACGATATCAAACTGGATAAAAGCAACGACTTCGGCGCGGTGGCGATCACGAGTGGAAAGAATGTGGAACTCAAAGATACGAGCGCGATCGATCTTGGAGCTTCGACTGTTAGCGGAACGCTGAAGGTGACGGCAGCGAGCGATATTACGCAAAGCGGGGCGATCACGGCTTCAAACGGAGCCAGTACGTTCACCGTCACGGCCGCCAGCAAGAATATCCTGTTGGGGACTAAAGCCAACCATTTTGGAGCTCAGACCGTTACCATGACGGCCTCGGGCGGAGGTTCCTCCATTCAGGATATCAGCTTCCGGAACGCGGATGCGACTGCTGTTGCACCGACGATGCCCGCCAGTTTGAGAAATCTGACGTTGCAGTTTGACGCAGCGCCGATAGCTTTAGCGGCCCGGACTCTAAGCGGGACGCTTGATGTGACGGCTGGCGGCACGATCACCGATAGCGGCAATTTGACGGTTACGGGGACCACCACGCTTGTGGCGGGTGCTACGAACGATATCACACTCAACAACAGTAATAATTTCAGCACGGTGGCGATCACAAGCGGGAACAATGTGACACTCAATGATACGAATGCCATTGTTCTTGGGACATCGACGGTGAGCGGGACGCTTGGCGTCACCGCTAACGGAACGATCACAGACAGCGGCAACTTGACGGTTACGGGGACCACCACGCTTGCGTCGGGCGCTACGAACGATATCACACTCAACAACAGTAATAATTTCAGCACGGTGGCGATCACGAGCGGGAACAATGTGACGCTAGCCGATACGAACGCCATCGATCTCGGAGCTTCTACGGTGAGCGGGACGCTTGGCGTCACCGCCGACGGAACGATCACCGACAGCGGGAATCTTTCCGTGAGCGGCGTGGCCACTTTCGCGGCGGGAACCGCGAACAATATCACGTTTGATAACAATAACAACTTCAGTGCGGTGGCGGTCACAAGCGGCAATCATGTGACCCTGAAGGACACGAACGCCGTTATTCTTGGGGCTTCCACAATAAACGGAGATCTGGGCGTGACTGCATCCGGGACGATCACTGACAGCGGGGATTTGTCCGTGGGCGGGACTACCACGCTCGCGGCCGGGACTGGCAACGATATTACGCTCAATAATAGTAATGATTTCGGCACGGTCGTTATCACGACGGGCCGGAACGTCACGCTGGTCGACACAAACGCGATCGATCTCGGAGCTTCGACCGTTTCCGGGACCTTATCGATCATGGCGGGCGGGGATATTACACAAAGCGGGGCCTTGTCGGTCACGTCCGGGAGCAGTGCTTTTACGATCAACGCGGGAGCCAATAAAAATGTACTTCTCGGCACCGAAGCGAATCACTTTGGTTCTCAGGCCGTGACGATCACGACATCCGGAGGCGGGTCGATCCAGGATGTCAGTTTCCGGAATGTGGATAGCAGCCCTGCTTCTCCCACGTTCCCTTCAAGCTTAAGAAATCTAACCCTTCAGTTTGACAGCGCGGGCGTCGCTCTCTCAGGCGCGACATTGACGGGGGATCTGAGCGTTACGGCGGGTGGGGCGATCACGCAAACCGGAGCTTTGAGTGTTGACGGAACCACAAGTCTCACGGCGGGAAGTGGAAACGATATTACTCTCGACGCGGCAGCAAATAATTTGGTTGGCGCAGTATCCGTGGTAAGCGGCAAGGACGTAACGCTGGTCAACACAGCCGCCTTGGATCTTGGCGCCTCGACGATCTCCGGGAATCTTGATGCGACGGGAGCCGGGATCACGGACAGCGGGACGCTGAGCGTGACGGGAACGACCACGCTATCGGCGGCGGGAAATAATATTATCCTGGACGAGGGGTCCAATGATTTCACGGGCGCGGTCAAGATGACGAACGTGAATGACGCGACATTGGCGGATACGAACGCGATCAAGCTCGGGGCTTCCACTGTTTCGGGGAACCTGGACGTGAAGGCGGGCGGCGCGATCACGGATACGGGCAAACTCGTGATTGACGGGACGGCGACCTTCACAACGAGTACTTCGAGTAACGTCACACTCGATCAGGCCAACAACAATTTCAAATCGGCCGTTAATGTGGTCAGCGCCAAGAACGTGACGCTGGTGGATACGAACAAGATCGAGCTCGGGAACATTTCGATCTCCGGGAAGCTGGATGTGACGGCCGGCGGCGCGATCACGGGCAATGGGACTCTCGATATCGGCAACACAACGACCCTTGATTCGAGCGGGAATAATATCAAGCTGGAAGGGACCACGAATGATTTCCAGGTGTCCGTTTCGATCGTCAACGGAAACGAGGTCACCTTAGTTGCTTCAGACGCGGTCGATATGGCAGCCTCGGTGATCAACGGCGATCTTAAGATCACGGCCGGCGGCGCCATTACCGACAGCGGCGCTTTGTCGATCGCGGGAACCACCACGCTCGACGCTACCGGAACAGGCGGGGAACTCGGAGTCGCGAAGAATATCCGGCTGGACGACGGCGGCAATAGTTTTGGCGGTGCGATCGACATCGTGAACGGTAACAACGTGACCCTGGTTAATGGCGTCGGTGCTGTCAAACTCAGCACCTCGAATGTGGCCGGCAACCTGAATGTGACGGCAAACGGGAATATTACGGATATTGGGACGATCACGGTCGCCGGGACAACAACCCTGGACGCGACGGGCAATAATATCAATTTGAATGACGTGAATAACGATTTCACCGGCGCAGTCAAGATCACGAGCGGGAACGACGTAACGCTCGTCGATCAGAATGCTCTTAAGATCGGCGCTTCGACAGTTTCAGGCGATCTGAAGCTGACCGCCAACGGCCTTATCAGCGATGTCGGCGCGATCACGGTGACGGGGATCACGACCCTGGACGCAGGCGCCGGGAATAGCATCACGCTCAATAATACAGCCAATGATTTCACGGGCGCGGTCAAGATCACGAACGCGAATGATGTGACGCTTGTGGACGCGACAGCCCTGAAGATCGGCGTCTCAACCGTTTCCGGAGATCTGAACGTGACGGCGAATGGGAACATTACGGATACCGGGACGATCACGGTGACGGGGATCACGACGCTGGACGCGACGGGCAATAACATTACGCTCAATAGTGCGGCCAATGATTTTACGGGCGCGGTCAAGATCACGAACGCGAACGAGGTGACGCTTGTGGACGCGACGGATCTAAAGATGGGTGCCTCCGCCGTTTCAGGGGATCTTAAATTGACCGCGGGCGGCGCGATCACGGATTCGGGGAACATTTCGGCATCGACGCTTGAGTTCAGCGCGGGCACTTCCGTCACGCTGGACCGTGCGGGGAATGATTTTGACACGGTGGCGGGGACTGCCTCGGGTAATGTGAAGATCGTGGATGTAGATGACATCACGATCGGCACCGTAGGGGCGACGACCGGCATTGACGCGGGAGCGGGTACGATCAGTATCCAGGGCGGCGGGGATGTGACGCTGACCGGGATCCAGACCACGAGCGCCGCGACGAACGCCATAGTGATCATATCGACGGGCGGAGCGATCATGGATGGCGGAGACGCGGTGACTGATATCAAAGCTTCCGGAACATTAACCCTGGATGCCCAGAAGGGCGCGGGGAACGCGGCCGATGCTCTCGGCGCGCTCGAAACGCAGGTGACAGGACTTTCGGGCGAGACCCACTCGGGAGATTTTCAGTTGGATAACACGGGCGCGTTAGAGATCCTGACGGCGAACGGATTTACGGGCGTGACGATCGATGACCGGCCGGCTCCGGTCGACCCGGGTTCCATTATTTCTATTACAGCAGCCAGCCCGATCACGGTTTCAAGCGCTGTCACGAATTATGACGGCGGGGATATTGTCCTGAAGGCCTTGGGCGCGGCCGTGACGGATGATATGACGATCAACGCGGATATTTCGGCCCAGGGAGGGAACGGCAATATCACGCTTTCCGCCGGGGACGCGATCACGATGGGTGCCGGTGTAACGGTCAGCGCGGAAGGAACGGGTAGCGTGAACCTGACGGCCTCCGGAAGCGACATCACGATGACCGGAACCTCAGTGATCTCGACCGAGGATGGAGATATCTCGATCACGGCGGCCAATGATTTTGTGGTCGGGACCGTGAACGCCGATTCGAACGCCGACGGCATCGCGGGGGATATCACGACCGCTTCGACAGCCGGATCCACGACCAAGGCGATCGTGACCACGGCCGACACGTTTACGGCCGATGTGCTTAACATGACCGCCGGAGGTGACATCGGGCAGGCGGCCAATCGCATTTTTTACACGGCGAACACGATCGTGACGGCCGCGGGCGGCAGTATCTACGTCGGGCCCGAACCGACCCCTCCGGCTCCCACGCCTTCCGGAACTTCCGCGGAAACGCGTTCTGAAGTCGCTTTGGCGATCCAGGTGCTTTTCAATAATCCGAACCCCGTCTTTTTGGACCAGTACGGTAAGCTGGATGGGCGCTATGCCTTTGATATGCCGCCTGCCGGTAATGTCGATAATTTCTCGTTCGTTCCGATGATCGGGATCAGTACCTCCGGGATCGATGTGATGCCGATCCTGGGAGTGGGTATCGTCCCGCTGGGAGTGCCGCTCCCGCCGCCGGCCGTGCCTCCGGTCCCGATCCCGATGCCCTCCGAGGAGCTTCCGCCCCTCGTGGTACCGCTTCCCACTCTTGCCCAGCCCCCGGTCTATGGAGCTTCGGGCGAGGGGCTTCAGCCGATCTACCTGTCCCTGGGACGCGGGAACAATGCGCCGGCCTTATTTGTCCCTTGGCAGCCGCTGGGTTCTACGGGATCGGCTGATCAGGGGCTCGGCACGGATGCCGGGAGCCCGCCTTTCCACGTAAGTTCTCTTTCGCAAATGGTGAGCATGGTGCGGGACCGTATCCGTCAGATGCAGTCACCGATCGAAGCGGGTGAGGGCCTTGTCGGGGGCGGTCCCGGGACTCCTCCGGCGCCCATGGGCTCAGAAACCTCGGGAACTTAAAAACGAACCAGGGATTTTTTGAAAGGGTGCCCTTTGCTGCTGATGAGGCGGCGACGGGCTTTTTTTTTGATCAGGGTAAATAAGCCTGCATGGAGACGGTCCGGATCCAGCCTTCCCACTGTCCCCAGGCTTCCTCGTCCAACGTCGCGTAGCCTTTGGACTGACGGCTCCAGTTCATGAAGGTGTCGGCCTTCTGCCCATGTTCCCAGCGTTCGGCAAGCCCGCGGACGGGATTGCCGTCATCCCCGTAACGCAAAAGCGCGTGATAGACCAGCTCCGCTTTTGGTTCGGCGCCGATCTGTTTGTACTGCGTCCAGGAAAGGGATTTGGTCTTGCCGGAGTCGAGGAAGTATTCATACACCATGAGTTCCCGCGTCGTTTTCCTGCCGGCAGGCTGGTAAATGATGTCGAAGAATTCCTTCTCCTTGGCTTTCTGATCGTTCAGATAATTATAATCCACGCGGTTGCGGATGGTCTTCCGGTAAAGCAGGGTGTTGTCGGCGTCGTACTCCTCGACCACCGTTTGGGACTTGACCTCATCGCCTTCGTTGGCATTCTGCGTGACGACGGTGGCGCGATGGCCGTTCGAGTAGGCTCGTTCGCAGGAGCTTGTCCCTTCACCCGCGTTGTCGCATTGCTCGGAAACCAGCATGGCTACTTCGTCGGCCTCCTCCACGACCCGGCCTTCCAGGACCTCAAGCCTGATATCGGAAGGGCTGACCGGCTTCGGGGCCGGTTCCGGAACAGCGATTGTCGGGGCCGCCTCCGCCACAGGACCCATCGCGAGTGGGGAGTTATCCATTAGGAAATTGATCGAATCGGCGGTGGATACGGAATCCAGGGCCTGCGCCATGGCCTTCTCGGATCCCTTCATATTGGAGGTGGCGGACACCTCAGGTTGCAGCTGATCTTTCGCGGGTGCTACTGTCTGGGCATCCCCGGCTATCGCCAAGGGGACGCATAGGATCAGTAGTAGGGAAGTAATAAAAACCAGATCCACGAGCCATCCCACCGGAAACTCTTTCGCGACGCTTTTAGGTCTTTTCATTTGCCTGGATCCTCTTGTTTTTTTCTACCTACAAGGAACCCTAGCATGGTCTTTCATAAAAAAAAAGAGCTCAATCAAAAAAAATCGTATAAAATCAATAGCAAAATATAGCATCTATAGCAACAAATAGCGTCATTATCACCTAATTATGATATTCAAGAACTGTAATAACTAAAAACTAAATTAATTAAAAAAATATAAAATGAGTCTTGTCTGTTTAATTTATTGTGCTACACTAATAAAGAAGGTACGAAATTACTAAGGTGTAATTTATTGCTATAAGAAGATAATTTTAACGAGGTGGATCAAGCATGGACAAAACCTCATATAAGGTGCTGATCATCGAGGATGATCCGAATTATTTCATTCTGGTGAATGAGCGGTTGGCCCAGAATCGGACGCCCGCCTTCGAGCTGATCCGCAGCAAACACATGCAGTCGGGCCTCGAGCGCCTCGCCGAAGGGGACATTGATGTGGTGCTGTTGGACCTTAATCTTCCGGACAGTGAGGGGCTCAGTACCTTCATGTCGGTCCACAAAGCCTACCCCGCAGTTCCCGTGATCATCCTGACCTCCGTCGATGACGATGAGATTTCCGCCCAGGCCATTAATTACGGGGCCCAGGATTATCTGACCAAGGGGAGTTTTGACCGGGAGCTTCTGGTCAAGAGTATTTGCTACGCGTACAGCCGCAACCACGCGCAGGCGCAGCTTCAGAAATACTATCAGGAAAATGAACGGTCCAAGAAAACGATCCAAACGGAGCATGAGAGATTTAAAAGCCTGGTTTCGAACATTCCGGGGGCGGTCTACCGTTACACCCTGGTCGGACCCCGCGAATGGAAACTGGAATTTGTGAGCGATGTGATCAAGGATATCACGGGCCATCCGTCTGCCGAATTCATGGGGCAGGGGATCGGGACTTATTTCGAGAAGGTCCTGCCGCAGGACATGCCGCTTCTGGAGGAGGCCTTTGAGAAAGCGATCCGGGAGGGGGGGCTGTTTAGCGTGGATTACCGCGTGCGGCATGCCAACGGGGACTTCCGATGGGTCCATGATCATGGACGCGCCGTGCGGGACGCCGAGGGCAGTATTATTCACGTGGACGGTGTGATCTCGGACACGACGGAGCGGAAGCGCGAAAAAGAGCAGTTCGAAGAGATGGTCTATTACGATGCTCTGACCAAACTGCCGAACCGGGAGCTTTTTGTGGACCGCCTGAACCAGGCAATCCAGTCCGCGCGGCGCAAGAAGGAGCTCGGGGCGGTCCTAGCGCTCGATCTTGACCATTTCAAGCGTATCAACGACACGCTGGGCCATCCGATCGGCGACCAGCTGATCAAGGCCGTCTCGGTCAGGCTGCAGAAGCTTCTGTTCGATTCCGATACGGTCACACGCATCGGCGGCGGTGCTTTTATCATCCTCTTACCGCGCGTTTCCAAGGTCGATGACGCGGAAAATGTCGCGAATAAGCTGCTCACGGCTTTCAAGTCGCCTTTTCACATCAACGAGCATGAACTTTTCACAAGCTGCAGTATCGGTATCGCGATCTTTCCCAACGATGGCGAAACAAGCGATATCCTGATCAAGAATGCCGACGCGGCCATGCATATCTCCAAGGAAAAGGGGAAGGACCGTTACCAGCTTTTCTCCTCTTCAATCGCCAATAACAGCTTCGAGAGGCTGGTCCTCGAGAACAGCTTGAGGCGCGCGCTGGAGCGTAATGAATTCCGGCTCTATTACCAGCCCCAGCTGGACCTGCGCACCGGAAAAACGATCGGGGCGGAGGCCTTGATCCGCTGGCAGCATCCGGATCTGGGGTTTATCCCGCCGATCGAGTTCATCCCGATCGCGGAAGAGACCGGCCTCATCCACCCGATCGGGGAATGGGTCCTGAAGACGGCCTGTGAGCAGAGAAAGCTCTGGGAAAGTCAGGGGTTCAAGGATTTTCGTATTTCCGTGAACTTGTCCGCCCGGCAGTTCCACTACGCCAATCTGGTGGATATGGTGGGGGACACGATCCGCAAGAGCGGCATCGATCCGAAGGACCTGGATCTAGAGCTTACGGAAAGCACCATCATGGACCGTTTGGAGGAGACGACGTTGACCCTGAAGCGCCTCAAGAACATGGGGGCCCACATCTCGATCGATGATTTCGGGACCGGTTACTCCTCGCTGATGTACCTCAAGACTTTTCCTATCGACACCATCAAGATCGATAAATCATTCGTGAACGATGTGACAACCGACCCGGATGACCAGGCCATCACGCAGGCGATCATCTCCATGGCGCACAGTTTGCAGCTGGAGACCGTGGCAGAAGGGGTGGAGACGAAAGACCAGCTGGACGTTCTGCGCTCCCAGGGCTGCGACATCATTCAAGGCTATCTCTTCAGTAAGCCGATGCCCGTGAACGAAATCTCGCTGATGCTTCTCGCCCAAACGGCTCAAAAGATCCTCGAATAAGGCTTCCAATCAAAGATCAGCACCGCCTCTGTCGATTCGGTTAAAAAAACATAGACGGAAAGGGCGATAGGCATTTGATGCCGTCACTCTACCTGCCTGTTTGAGGCCCCCCCCTGGACGATAATTTAACCCTTGTAACGCATATGCTCAGAATATGAGCACATTTTAATAGATTTGCTATTTATTGCTATTATTAAAGTTATAAATAGCTATATATTTATATAAACATTAAATAATTAGTCATATGCTATTGATTATTGCTATCTTTGAGGGTAGATTTCTATTAGAGGGGAAAAATGAAAAATTCAAATACGAAAACTCATCGACAGAGTTTGGTGGGTCAGTCTGATGCCATCGGCCTAACCACCACACCTACGAGGTGGGGTGGCCGATCCGACCTCCGGGGTCGGATGGGTTGGCGGAAAGCAACCGCGGCGTTTACAGCTTTTGTGTTTGCGTGGTCGATGTGCGTGAGTCCGGTGATGGCCGAGACGATCAATCTCGAGGGCGGCAGCGTGGAAGTGAACACGCAGGAGAACACCACGAACTGGAACGTCACGGGAAATCCCGTGTGGAATGTCCCGGAGTTCAATGTGCCGCAAAATAATATCTATAACATCTCAGGCCTCAGCCAGAACGCCAGCCTCGCGCTTCTTGTAAACGGCGGCCAGGCCTCGAACATTTTCGGAACGATGAACTTATCGAACCTGGACTTTATCCTGCAGAATATCGCCGGCATTAATATCGGGTCCACCGGCATGATCAATCTCAATAACGCGTCTCTTTTGGCCTCAACGATCCCGCTGAATCTCAATGTCACGGATTTTCTGGCGCACGATTATCAGTTCAACGGTCAGGGCGGGTTTCTCATGAATGACGGGAAGATCGTGGGCAATAACGCGGGTCTTGTAGCGCTGATCGCGAACGCGATTGAAAACCAGGGGACGATCGATGTCCCGATGGGGACCGTGGCTTTCGCGGCAGGGAACACGGTCACGGTCGGCATCTCGCCCGATGGCATGGTGAGCATTGGGGTGGATGAAGCGACGGCGAACACGATGGGCCTTAGGGACCAGATCAAGAACACGGGGACGATCACTGCCGACGGCGGCAAGGTCAGCCTGAACGCCAAGGCCCTCGACGGCCTCTTCGAACAGGCCATTAACCTTCAATCGGGCACGAATGCCAATTCGGTGATCCGAGCCGATGACGGCCGCGTGGAGTTTCAGTCCATCGGGGACGTTACGAACGAAGGCGTGATCCAGGCCAAGAATGGAGCATTTCATCTGGACACGTTCCTTGGAAGCTTCATGAACAGGGGAACGATCACGGTTCCTGAGGGCGACATCAAATTGACCGCGGGACAATCGGTCTATAACCAAGCGGTGATCGAAGCGGTTAACGGAAAAGTGGAGATCACGGCAAAAGACGGCGAGTTCCAAAACGATGGAACGATCGATGCGGCGGACGGCAAAGTGGCCGTGACGGCACACCAGGATGTGGTCAATAACGCCATCATGCAGGCTTCCCGCGGCGAGATCTGGATGATCTCCAAAGACGGTAGTCTGACGAACGCCGGCGACGTGAAGGCGAACGGGGGGAGCATCAAGCTGACGGCTGAGCAATCCGCCTATAATGCAAAGCTCCTTGAAGCGATGGGCGGCAAAGTTGAGATCACGGCGGATCAGGGCGAAATCAAAAACACCGGAACGATCGACGCGACGCAAGGCGCGATCGACGTGACCGCGCGGGAATCCGTGATGAACGAGGCCCTCATGAAAGCAACGGAAGGCGCGGTCAAGCTCACTTCGACTGATGGCGCGATCACCAATGCCGGAACGATGGATGCGGACAAAGGCAGTATCGATCTCCAGGCCGCGGGAGCTGTTGAAACATCCGGAGCTCTGAAGGCGAAAGAAGTGACTGAGCGTGGCGCGAGTTTCAAGATGGGCGGACGCATTGAGGTCGGCACCATGGACATGGACAATCTGGATAACCGGGCGGACATCGCGCTTAACGCACAACTCTCAGGTAATTTCACGGACCAGGACAATATCAGCGTCCTGGGTAATTTCTCGCTGATCGGAAATACCACGATCCAGACGGATTCCGACGGACTGAACGATGACGGCATCCTTACCTGGGCTGAAACCTATCTTTTGACCGGCAACGGCCATGACCTGACGCTCAAAGTTTCGAAAAATTCCACCGTTGGCGCGATCACGGGCGTTGATCTTCTCACTTTCAGTAAGAACATCGGGAAAACCCCGACCTATACCGGTTCCGCGGTCGACGACATCAGCGTCAACACGATCAAAACAGAATCCGGCGCCATCTTTTCGAAGGATGTGACGGTCGGCAGCGACCATCTGGTCTATTCCGTTTCCAATGCCCCCGGAGGATTGCAGTACATGGGCACGAATGCGACGACCCGCGCCTACAGCTACAAACTGGCCAATAACATCGATGCTTCCGAAACCGTGAGCTCAAATTTCGTTCCGGTCGGGACAAGTACCGCGCAATTCACCGGGGATCTGAACGGTAATTCCAAAACCATCAGCGGGCTTCACATCGATCAAAGCGGCATTCACTGGGTCGGGCTTTACGGCTACACGAACGGAGCTTCCATCCAAGATCTGACTCTTGAAGACATCACGGTCATCGGAAAGTCCTATACAGGTGCGTTGGCCGGGTGGATCGATGACACAGCGATTTCAAATGTTCATGTGACGGGCACAAGCTCGGTTTCAGCGGCGCCCGCAACGGGTTCGGTGCTGTCTGTCGCCGGCCTGATCGGAACGATGGATGGAACGTCTTTGGTGGACGCCTCATCGTCCAATGCCGCGGTGGACGCGAATGCTGTTGTCCAGCACGCGGCGGGATTCGTCGGAAGAATGATCGACGGCACCATTACTAATTCTTTTGCCACGGGCGATGTCACCACAGCTGCTGGCTTTGCCGGAGGTTTTGTGGGGAATTACGACGGCGGGACCATCAGCACTTCTTACGCGACGGGCGATGTCACGGCGGCCGGGAATTATGTAGGAGGGTTCGCCGGTCATGTCAATACCGGACGAACCCTTATGGGCCTGTACGCCACTGGAAATGTAGTTGGTGGAAATGAAGTCGGCGGATTGATTGGGCGGGCCTACGGGGCGAATCCTGTGACTGACAGTTACGCGACAGGGAATGTAACCGGGGTCGACCAGGTCGGAGGCTTGACGGGTTATTCCTACGCCACACAGACGGTCTCTTCTTACGCGACCGGGAATGTAACCGCGACGGGAACAGATGCCGGAGGTCTTGTGGGATCCACGGCGGTCACTATAAGCAACTCTTACGCGTTAGGCAACGTGAACGGCGCGGCCACCGTTGGCGGCCTTGTCGGTAAGGGCGCTGGAGTCAGCAATTCCTTCGCGAACGGAGTTGTCACGGGCTCTTCCAATGTGGGAGGTCTCTATGGCGACAGGACCACCGGTTCTTCTACCAACAGTTACTGGAACATCACCAAAAATCCGACGCTTGCCGATGAGGGGCAGGGGAATCAGGACCTCGCGGGCGTCACAGGATTGACTACGGCTCAGATGCAGGATTCCGCTAATTACACCGGATGGGATTTCACGGTGGACGGATCGGGAGCAGGCTCCGGCGTTTGGGTTATGGCAGACTTGCCGCATCTCCAGCATGAGTGGACGACGGAAATCACAAATATTGCTCAACTTCAGATGATGGCTCTCGATCTCGATGCCAATTACACTCTCGCTAACGATATCGATGCTTCAGCCACTTCAGGCTGGAATGGCGGTCTTGGGTTTGATCCTGTGGGCTATAGCACCTTGGATTATGGCATGTATCCGGATCAGCCTTTTACCGGAACGTTTAACGGTTATATGCATACCATCACGGGTCTTACGATAAATCGTCCGACCGAGGACCACGTGGGTTTATTTGGAGCGACGGAAGAAGCCACGATCAAGAATGTTGGCGTGATCGCAAGCAATATAAGCGGTGCATATAACGTTGGCATTCTTGCCGGCACCGATAAAACATCAGATATCTTTAACAGCTATTCTGCGGGCAGTGTGGTCGGGAGTAATCTGCACGCCGGAGGTCTTGTGGGTCAGCATTGGTATGGCGATATTGCTAACAGCTATTCGACCGCGAGCGTGGACGGCGTCAGTAGGGTCGGAGGGTTAGCAGGTCTTATTGTTTCTACGAATGTTACTAATAGCTATGCCACAGGCAACGTCACCGCAGGAGGCGGTAGCGATGCGGCCGGAGGTCTGGTGGGTTATACCTACTTTGCCAGCGTTACCAACAGCTATTCTACTGGCCATGTAAGCGGCGGTTCCAATGTGGGTGGTTTTGCTGGTTATGATCAATATGGCACTGTCTTCACGAACAATGTTTGGGATTATGAGACCACAGGTCTTCCTCAGTCACAAAGTTTTGGCTTTTATATGGGTGATTCGAGCACGACCCTTGGTAAAACAACGGCTCAAATGAGGCAGCAGGCGACTTACTCAGGTTGGAATCCCATGTGGAAGGTTGTTGATGGCGCATATCCCCACCTGATTTGGCAGGATATGACGGGGAATGGTCTCGCATCCAGCCCCTGGCTTATCACTAATGTGAACGAACTCCAGTTTATGGCGTATGATCTGAGCGGAAATTTCAAACTGGCCAATAGTATCGATGCTTCCTCAACCTCGACATGGAATTCGGGCGCTGGCTTTGAACCTGTGGGAAATTCACCCGGAGGAGTTTGGAATACCCCGGATAATCCATTCACCGGAACATTTGACGGCCAAAATTATACGATCACCGGCCTTACGATCAATCGCCCCAGCAAGAACGTTGTGGGTTTGTTCGGTCACGTTGCCGGGACTTCGGCTCTTCTTGAAAATGTTATTCTCACGGATTTCACGATCATGGGGCAGGATTATGTGGGGTCCTTGGTTGGCGTGATCGGCCTGGGAGCACAGATTTCGCAGGTCACAGGAAATAATGTCAATGTCACAGGTCATAATGATGTGGGAGGCCTTGTGGGAGTTTCTGAAATACATTCGGGCGGGAATCCGAGCCAACCCGCTGATCTGGTTGTGATGACAGGCTTGAGCTCTTCCGGGACGGTCTACGGACATTCCGATGTGGGCGGGCTCGTTGGATATCACACCAGGTTTTCTTCTCTCACGCAGAGTAATTCTTCTGCTGATGTGTTCGGCAGCATTCGTGCAGGAGGTCTGGTCGGCCAAGCCGAAATGGCTAATGTGAGTTATTCCTATGCTACTGGAGATGTGATGGGTGTCAGCAATCTCGAAGATGCTTATGAGGGTACTCAACTCGGAGGTCTTGCCGGCTATCTGTTCAATTGGCATGAAACTTGGGCTTATGGCCGGATCACCTATTCCTACGCGACGGGGAATGTCACCGGTACGGATAGAGTCGGCGGTCTCCTCGGTTCCGCGACAGACAATCTCATGGGATTCTCGGGCACAAAAATCTTTAACTCTTATGCGACCGGGGATGTGACCGGTAGGGATTATGTCGGCGGTCTTGTCGGGATTGCCCGCCCGCTCGTTATCGATAAATCCTACGCGACAGGGAACGTCACCGGCAACGACTCGGTGGGGGGCCTTGTTGGATTGAAGGAATCGAATGGATATGCTTTCGGGTTTTCAGATGTTACCAACTCCTATGCTACTGGGGTCGCGACCGGAGTGAGTAATGTGGGTGGGCTGATCGGGACGAGTGAGGCGGTCGGGACGGTCACAAACAATTATTGGTTTAACGCAGCCAATATTTCCGGCGTCGGCAGCGGCTCTTCTTCTGGCATTACCAAAGCGACCTCAGCAAATGATTTTTATAATGCCAGTTATGCAGTTTACACCGGAGCTTCTTCCTGGGATATCGCTTCGACGGGCGGCCACGCCTGGATGATGGCGGGTTATCCGCACCTGCAGATGGAAAATACCGCGGCCATTACAAATGTTGCCCAACTTCAGCTCATGGCTCTGGACCTCAAAAAGAATTACACCCTTGCCAATGATATCGACGCCTCCGACACCGTGAACTGGAACGGCGGCCTCGGTTTTGACCCTGTGGGGACTTATAGCGGGATTTTTGATGGGGACGGTCATGTGATAACAGGCCTGACGATCGATCGTACAAGTTTGTTTGAAAACAATGTCGGTCTTTTTAGCATCACAAGCGGAGCAGCTATCCGGGATGTCGGTCTTGTGGGTGGCAGTATTGGAGGTTTTGATAATACCGGTGCTCTTGTGGGGAATGCGGGCGCTTCAACGACCATTATGAACGCCTTTTCAACGGCAGATGTGAACGGGAATTATTATGTCGGCGGCCTGGTCGGAGACAATAGCGGCTCGATCATCAACTCATATGCGACGGGTGATATCAGCGGCATTAATTATTACGTTGGCGGTCTGGTGGGATATAACAGGGCCTCAATTTCCAACTCTTACGCAACAGGCAATGCGAGTGGTCAAGCTGTTGTCGGCGGTCTTGCGGGAGGGAATTCCTCAAATATCACAAATTCCTTTGCAACGGGAGATGTAACAGGAAGTGGTTTTGTGGGTGGATTGATCGCGCGTCATGATTCTGGAACGTTAACAAACAATTGGTGGTTTAACAGTACGAGTGTGGCGGGTGTTGGGAACGGATCTCCTTCCGGTGTGACAAAAGCTGTCGCTTTTACGGATTTTATGAACCCGCACCATCAGGTCTATGATGCGAACCTGAATGGTGTTTATGATGCCGGCGAGTGGGATCTGTCGGGCTCTTTGGGTCACACTTGGGCGATGCAGGAAACCGGAAGTTTGTACCCCAACATAAGTATGTACCCCATGCTCCAGATGCGGTATTCCACGGCCATCACAGATGCTTACCAGCTTCAGCTTATGTTTCTAAATCCTGCCACGACTTATACTCTCGCCAGCGATATTGATGCCTCAGACACTGTGAACTGGAATGCCGGCAAAGGTTTTGATCCGATAGGATATTCAACCGCAGCGCAATGGTACGATCCCCCCACGAATCCGTTCACCGGGGATTTTGATGGAGCAGGTCATATAATTACGGGACTTACCATCAACCGTGGAAATGAGAATTTGGTAGGTCTTTTTGGAGCGACGAACGGCGCTTCGATTCAAAATGTTGGGCTTGTTGGTGGGTCTGTGACGGGGGATTACTATGTAGGCGGCCTTATCGCATATAGCGAATCTTCCTCATCGATCACTAACAGCTATTCGACAGGGTCTGTAACGGGGGATTGGGGTACAGGCGGTCTTGTGGGGTATAGCGACTCCTCCTCAATTACGGGTAGCTACATGACAGGATCTGTGACAGGGGGTGTGCGATTTGTGGGTGGTCTTGTGGGGTATACCTCCGCCTCGTCAATCACCAACAGCTACGCGACAGGGTCCGTGACAGGGGAAAGTTTGTCTGTGGGCGGCCTTGTGGGGTATATCTATAACTCATCGATCACCAAGAGCTATGCGACGGGGTCTGCAACGGGGGATTTGGAGGTAGGCGGTCTTGTGGGGTATAACAACGCCTCCTCGATTACCAATAGCTATGCCGCAGGTCATGCCAGTGGGAGTGATGATGTCGGGGGGCTTGTGGGCAGGAATGGGGATGCCGGTAGTAGTATTGTTAATTCTTACGCTTCAGGAGTGGTGACCTCGACGGGCGACACACCGGGCGGATTGATTGGTTCCTATGAGTCTGGTACTCTGACGAACAACTTTTGGGATTATCAAGCCGCAGGACTTGTTCAAACGCAAGATGTGGGCAATAGCGGTGATGCCGCAGGAATCACGGGAAAGACCACGGTCGAGATGAAACAGGCGGCCACCTTTTCCGGCTGGGATTTAACGAGCACTTGGCGAATTTATGACAGTTATACCAGCCCTCTTTTGAAATCATTTCTGACGCCTTTGACGGTCACAGCGAACGCATCCTCCGAGGCCTACAACGGCACGACGACATTTGCGGGAAATGGTGTTGTTTACTCAACCACGCCCTCTTCGGAGCTCAAAGGAACAGTCGCTTTTACGGGCCCCAGCAAGAATGTTGGTTCCTATGTGGGAGGTATTACGCCGACAGGATTATGGTCAACGCAACAGGGCTATGACATCACATTTGTCGGTGGCGATTTAACTATAACACCCAGAGCGATCACGGTCAGCGGAGTGACGACGTCGAACAAGGTCTATGATGCTACAACGACAGCGGCCGTGAACACGGGTTCCGCATCGCTTGTGGGCGTGCTGGGTGGGGACACGGTCGATTTGGATGATGCTCTGAAGG
>CAZSFZ010000014.1:21097-55861 GCA_964606385.1 uncultured bacterium
CGGACAAGAACGTTGGAGTGGGGAAAGCTGTGACGGTCTCGGGCCTCGGGTTAAGTGGAACGGATGCGTTGAATTACACGTTGAGCCAGCCACTCGGGATCACGGCGGATATTACGAAAGCGACGGTGATATTTAGCGGAATTGTTGTCAGTAATAAAATTTATGATGGAACCACTGATGCTGCGGTATCCACCGGGAGCGCAAATTTTGCCGGCAAATACGCTGGAGATGTGCTTACGGTTGATTCCACAGGGACTTTTAGCGACAAAAATGTTGGCGTTGAAAAATTTGTGTCCGTAGTGAATACATTTGACGGGGAGGACCTTGGGAACTATACGATTATCGAAACGGATCCAGCCTTTACCGCAAATATCACGCCGCTTGGGATCACGGTAAGCGGAGTAACAGCCAGTAATAAGGTTTATGACCAAACGACTGCGGCAACAGTCAATACAGGCTCAGCATCTTTGGTGGGCGTGCTGGGCGGGGACACGGTGAGTCTTGATGATACTTCCAAGTCAGGTGTTTTTGCAGACAAGAATGCGGGGACGGGGAAGTCAGTCACGGTCTCAGGTCTTGGGTTGAGCGGAGCGGATGCGTTGAACTACTCTCTGTCTCAGCCGGCAGGGATCACGGCCAATATCACAGCGCTCGGGATCACGGTCAGCGGAGTGACGACGTCGAACAAGGTCTATGATGCTACAACGACAGCGGCCGTGAACACGGGTTCCGCATCGCTTGTGGGCGTGCTGGGTGGGGACACGGTCGATTTGGATGATGCTCTGAAGGTGGGTGTTTTTGCGGACAAGAACGTGGGAAGCGGGAAAGCCGTGACGGTCTCGGGACTCGCCTTGAGCGGAGCGGACGCGCTGAATTACGCATTGAGCCAGCCGGTGGGGTTGACAGCGGACATCACGAAAGCGTCCGTCACATTAAGTGGTGTTACGGCTTCCCATAAAACTTATGATGCAACAACGGCCGCGACAGTGTCGACTGCAGGCGCAGTGTTTTCGGGGATGATCGGTGGAGATGATCTGACGGTTTCCTCGACAGGGGTGTTCAGTGATAGGAATGCCGCTGCGGGGAAGATAGTGACTCTGACGAATGTGTTGGGCGGTGCGGATCTTGGTAATTACGACGTTGCGGACCAGGGGACGACGACGGCCAACATCACGGCGCTCGGGATTACGGTGAGCGGTGTGACAGCCTCGAACAAAGTCTATGATGCGACAACCACAGCGACGGTGAATACAGGTTCAGCATCCTTGGTGGGAGTGCTGGGCGCTGATGCGGTAAGTCTGGACGCGACGGGGAAGTTAGGATTGTTCTCGGATAAGAACGTTGGAACTAGCAAAACTGTGACGGTCGGCGGGCTTACGTTAAGTGGAGCGGATGCGTCGAATTACACATTGAGCCAGCCGGTGGGACTTACGGCGGACGTCACGAAAGCGTCCGTCACGTTAAGTGGTGTTACGGCATCGAATAAAACTTATGACGCCACGACCGTTGCGACGGTTTCGGGCGGAACGTTCTCCGGCAAGTACGCCGGCGACGTTCTGACGGTGAGTTCGACGGGGACGTTCAGTAGCAAAAATGTGGGGACCTGCAAAACGGTTGTGCTTGTGAATACGCTCGGCGGCGAGGACCTCGGGAACTACAACGTTACGGATCAAACCACGACGACAGCGGATATTAGCGCAAGAGCCCTGACGATCTCGGGGGTAACAGCAGATAGCAAGGTCTATGACGCGACAACGACCGCGACGGTGAATACGGGTTCAGCGGCGCTTGTCGGTATTCTCGGCGGTGATCTGGTGACGCTGGGCGGCGTCGCGGCGGGCGCCTTTGCGGACAAGAACGTGGGTATGGGTAAAGGGGTCACAGTTTCGGGTCTCGCGTTAAGCGGCACGGACGCATCAAATTACACGGTGAGCCAACCGGTGGGCCTTACGGCGGATATCACCAAAGCTTCTGTGACGCTGACCGGCATCACGGCGAGCAATAAAACTTATGACGCGACAACAGCCGCGACAGTCTCGGGGGGAACGTTCTCCGGCAAATACGCCGGTGATGTCCTGACGGTGAATTCGACAGGAGCGTTCAGTGACAAGAATGTGGGGACCGGAAAAACGATCACGCTTGTGAATACGCTCGGCGGTGCGGACCTCGGGAACTACGACATCACGGATCAAATCACGACGACGGCTGATATTGCTGCGAGGGCGGTGACAGTTTCAGGTGTGACGGCCTCCAATAAGGTCTATGACGCGACAACGGCCGCGACCGTGAATACAGGAAGTGCATCGCTTGTGGGAGTGTTGGGCGGGGATGCGGTCACGTTCGATTCGGCTTCGAAGTCCGGTGTGTTCGGGAATAAGAATGTGGGCACCGGAAAATCCGTGATCGTTTCCGGGCTTTCACTAGCCGGCGGGGATGCCTTGAATTACACGCTCAGTCAGCCGACAGGCCTTACGGCGGACATCACTAAGGCGTCCGTTACATTGAGCGGCATTACGGCAAGCAATAAAACTTATGACCAGACCCTAACGGCGACGGTTTCCACGGCGGGTGCGGTCTTCGCGGGAAAATACGCGGGAGATGAGTTGACGGTCTCTTCAACCGGTGTTTTTAGTGACAAGAATGCCGGGACGGGGAAGACGGTCCTCCTCAGTAATACGCTCGGCGGCGCGGACCTCGCGAATTACGATATCTCGGATCAGGGGACCGCGATTGCGAATATCACGGCACGGCCTCTGACCATCACAGCGACAGGGGTGACCAAAGTTTATGACGGGAGCACGGCGGCGACGGTGAACTTGTCGGATAACCGGCTCACGAATGATGTTCTGACGGCAAGTTACACGACAGCCGTTTACGCGGATGGATCGGTCGGGACCGCGAAACCGATCACCGTGAGCGGTATTTCGATCACGGGGGCGGATGCTTTGAATTATATCGTTGACGCGACCGCCACGGCATTTGCTGACATTACCGCGGCCCCGGTGATCGTGACGGTGCCTCCGCCTACGGCGGTGGATCCGCCGCCGATCGTCATTCCGACCGTTCCTGTGGTCCCGGTGACGCCTCCTCCGGTGGTTATCGTTGAGCCGCCGCGGGTGGATAATGTTCCTTTGCCGATCAATATCGAAAATCCGGCGGTACCTGCTTCCCCCGTGATCACGCCGGCGGCTCCTCCGGTATCGGAATCGCAAACTCCGGCGGGCCGGGAAAGCGCTGAAGTGGCCGTTGAAGATACGCTGGATGAGACTGATGTGATTCCCGAAAACGAAACGGCGGCGATAAGCGACAACGAGCCGGTTCCGGCTGTTACGGTCGAGGCGGATGAAAGCACAAGTGAGACCCAAGCCGCCGAGACCTCACCCGAAAAGAAAAGCGAAAGCTCCGAGGAAGAAAAAGCCGCTCCCGTTAAAGAGGAGGAAAAGAACGTTCAATGGCGCGATGTACCGGTCACCGGTTTCGCGAGCTTGGAGGACGGGCGGAAATTCCTGACGGATGTGCGCGTGATCGAAGGGGCTGTTTACGTCGTAGACAGTATGAACACGATGTCGCTTCTCGGCCTCGGGGACTCCATGCGGGTGCTCTATAAAAAACGGGTACGGAAATCTTTGAAGCCGGCGAAGAAAGTCGTCATTCAGGAAGCGCCGAAATCTTCGGAGGATGTGGCGAAGCCGGAGGACCTGGAGCTGCCGGCAAAGACCCCGGAAGTTCCTGAGGCGCCTGCGATGCTTGAGGTGAAAGAAGCCCTAAACCAGGTGCTGAAAATGGTGAATCAGGAACCTGAAGTCGAGCCGGCCCCGGAGGACAGGGTGCTCAAGTCCGCTTTGCCGGTTGTCATGCAGCAGACCGCGAGCGGCGACCGTTATGGCGTGCTGAAGAATCCCGGGAAAGATGTGTTCGTGAGGTCCCGGGGCGGAGAATGGCTTGCGGCGAAGGACGGAATGATCATTCTGCCGGGAGATGAAGTGAAGACCGCCCGGAATAATTCCGTTGAAGTGTTGATGGACGGCGGGAAGGTCGGGCGCGTGGAAGTAAAAGAAGGGAGCCTCTTCCGCATTCAGAAAGCGGAGACCGATAGCGTAACCGGCGACAAGAGAACGCTTTTGGACCTTGCGATGGGGAAGATCCTCGTGAAGGTGGAGGCGCTTAAGGGGAATTCCAGATTCGAGGTCCGGACTCCGACAGCCCTTACGGGTGTCCGCGGCACGGTCTTCGAAGTCACGGTTAAAGAAAAAGCTTAAAAAAACCACTCGACCCATCCGACCCCGGAGGTCGGAGAGGCGTGGAACGAAGAAGCTTTTGCGTTAACCGTTACCCGTTCCCCCGTACCCACCCCACCTACGAGGTGGGGTGGTTGCATCAAGGAAAGCTTCCGCGATACCGATAATTCTACCTGTAGGGAAGATATCATTTTTATATCATAGGAAGGCCTATTATTGCTTATGAGAAAACACCCGCAGCTCCTGGAACTGAACGCCTTCTTCTTCATATCCCGGATGTCCAAGAAATACGGCCGCCACCTGACGCTTATGACCGTGCCTGTTTCCGAATGGAAGCATTTTGCGGACCAGGGGTTCGATTATCTCTGGCTCATGGGAGTCTGGACCCGGAGTCCCGGATCCGCCGCCCACGCCGCCAAGGAACCCGGCCTGTGCCGCGCTTATGACCTCATCCTTCCCGATTGGACCAAGGAAGATGTGACAGGGTCGCCCTACGCCATCTATCGGTATGAACTGGACCCCTATCTCGGGAAGCCTGAAGAATTGCCGCAGCTGAAGGCAAGGCTCAACAGCCTGGGCCTCGGCCTTCTTCTTGATTTTGTGCCGAACCATCTCGCTTTCGATCATCCCTGGACGGTGGAGCATCCCGAGGTGTTCGTTTCCTGTAAACCGGAAACGCAGCGCGAGCATCCGGACTGGTCTTTCATCACGGCGGACGGCAAAAAGATCGCGCACGGCCGCGACCCTTACTTCGCGCCGTGGATCGATACGGCCCAGATCAATTTCTGGTCGCCCAAGGCGCGCGAAGCGTGGCTTACGGAACTTCTCAGGATCGCGAAACTCGCTGATGGCGTGCGCTGCGATATGGCGATGCTCGGGATGAACGATGTGTTCCAGAAAGTGTGGGGCGACCACATCACCGAAACGCGTCCTTTTACGGAGTTCTGGGAGGAAGTGATCCCCGAGGTCAAGAAGATCGCGCCGAACTTTATTTTTATCGCGGAAGTTTACTGGGACCTGGACTGGCCGCTTCAGCAGCTGGGATTTGATTTTACCTACGACAAACGCCTCTATGACCGCATGTTCTTCGATTCGGCGACTTCGGTGGGCGACCACCTGAACGCGGAGCCGGCCTACCGCGACAAATGCCTCCGTTTTATTGAAAATCATGACGAGGAGCGGGCGCCCGTAACGTTCGGGAAACAGAAGTCGCGCGCCGCGGGCATCATCACCTCCACCGTGCCGGGACTCCGGTTCTTTTATGACGGGCAGATGGAAGGGCGGAGGATCCGCACCCCGGTCCATCTCCGGCGTGAACCTGCGGAGGCTCCGGACCCCGTGACGAGTGCGGTCTATCAACGCCTTTTGAAATACATCAAAGGACCAGCGACCCACGAAGGGGAGTGGACGCTTTTGGCGACCCAGCCGGCCTGGGCGAAGAATGAGACGCATAGCACGATCCTCGTGTGGCTCTGGGGATGCGGGCAGGACTGGAAGCTTGTGGTGGTGAATTATTCCATGATCCGCGCGCAGGCGACGATCCGGCTCCCGGAATTCCTCGGCAGGAAATATTTCATCCAGTTCCGGGACGTCCTGACCGACAAGCTCTACGACCGGACGGGCGAGGAGCTTTATCAAAAAGGCCTCTATGTGGACCTCCAGCCCTGGCAGGCCCACCTTTTTGAATTCAAAGCCTGATCCCCTTAAGACCTGAAATGCCTGATCTGAGATCTCAAGCTAAAAGCGGGCTTGGAGTGTGACGCGTTGTTTGCTACACTACTCAAATATCAACCACGGGCCTCTTAATTTTCCGGGAGACAACATGGCGAAGGCGAAGAAAAAGGTTCAGACCGCGGAAGAAAATCACGAGCTTTGGCATCTCGACCGCAAGGACATGACCAAAGACGGGATCAAGGAATCCTTCAGCTCGAACCTCCAGTACGGCCTGGCCAAAGACCGGTTTACCGCGACCTCGCACGACAATTTCATGGCGCTCGGCATCGCTCTCCGCGACCGCCTGGTCGAGCGTTGGATCCAGACCCAGCAGCGCTATCACACCAAGAACCTCAAACGCGTTTATTACCTTTCCCTGGAATTCCTGATCGGGCGTCTTTTGGGGAATTACACCCTCAATCTTGGTCTCTGGGACCAGACCCAGAAGGCGCTGGAAGAATTCGGCCTGAACCTCGAAGAGGTCCGCAACGAAGAAGTGGACGCGGGGCTCGGGAATGGCGGTTTGGGGCGCCTCGCGGCATGTTTCCTGGATTCCATGGCGACGCTTGGTATTCCGGCCCATGGTTACGGGATCCGTTATGACTACGGGATCTTCAATCAAAAGATCGTGAACGGTTATCAAATGGAATCGCCCGATGAATGGCTGAAACACGGGAACCCCTGGGAATTCGCCCGTCCGGAATACGCGCAAAAGATCCAGTTCTACGGCACCACGAACATGTATCACGACAAAAAGGGGAATCTTTGCGTCGAATGGGTGAACACCCAGAACGTGCTCGCGATGCCTTACGATGTCCCGGTTCCGGGCTACAAAAACAATGTCGTGAACACGCTCCGCCTCTGGTCCGCGAAAAGTTCCGAAGAATTCGATTTTCAGTATTTTAATGACGGGGACTACGAGCACGCTGTTTACGACAAGATGTTCTCGGAAAATATCTCCAAGGTCCTTTACCCCAATGACGCGACCTCGATGGGCCGGGAGCTCCGGCTCAAACAGGAATATTTCTTCACGGCCGCATCGATCGCGGACATCATCCGCCGCTTCAAGGAAGATAACGCCCTTTTCAAGAATTTCCCGGACAAGGCCGCGATCCAGCTGAACGACACGCACCCGGCCCTCGCGATCGTTGAATTCATGCGCATTCTCCTGGATGAAGAACAGGTGGATTGGGACACGGCCTGGGACCTCACGACCCGCACCTTTGCCTACACAAATCATACCGTGATGCCTGAGGCCCTCGAATGCTGGCCTGTGCCGATGTTCGAAAAGCTTTTGCCGCGCCACATGCAGATCGTTTACGAGATCAACGGGCGGTTCCTCAAGGAACTCGTGGCCCAGTATCCGGGGGACCCGGACCGGCTCGGGCGGATGTCCCTGATCGAGGAAGGCAATCCCAAGAAGATCCGCATGGCATATCTGGCGATCGTCGGCTCTCACTCCGTGAACGGTGTTTCGGAACTCCACTCCAAGCTTCTCAAAGAGCAGCTCTTCAAGGATTTTTACGAGGTGTTCCCCGAAAAATTCAATAACAAGACGAACGGGATCACGCACCGCCGGTGGCTGATGAAAGCCAACCGCGGGCTATCGGGCCTCATCACGGAAGCGATCGGGGACGGCTGGGAAAAGGACCTTTATGAGCTCCGGAAACTGGCGGAACTCAAGGGCGACCGGCTTCTTAAAAAGAAATGGCAGCAGGTCAAGCTCGAGAATAAAAAACGCCTGGCGGACCTGATCTATGCCGAAACCGGGATCACGGTGAATACGGATTCCATGTTCGATGTCCAGGTCAAACGCATCCATGAATACAAGCGCCAGACCCTGTTCATTCTTTACGCGATCTCCCAATACCTGAAGCTCCGGGAGAATCCGAACGCGCCGGTCACACCGCGGACTTTCATTTTCTCGGGGAAAGCGGCGCCGGGCTACTACCTCGCGAAGCTCATCATCAAGTTCATCAACAATGTCGCGAATGTGATCAATCACGACAAAGCGACCAAAGACAAACTCCGGGTGGTGTTCCTCGAGAATTACCGTGTTTCCCTGGCGGAAAAGATCTTTCCCGCGAGCGACCTTTCCGAGCAGATCTCGACGGCGGGCACCGAGGCCTCCGGAACGGGCTGTATGAAGTTCATGATGAACGGGGCGCTGACCGTCGGGACCCATGACGGGGCCAATATCGAGATCGCGGAAGAGGTTGGGGATGAGAATATCTATATGTTCGGCCTGACGGCCCAGGAAGCTCTGAAACTCAAATGCGAGGGGTATGACCCGCAGCGTTATATCCGCAAGTCACCCGTTCTTGCCCAGATCTTTCAGATGATGCAGAATAATTTCTTCTCGCCCATGGAACCCGGTATTTTTGAGGCGTTGGCGCATAACCTCAGCATTTCCGATCCCTTCATGGTCTGCGCGGATTTTGACGCGTATTGCGCGGTCCAGGACCGGATCTCGGAAGATTACCAGGACCAGGACAAGTGGACCGAAAAGGCCATCCTCAATGTGGCTTATTCGGGGAAATTCTCAAGCGACCGCACGATCGCCGAATACGCCAAGGACATCTGGGGTATTCCAGTCAATCCTCCGAAGTAAAATCCTAATCTCTAAATTCTAAATCCTAAATAAACTCAAGTAAGATAAACCCAAAAAATTTTTTAATTTTAGTTTGGAATTTTTTTAGAGTTTAGGGTTTTGGATTTAGAGTTTTAATGTTAGGGCTTACCACTTAATCCGGTGTGAATTTCTTCCAAAAAGGCAAAAATCCCCAGTCCCGGTCCCTGCCCACAAGCGGCCGGATCCCGACCACGGAAAAGAAAAGATCAAGGCTGGAAACTTTCTGAGCCGTGGTGCGGACCTCGTGGAAATGGCGCGCCAGCGTGAGATGCGAGAGATAACGTAAAACGGCCGAGATCAGAAAGAGCGTCAGGATCTTTGAGCCGTGATAGGCAGGGAGCCGTTCGGCCAGGTACCCTCCCAGAGAAGCCCCCAGAAAAGTCGCGACCCCGTTGATAATGCTGAAATACCCGAGGCACCGGATCCGCTTGCCCGGGGTCACGGCATCGTAAATAAAATTAACCGAGCACAGGTTGAAGCCTCCCCACACGAAGCCCGCGAAGATCTCGATCGCAAAGAGATACGCAAGATTGCTTGAAAATGTCCAGAGAAGGGGAATGAGGGGAATGCAGAGACCGGTGATCTTGAGCACCTTGACGTTCCCGATCGCGTCGGCGTGGCGCCCCCACAGGGGGAAAGAGAACACTCCCGCCAGGACCGCGCCCATGTGGATGAACATGTAGGTCAGATAACTGAAGCGGAGGTCCTGCAGCATGTAGACGCTGAAATAGGGAGCGGCCAGCATGGTCGCGAAAGTGATGCTCGACACATAAAGCACGAATTTCACAAAATTGCTTTTTCGGAAGCGGCGGAGGAACATCAAAAAAGTAAAATCATCGCCCGGCTGTTTATGATGCGGGGCGTCCTCCATTTTAGCCATCAGGCGCGAGGAGATAAAGCGGCTGATCGCGATCAGGAGGAAAAGCACGAAAAATCCCCATCCGGTCAGAGAGATCTTTTGGGCCAGGAAAAGAAATACGCCCCCCAAAACGACCGTGGCCACACCGGAAAGCCCCGTGATGCGCGACCGCCAGCCGAGGTATTTACCCCGTTCTTCGGGTTTCAAATAATCACTGACCAGGCTGCCCCAGACCGTTGTGATCAGATTCGCCAGGACGCGGAAGACCGTCACGAACAGGATCAGGGCGAGGATGCGCGAGGGGAAGATCAGGACCGGAAAAAAAGCGATGGGGACGAGAAATAACGCCTGAAGGGCGGAGGCGCGGACCAGGAAACGGAGCCGGCTCCCAAAACGTTCGATGACTTTGACGGCGAAAAATTGGGAAAGCGAACCCAGCAGGTGGGGGATCGCGACGAGGAACCCGATGTCCAATGGCGTCGCGCCGAGGAAAAGCCCCAGCGGGATCAGATATTCGTCCGTGACCGCCACCATGACGCTCGCGGGGATCCCTTCTTTCCAGGAGACCCGCAGGCTTTTGAGATAGGGATTATTTTTTAGCTGGTCGAATATTTTTTCCATAGGAGCAACTCATTTCTGTATCGGCAGGAACGGGACCTTTAATGAGCTAGGAAGCTCACGGACCGTATTGTATAATCAAGCACAGTTTTTCTTCCTCAAAGTCCGAAAGCCGATGGGGTGAAAATGAAAGTGGATCCGGCGAAACATCTGGTGGATGGCAAGTATGCCATCCAGGATCTTGTGGACCTGCGTGAATTAAGGAATCTTTTCCAGAGTTTCTCGGACACCACGGGCTTTACGGTCGGTTTTCTGAATGTCCCCCAGCTTGAAGTCCTCATCGCCGCGAATTGGCGCCGGCTTTGTACCAAATATCACCGGATGTGCCCTCTTGCTCTGAAAAGGTGCAGGGAAAGCAACATCCGCCTTGTGAGCCATCTGAAGCGTCCCGGACAGATCGTGATCGAGGCCTGTGAGAACGGTTTGGTAGACTGCGCGACCCCTATTTTTATCCGCGGGAAAAAAGTCGCGATCCTTGCCACAGGGCAAGTATTTCTCAAGCCGCCGGATCTCGAGCGCTTTCGCCGCCAGGCCAAGCGGTACGGCGTCGATGAAAGGGCCTATTTGAAAGCCCTGCGTGAAATCCCCGTTATCGCTCCGAAAGATCTCAAAAAAGTGACAGCCTTTTTGGGGCAACTGGCGCATCTTGTCACCCGGATGGGCTATGATCATCTTTTGCAGAAGCGGCTTTCGGGCAATTTGACGCGGGATATCATCCGGCGGATCACGGTCGAAGAGGAGCTGAAGAAGAGCCGGAAAACCTTAAAGGCGATTTTCGATAACTCTTATCAGTTTACGGGCCTTTTGACTCCCCAAGGGCTCCTGCTCGAAGCCAATAGGACCGCCATGAATTTTGCGGGCGCGAAGATCCAGGACGTGAAAAATAAGCCTTTTTGGGAAGCTCCCTGGTGGAGGCATTCCGGGCCTGTTCGCGAAAAACTCCGGGCGTCCATCCGGAGAGCGTCGCGCGGCAGCTTTGTCCGCCATGAGACGACCGTTTGCGCCCAGGACGGGAGCGTCCGGGAGATCGATTTTTCCATCAAACCCGTCAGGGACGAAAAAGACAAAGTGATCTTTCTGATCCCCGAAGGCCGCGATGTCGCCGAGCGTAAGAGGATCGAAGATGGCCTGAAGGAAAGTGAGGAAAAATTCCGGATCCTCACGGAAAAATCTCCTAACATGATCTTTATCAACCAAAAGGGGCGGGTCGTTTACGCGAACCCCCAGTGCGAAAAGATCATGGGCTACACGCGGCAGGAATTCTACGCGTCCCAATTCAATTTTTTGAGTTTGATGCATCCTGAAGAGATCCCCAGAGTTCTCCGAAATTTCCGCGAGCATCAAAAAGGAAGAGAAGTTCCTCCTTACGAATACAGGATGCTGACCCAAAAAGGGGATGTGATTTATGGGATCCTGACCAGTAAGCTGATCCGCTACCGGGGTGCGCCGGCGATCCTGGGGATCGTGACCGATATCACAGAGCGTAAAAAAGCGGAAGAGAAGCTGATCGAAAGCGAAGCTCAATACCGCACTTTTTTCGAGAATTCTAAAGACGCTTTGATGACCCTGGAGCCGCCTTCCTGGCGGTTTAATTCCGCCAATCGTGCCATGGTGGATATGTTCCGCGCCAGGAATAAGGAGCAGCTTTTCAAGTATAATCCCTGGACCCTTTCTCCGCGGCTCCAGCCGGACGGGATCTTGTCGAAGCAGAAGGCAAAAAAAATACTCAAGATGGTCGCGCTTAAAGGCTATCATTTTTTTGAATGGACGCACCGGCGTTTTGACGGAACGACTTTTCCTGCCGAGATCCTCTTATCCAAAGTCAAAAAAGACCGGAAGTTCTTTTTTCAGGCGACCATCCGGGATATCACCGAGCGCCGGCTCGCCGAAGATGCCGTAGCCCATCGGGCGCATTTTGACGCCATTATGACCCGGATCTCGAATCGTTTTGCCACCACGGATCCGGCAGATATCGATACCGCCATCGAAACGGCTCTCCGGTCCGCAAGCCAGCTTGTCTCCGCCGAACGCTCTTTTGTCGCGCAAGCCGATTTCGGTCAGAGACGCTGGAGCATTACCCATGAATGGCGTTCTTCCCGGATCCCTTCGATCCGGATGCGGGTCCAGAATGTCCCCTTTGGGGTGATGGCCTGGAGCGAAAAGAAGATCTTTCGGAAACAGATCATCCAGATCACCGGTGCCCGGAACTATCCCTCGCAATCTTTGCCGGAATGCCGGTGGCATAAAAAGATCAAGGCCCGGTCGATCCTTTGTATCCCTGTCGTGAGCTTGCAGGGAAAGGTGGCGGGTTTTCTCGGATTCCAGACGCTAAGTCATGAAAAAAAATGGTCTCCGGATGACGTGACCCATCTCCGGATCCTTGGTAATGCCGTCGCCGAAATTCTTGAGCGGAAACGCGCCAGCGAGACTTTGAAGGAACGCGAATCCTATCTGTCCGCGATCATCGAGAATCAGCCCGGTCTGACATGGCTTAAGGACCGGGAAGGAAAATTCCTGGCAGTGAACCATGCCTTTGCGAGTGCCTGCGGTTTCGGGGATCCCGGCGAGGTCCTCGGAAAGACGGATGCGGATATTTGGCCGGCTGAGCTTGCGAAAAAATACTGTGCGGATGACCGGCGGGTCATGAAAAAACGCAGCTCTTTTGCAGGCGAAGAACTCATTGTACAGAAAGGAAAACGGAAGTGGTTTGAAACGTTTAAAACGGCGGTCGTTGATCAAAAAAGCGGGAATGTGATCGGCACCTCCGGTTACGCTCATGATATCACGGAGCGCAGGGTTGCCTCAGAGAGGCTCAAGGCGAGTGAAGCCCGCTTCCGAAGTTATTTTGAGCTGCCCGGAGCCGGCATCGCGATCACTTCGCCGCAAAAGGGATGGGTGGAAGTCAATCGAGCGCTTTGCTCCTTGCTGGGTTATTCAAAACAGGAACTTTTGAAACTTACCTGGACGGAAATGACCCATCCCGATGATCTTGCGGCTGATCTGAAGCAGTTTAGAAAAATGTTCGCGGGAGAAATCGAGCGCTATTCCATAGACAAGCGTTTTATCCGCAAGGATGGAAAGATCGTCTGGACGAATCTGGCCGTCAGCTGTGTCAGAAAACCGGACCGGAACGTGGATTATGTAGTAGCTGTTATTTGGGATATTACCGAGCGGAAGCGCTCGCAGGAGCAATTGCGCGATAGCGAAACGCGGCTGCGCTCCTTGAGCGAAAACCTCGCGAACGGAATGGTCTACCAGATCGAAAGCGACCGTTCGGGCCGGAAAAAACGGTTTGCTTTCGTCAGTCCCGCCGCGGAACGAATGCATGGCATAACGCCGGCGGAAATCTTGAAAGATCCGGGACTTTTATACCGGCAAGTTCTTCCCGAGGACCGGAAGCTCGTGGCGGAACGCGAAGTTTCCGCTGCCCGGAAAATGAAAACCATGGAGGTTGAAATAAGGGTCAAACTCCCTTCGGGAGATGTCCGTTGGAGGCGGTTTGTTTCATCCCCGCGTTTGTCCCAGAACAAAGAAAAAATTTTATGGGACGGAATTGAACTGGATATTACGGAGAACAAGATCGCGGGGGAAATGATCTGGGACAATGAAAAGCGCTTGAGATCCCTATACGATAACATGACCGAAGGTTTGGCCACGCATGAGACGGTTTATAACAAACGCGGGACTCTTGTGAATTACCGTATCCTCAGAGTGAATAAAGCTTATGAAAAACATACCGGTCTTAAGGCGGGCGATGTTTGTGGGCGGGATGCTGCGCGTGCTTACCATGTTAAGAGGCCGCCTTATCTTGAACTCTACGCTAAAGTCATAAGGACAGGAAAGCCGATCTCGTTTGAAACTTATTTCCCCACAATGAAAAAATATTTCAGCGTGTCAGCATTCCGGATCACCCCTAGACAGTTTGCGACGGTGTTTTCAGACATCTCTCACCGGAAAGAGATCGAAACCAAGATGCGCGCGAGCGAAGAGCACTACCGGCGGCTGTTCGAAGATATCCGCGATGCCGTTTTTGTCGCAGACATTCGTTCAAGAAAGCTCATCGATTGTAATAAAAGGGCCGAGAAGCTTTTAGGCCGGACCCGCGATGAGATCCTGTCCTTAAAAGCAGATCAACTGCACCCTGTGTCTATAAGAGCGAAAATGGTGAGGGCTTTTAGGCATCAGTCCCTCGGGGAGCGTTTGCCGGTCGATACCCGGGTGCTTTTGAAAAACGGCAGCGAGACTCCCGTTTCGATAAGTACGTCGATCATGGAAATAGCGGGCAAAATGTGTTTGGTCGGGATCTTTCGAGATATTACCGAGCGTGTTAAGGCGGAAGATGAACTGCGTTCGAGTGAGGAGCGGCTCCGGTTTCAATTCCAAAGGATGCCGGTCGCGTGTATCTTGTTCAGCCCTGAATTCCGCGTGATGTCATGGAACCCCGCCGCGGAAAAGATTTTTGGCTATAGATCCGGGGAAGCGATTGGGAAGCATCCTTATGGATTGATCATTTCAAGATCGGCGCAGTCTGCCGTGAAACCCATTTGGCGGAGACTTTTACGGGGCGACAACACGGCCAATCTTGTGAATGAGAACATCACCAAAAGCGGGAAAAAGATCCTTTGTAAATGGACCAACACGCCGCTTCGCACAAAAGAAGGGAAGATCCTCGGAGTGCTTTCCATGGCCGAGGATATCACAAAGCTTCAAGCGGCTCAGGATGAGGTCCGAAAGACCCAATTCCAATATCAGCAATTGGTCGAAAACGCGAAGGATGGGATCTTTACCATCAATTTGAAGGGGAATTTTATCCTGACAAATCCCGAATTTCGCGCCATGCTCGGATACGGTCAAAGGGAAATTAAAAAGCTTTGTATTTTTGATACTTATTCGGAAGAAGACCGGACGGAGGCTCTCAAAAGAATGCGTTGTCTGCGCAATGGAGAAATGTTGCGTTTTGAGAGGCCGATGAAGCGCAAGGATGGAGAGCTGATCTTCATTGAGGCGGTGGCCTGGAAAAGCGCCGAAGGGGCGATACAGGCTTTTGTCCGCGACATTAGCGAGCGTAAAAAGGCCGAACATGCATTAAAAGAACACCGGCGGCAACTGTTGCAGATCATCGATACCGTGCCGCACATGATCTTTGCCAAGGACGCGCAGGGCCGCTTTCTCCTTGTGAATCAGGCGACCGCCGACGCTTATGGAAAAATGCCCAAAGAACTCATCGGGATCCGCCGGCAGGATGTTCATAAAAACCTTCAGGAGATGAAAGCTTTTCTTGCGGGGGATCGGGAAGTGCTTTTCGGGGGGAAGGCGATGCTTGTTTCCAACGAACCGTTCACGGATCACTTGGGACGCAAGCGGATCCTCCAGACCATCAAGATCCCGTTTAAAATGATCGGACGGAAGGACACATGTATTTTGGGAGTGTCCGTTGATGTGACGGAACAAAAGCGGGTCGAAGAGTTTCGTAACGACATCGTGAGGACCGTCTCCCATGAGCTCCGGACGCCTCTTTCGATCGAAAAAGAGGGGATCAGCCTCTTGATGGATGGCATGATCGGCCCGGTCAACGAAAAGCAGAAAGAGATCCTGGAGACGATCATGCGCAGTATCGATCGCTTGGGACGCATGATCACAAGCCTTCTGGATGTCTCGAGCATCGAAACTGGCAAGGTCAAGGTCGCTCTGAAGAAAATAGACTTGGCGCATCTTGTTCGGGGAGTGATTTCCGAATTCAAGAAACGAGCTTTGGACAAAAAGATCGCTTTGAGTGCGAAATTATCCCAGGGTGTTGTCCCGGTGTTTGCCGACGCGGACAAGATCATGCAGGTTCTAAGTAATTTGGTGGACAACGCGATCAAATTCACGCCTGCAGGCGGATCCGTCGCGGTGCTGGTGAATTCTTTTGAAAACGTGGTGGAATGCGAGGTCCGGGATACCGGGATCGGTATCGCGCCAGCGAACATCGGAAAGCTTTTTGAAAAATTCCAGCAATTTTCAAGGACGGCGGGGCCGGGAGAGAAAGGATTCGGCCTCGGATTGTCGATCGCAAAAGGGATCATCGAATTGCACGGCGGGCGCATTTGGATCAAGAGTGAACTCGGAAAAGGAACGCGGGCGGCGTTCTCATTACCCATTTACAAAAAAGAGGACTAAGATCATGGCGGAGAGGAAGAAAAAGATACTTTTTATCGAGGATGAGCCGGACCAGATCGTGATGATCTCCCTGCGGCTCGAAAAGAATGGTTATAAGGTGATCTCTTCGCTGGACGGCGAGGAGGGGATCGAAATGGCCATGAAGGAAAAACCGGACCTGATCCTGGCGGATGTGATCATGCCCGGGATCGACGGTTTTGAGGTGTGCCGCCGGCTCCGGAAAAATTCCGCGACGCGCCACATTCCCATTATTTCCACGACCGCCGCGGGGATGGATGACGTGGAGCATCAGTGCCTCGCCGCCGGGGCGGATGATTGTGTGCGTAAGCCCTATGATTCCGCGGACCTCCTTGTGAAGATCAAGCGCCTGCTTGAGAAAAAATAGCGTTCCCGGATCCCCCGTGATGCCTGTTCGAAGCCCCGTCCTGGTCTGGTTCCGGCGGAATCTCCGTCTCGACGATAACCGTGTGTTAAAAACCGCGTTCGAGTCCGGCGGTCCCGTGATCCCGATTTTTATTCTGACGCCCGGGAAGGTGCGGTCCGCTTCGGAGGGATGGCTGATGCGGTCTCTCCAAGAACTGGATCAGGAACTTCTCAATCGGGGTTCACGCCTTAGGATCCGGAGCGGGGATCCCGGCGAAGTCCTTGGCAGGCTTGCGCGGGAAACAGGCGTCCAAAGGGTGTTTTGGGACAGAAGCTTTGAACCCCTTCAAAAACAGGTGGACCAAAAGGTCCGCGCGAGACTCACACGATCCGGGATCCGGTGCGAGGAGATCAACGACAGCCTTCTTTTTGATCCCGGGACGATCCTCACAAAACAAGGGACCCCTTTCAAGGTCTTCACGCCTTTCTGGAACCACTGCCTTTCGCTAAAAGAACCCGCCGCGCCTGCGCCTTGTCCCGCGAGGTTGCCTGCTCCCTCGAAGTGGCCCCGTTCTGAAGAACTTCGCGTGAAGATCCCAAAATGGGCTAAAAAAATAGAACCTTTCTGGAAGCCCGGTGCCGAAGGGGCGCGTAAGGCTTTGAAAAGGTTCCTGGACGGGAGTATAGAGAATTATCCGAAAGACCGGGACCGGCCTTTTCTGGAGGGGACCTCCCGGCTTTCGCCGCACCTCCATTTCGGGGAGATCAGCGCGCGGCAGGTGTGGCATGCCGTGCGTGAGCAGAGCGCGAAGGCGCGCCGCCCGGGCACCGCGCGCGCTTCGGAGGCTTTTTTGCGGCAGCTCGTGTGGAGGGAGTTCGCCCACTATCTTCTTTTCCATTTTCCGGAAACAGCCTCCGAGCCGCTCCGGAAGGAATTCGGAAGATTCGAATGGAAAAAAGACCCGAAGGCCTTGCGCGCGTGGCAAAAGGGCCTGACGGGATATCCCGTGGTGGACGCGGGGATGCGCGAGCTGTGGAACACGGGATGGATGCATAACCGCGTGCGGATGATCGCGGGATCGTTCCTCGTCAAAGACCTCCTTCAGGATTGGCAGCGCGGCGCGGCATGGTTCATGGAGACGCTCGTGGACGCGGATCTCGCGAACAATACCTTTGGATGGCAGTGGGTCGCGGGCTGCGGGGCCGACGCGGCTCCGTATTTCCGGATCTTCAATCCCATGCTGCAGGGAGAAAAGTTCGATCCGGAAGGCGCGTACGTGAAACGCTGGGTCCCGGAACTTTCCGGATTGCCCGCGAAATATATCCACACCCCATGGAAGGCGCCCGCGGAGGTTCTCAAAAAGGCCGGGGTCCGTTTGGGCAAGGATTATCCCTTCCCGGTCGTGGACCATGATGCCGCCCGCAAAAGAGCTCTTTTCAGCTATTACCGCCTCAAAAAATCCCCCTCAAAATAGTAAATTTTCTCAAAAACATTTCGCTTTTCCATGATGGTATCGCAAGGTACGATATGTCCCTTATTTCAGTAGCGGCTATTTCAACGGAGAAAAGCCTGAATGAAATCACTCAGCGGCAAACAGATCATCGACGCTCTCGCGAAGATCAGCGACGCGGTCACCTCCGACCTCTATCTGGAGGAGATCCTCAAGCTGATCGTGACCGTGACCGCGGAGGTCATGAATTCCAAGATCTGCTCCCTCATGCTGCTCGACAAGAGCACGAACGAGCTGGTGGTCAAGGCAACCCAGTCCATCAGTGAGGCCTATAATAGAAAGCCCAACCTGAAATTGGGGGAAGGGATCGCCGGATGCGTCGCGCAGCAAGGCAAGCCCATCACGGTGACGGATGTCCGTAAAGACCCGCGCTACCTGAGCCAGGACATCGCCCGGAAGGAAAAGCTGTGCTCGCTTTTGAGCGTGCCGCTCGCTTTTAAAGGCAATGTGATCGGCGTCCTCAATTGTTATACGGTCAAGCCCCGCCGGTTCACCGCGGCCGAGATCCGCGTGATCCGGTCGATCGCCAACCAGGCGGCGGTCGTGATCGAGAACTTCAGGCTGGTCGCGGAGTCTCAGGTCATTCAGGAAGAGCTCGAGGCCCGGAAGCTGATCGAACGCGCCAAGGGCGTTCTGATGAAACGGGAAAACCTCACGGAGCAGGGGGCTTACAAGCTCATCCAGAAGTACAGTATGGACAAGCGCAAGAGCATGAGGGAGGTCGCGGAAGCGATCCTTTTAAGCGCTGAAATGCAGAGATTCTCGTCGCGCACGGAATAAGTTGGGAGTTGAAAGCCGGGGGTTTTGTGTTATACTTTAGACGTTGGGCACAATGACCGTGTCCGGCGGAATAAAAGCAGGGCGGTGCTCGTCGGAGAGCCCGTAAAGGCTTTTGATTTTGAAGTAAAGGATAATGAAGTCCTTTTTGGCGATGTTTTGATTGCCGAAAAGGGCTTTTTTTTTGCCCAAAACAGGCCGTGCCGCCCGAGGCGTCGCGGGACACAACTCGAAAGAAGGATAAAACCTATGGCCAAAGCAGGGGAAAGTTCGGTCGAAAAAGATATCAACGCGTTCATGAAAAAAGTGACCGCGCGCAATGCCGGTGAAAAGGAATTTCTTCAGGCGGTTCGTGAAGTCGTGGAATCCGTCACGCCGTACATTGAAAAACATCCCAAATACAAGAATCACCGGATCCTTGACAGGATTGTGGAGCCGGAGCGCGTCATCATGTTCCGCGTTCCCTGGCTTGATGACAAAGGTGAGATCCAGGTCAACCGCGGGTTCCGCATCGAGATGAACAGCGCCATCGGTCCCTATAAAGGCGGGATCCGTTTCCACCCGAGCGTCAACCTCGGTATTTTAAAGTTCCTCGCGTTCGAGCAAGTGTTCAAGAACAGCCTGACGACGCTCGCGATGGGCGGCGGTAAAGGCGGTTCCGATTTCGACCCGAAAGGGAAATCCGATAACGAAGTCATGAAGTTCTGCCAGAGTTTCATGACCGAGCTCCAGCGCCACATCGGTCCGGACACGGACGTTCCGGCCGGCGATATCGGCGTGGGCGGCCGTGAGATCGGTTTCATGTTCGGGCAGTACAAGCGTCTCCGCAACGAATTCACGGGTGTTTTGACCGGGAAGGGTCTCAACTGGGGCGGCAGTCTTATCCGTCCGGAAGCCACCGGTTACGGCTGCGTGTATTTCGTCGAGGAAATGATGAAGACCCGCAAGATGTCGCTCGCGGGGAAGACCTGCGCGGTCTCCGGTTCGGGGAACGTCGCGCAATACACGGTCGAGAAACTGAACGAGCTCGGCGCGAAATGCGTTACGCTTTCGGATTCCGACGGGTATATCTATGACAAGAAAGGCATCGACGCGAAGAAGCTCCAGTTCGTGATGGAGCTCAAGAACGTGCGCCGCGGCCGCATCAAGGAATACGCGGACGAGTTCGGCTGTGACTATGTGTCCGGCAAGCGTCCATGGGGCGTTGAGTGCGACGCCGCGTTCCCGAGCGCCACACAGAACGAGATCAGCGGCAGCGACGCGAAAGCGCTCGTGAAGAACGGCTGTATCGCGATCGGGGAAGGCGCCAACATGCCGACCACGCCGGAAGGCATCGAGGTGTTCCAGAAGGCGAAGGTCCTCTACGCGCCCGGCAAGGCGGCGAACGCCGGCGGCGTGGCGACTTCGGGCCTCGAAATGAGCCAGAACAGCATGCGGCTGCGCTGGTCCCGTAAAGAGGTCGATTCGAAGCTGCACGACATCATGGTCTCGATCCATGAAAGCTGCGTGAAATACGGCAAAGAAGACGCGAAGTACGTGAATTACGTCAACGGCGCCAATATCGCGGGTTTCGTGAAGGTCGCGGACGCGATGATCGACCAGGGACTCGTTTAAGACGGTTTTTGTTCGGGGATAAGAGGGCGGGTTCTGAGATCTCAGAGCCCGCTCTTTTATTTTGTTGACAAATGATACATAAATGGTATCATTTCGACATGAAGCTGATCACGCGGAACACTGATTACGCGATGCGGGCCCTTTGCTATATTGCCAAGCGGGGGACGTCGTCTGTCCCGGTGACGGAGATGGTCTCGGAGCTCAAGATCCCGCGTCCTTTTCTGAGGAAGATCCTGCAGACTTTGAGCGGCGAAGGATTGCTTCATTCCACGAAGGGGCAGGGCGGCGGTTTTACGCTGGCCCGTCCCGCGGAAAAAGTTCTTTTGACGGACCTGATACGGATCTTCCAGAATACGATCCAGCTCAATGAATGTGTTTTTAAGAAAAAGCTTTGTCCGAACCGGAGCGCCTGCGTGCTCAAAAAAGAGATCGATTCGATCGAACGGGATGTTCTGGGGCGTCTTCAGGGGATCACGATCGCTTCTTTGACCCGGAACGGCAACGGCTCTCACTCAAGTCAAAAAAAGGAATGTTATGGCCATCGTTCCTAATGCCACTGAAACCCGGTTGAAAGGACTGCCCCTGAGCCCCGGGGTCGCCGTGGCCCGGGTGTGTCTTTTCAATGAAAAGCGCCACATGAGCTTGCCCCTTGAGAACATCACGGACAAAGAAGTCCGCAGCGAGGGGGACCGTTTCCGGAAAGCCCTGACGGTGGTGCGGGAAAAGCTGGCGCTTTTGATGAAAGAAGTGGAAGAACGCGTCGGGAAGGCCGAGGCCGAGATCTTTGCGGCGCAGAAAATGATCCTGGAAGACCCCGTGCTGATCCAGCGGATCACCGACCACATCCGGAGTAAGAACTTCAACGCCGAAAAAGCCGTGATCAGTTCGCTGGATTTTTTTGAAGGGCAGCTGGCCGAGCTTGATAACGCCTACATTCGCGAACGCGCCTCGGATATCGGGGAAGTAAAACGCCGGATGCTGGACGCCCTGGCGAACCTGAACCCTTCATTCCAATGTCAGAACGACTCTTTTTGCCAGAAAGGGAAGAACCGCATCGTGATCGCGGAGGAATTAACGCCGAGCCTTACGATGGAACTGAATACGGACTTTATCCGGGGTTTTGTGACGGACCGCGGCGGGGTGGCGTCGCACGCGGCGATCCTGGCGCGCGCGCTCCGGATCCCCGCGGTGAGCGGGATCGCCGGGATCCACGACATGATCTTTTGCGGGACCGAAGTCCTTGTGAACGGAGATACGGGCGAGGTCGTGATCTGGCCGAGCAAGAAAACGCTCGAGGAATATCCGGATCTTCAGCGCACGGCCGAAGAGGTCCATGCGGTCGATCCGGTCGCGGGGTTGAAGGTGTTTGCCAACCTTAGTTTGGCGAAAAAAGCGCCGGAAGCTGTCGAGCAGAAAGCCGAAGGGATCGGGCTCTACCGCACGGAATTCGAGTTTTTTGCGGCCGGAAAGATCCTTGGTGAAATGGAGCAGTACGCCCTTTATCTTGAAGTTTTGAAGTCCATGAGAGGAAGGCCGGTTTATTTCAGGATGCTCGATCTGGGGGGCGACAAGACAGCGGAGTTCCTGAAGCTTGCAAAAGAGCAGAACCCCGCGCTGGGGCTGAGGGGGAGCCGGTTGCTTCTGGCGCATCCCGAGCTTTTCAGGAACCAGGCCCGCGCCCTGGCCCGCGCGTCCAACCACGGCCGCGTGCATGTGATGTACCCCATGGTGATCGATATCGGACAGTTCAGGGAACTGAAAAAGGCTTTTGAGGAGGCGACAGCGGATATTCTCCAGGATGAGATCAAGCACGGCCTCATGTTCGAAGTGCCCGCCGCCTGTCTGGACGCGGACGAGATCCTCCAAGAAGCGGATTTCGGGAGCATCGGCACGAACGACTTGATCCAGTATTTGTTCGCCGTGGACCGGGACAACGAGTTTGTGGCCTACGACCATCATCCGGATCGGAAGGTCTTCTGGCAGCTGATCCGGCATGTCGCGCATGCGGCGAAAAAACACCGGAAGCCCCTTTCGGTTTGTGGGGAACTGGCCGCCAATCCCGTCTACGCGAGAAAACTCATTCAAGAAGGGGTGCGGACGGTGAGCGTGGCCGCGAAAATGATCCCCGGGCTCCGGATCGCGATCAAGAACAAACCCAAACTCGCGAAGAAAAGAACGCGCGGGCTTTTGGGCGGAAAAAAGAAAAAATCGAAAGGATGAAATTTATGAAACCCACGGAAATACTGGAAAACGAACACCGGATCATCGAGCAGGTGCTCTCCGCCCTGGAAACGATGGCGGATCAGAACGAAAGCAGCAAAAAACTCGATTGCGGCGCGGCGCGCGACATGATCGAATTTTTCCGGATGTTCGCGGACCGTTTTCATCACGCCAAGGAAGAGCGGCATCTCTTTGCTTGTCTGGAGGCTCACGGGATGCCCCGCGACGGCGGGCCTACGGGCGTCATGCTCTCGGAACACGAAATGGGACGTGAGTTTGTGGCCAAAATGGATCAAGCCGTTACCGCTTATGAACAGGGAAATGCCGCGGGATGGAAGGATTTCGTGAAGGCGGCCCGTTCTTATATCCCTCTTCTCCGGGAGCATATTCAGAAAGAGGATCATTGCCTGTTCGCGATGACAAACCAATCCTTGAGCCGCGAGGAACAAGAGCGTTTGCTGCAAGCGTTCCGGGAGGAGGAGGCGATAAGCGCCCGGGAAAGGCCGCTTGATTATTATCCCCGGAAAGCCCAAGAACTTGCCCGGCGTTTTCCGGCGTGTGCCTGTCATTCCCAGGACGGCGCGTCACGGGCCTGCGGGAGTTCCTGCGGGGGATTTTGATCCGCGGAGCCGGGAGGCTTGTCGATGAATTGGGGTTGTCCGCATCTTGAGAAAGAACGCTGCGGGAAATTAAGAAAGACTTGTTGTCCGACCCAGAAAGGATGTGTGTTGCACGGAAAAGTGAAAATTTCTGCAAGACCGTTTCTGGAAATCCGCATCGCGGAAGGGGCGGACTTGAATGTCGGACGGAATGAAGCGACTTTAAAGAAAAACAAAATCAAAACAACACAAAGGAGAAAAATAAAATGAGCATGTTCTGCTATCAGTGTGAACAAACGGCGAAAGGGAAAGGCTGCGATTATCTCGGGGTTTGCGGGAAAACGCCGGAAGTGGCGACGCTTCAGGACCTTTTGATCCACGCCCTCAAAGGGATCTCCATCTATGCCCATCTTGCGCGGGAATTGGACGTGCGGGACAAGGAGACGGATCTTTTTGTGGTGGAAGGTCTTTTTACGACTGTGACCAATGTCGATTTTGATCCGGAAAGGATGCAGCAGACCCTGCACCGCGCCTATGAGATCAAAGAACGGATCAAGAAGATCTTTCTGGAGGCCTATAAGTCAAAATTCGCCGACAATTTTGACGGAGAGCTGCCGGCCGCAGCTTTCTGGAAGCCCGCGGAGGGATTATCGGGGCTTCTGGAACAGGGACGCAAGGTCGGGATCTTTTCGGATAAAAGTCTTAATGAAGATATCCGAAGCCTCCGGGAATTGCTGCTTTATGGCCTGAAAGGGATGGCGGCTTATGCCGACCACGCGCATGTGTTGGGCCGTGAAGACGAAGAAGTGATGGCGTTTTTCCACAAAGGGCTTAAGGCTCTCACGGATAACAGTCTGAGCGTCGATGATCTTGTGGGCCTGAATATGCAATTCGGGATGGTGAATCTGAAATGTCTCGCGCTTCTAGACAAGGCGCACACGGACCATTTCGGTCATCCGGTGCCGACGGGTGTGTCGCTCGGCGCAAAGAAAGGCCCGGCGATCCTTGTGTCCGGGCATGACCTCCTGGACCTGGAGCAGCTTCTCCAACAGACCGAGGGGAAGGGCGTTAATATCTACACGCACGGAGAAATGCTTCCGGCGCATGGGTATCCCGCTCTCAAAAAGTACAAACATCTCGTCGCGAATTACGGCGGCGCGTGGCAGGACCAGGCCAAGGAGTTTGACGTTTTCCCCGGCGCGATCCTGATGACCACCAATTGTATCCAGAGTCCCCGTGAAACCTACAAGGACCGTATTTTTACGACGGGACTTGTGGCATGGCCGGGAGTGAAACATATTTCTGCCGTGAACGGGAAAAAAGATTTCTCGGCCGTGATCCAGAAAGCGATCGATGCCGGCGGCTTCAAGGAAGATGTCCCGGCCAAGAATATTGTGGTCGGATTTGGTCATAACGCCGTGTTGGGGGTTGCTGACAAGGTCATCGGTGCGGTCAAGGCCGGACAGATCAAGCATTTCTTTCTGGTGGGCGGCTGCGATGGCGCGAAACCCGGGCGCAATTACTATACGGATTTTGCCCAAGAAGCGCCGAAGGATACGGTAATCCTGACGCTCGCGTGCGGGAAATACCGTTTTAACAAGCTGGAGTTCGGAGATATCGGCGGTATTCCGAGGCTTCTCGACATGGGGCAGTGTAACGACGCCTATTCTGCGATCCAGGTGGCCGTTGCTCTTGCGAAGGCTTTTGGCTGCGGCGTAAATGATTTGCCGCTTTCAATGATACTCTCCTGGTACGAGCAAAAGGCCGTTTGTATCCTTTTGACCCTGTTGGCGCTCGGGATCCAGAATATCCGGATCGGTCCTTCGCTTCCGGCGTTCGTGAGCCCGAATGTGCTCAGCGTGCTGGTCGACAAGTTCAACATCAAGCCGGTGACCACGGCCAAAGAGGATCTGAACGCGATCCTCGGTGGCGCCAAGGTCTAAACCCGCCCGACACCCGGTCTCGAATTCGAGACCGGGTGTCAACAGGGTGTCTCATGGGATTGGAAATCCGTTTGATATAAACGGATTCGATGGTGTAATATGCCTCCTCTGGCCAAACCCCCTGGCACCGCATTGAAGTAAGATTTTAGGGCTTGCGGTGCCGTACCGTTAACCCCTGAAATTTAATAAAAAACGGTGCTCGGAGAAATGCCGCGGGGGTTTTTCCATAAAATAGAGGTCGCGATGGAAGCGCCAAAATACAAGTACATTTACGGGCCCGTTTCCTCCTGGAGGCTTGGAAAATCCCTGGGGATCGACCCTATTTCCTCTTTTCAGAAAAGATGCAGTTTTAACTGTGTCTACTGCCAATCGGGCAGGACCGAAGTATTTACCTCCCAGAGGGAGGTTTTTGTTCCAACCGAGGCCCTTGCCCACGAATTAAGGACCGTGTCCGACGTTCCGGTTGATTTCATCACTTTCGCCGGGAACGGGGAACCGACGCTTGCTAAAAATCTCGGGGAAATGATCCGCGCCGTCAAAATGATCCGCCCGGAGAAAGTCGCGGTCATTACGAATTCCTCGCTTATTTCCCGCCAGGACGTCATGGACGATCTCATGCTCGCAGACCTTGTGGAAGCGAAGCTCGACGCGGCCGGCGCGGAGACCTTTCAAGTCGTGAACCAGCCGATGCCCGAGATCTCTTTTGAGGAGATCGTAGGGGGGCTGAAGGCGTTCCGCAAGATCTATCAAGGGCATTTAACCTTGCAGGTCATGTTCATCGCGAGCAACAAGGCCGTGGCCCCGATGATCGCGAAACTCGCGCATGAGATCCGTCCGGATGAGATCGAGCTGAATACGCCGCTCCGGGCTTCTCCAGCGAAACCGCTCTCGATCGAGGATATGGAGCAGATCACGGCGGTCTTCCGGGGGATCTGCGGCAGTGAGATCAAGGTGCGGAGCGTTTATGAAGAAAAGCGCGAGAGAAGTCGTCCTTTTTGCGAGCCTTCGACCGAACGGCGCCGGGGGAAAGAGCCGCAATGAGACAGAAGAGCCACTATTTTGGAGTCGATTTCTTATGAAAGATCTTCCTAACGACAAAACAACGCAAGACCTTCTCAACGAGATCGCGCGTCTTAAACAGGAACGCGAGGCGGTGATCCTGGCGCATAATTACCAGCCGCCCGAGATCCAGGATCTTGCCGATTTCACAGGGGATTCCCTCGAGCTCAGCCGCATCGCGGCCAAGACCCCCGCGAAGGTGATCGTTTTTTGCGGTGTTCAATTCATGGGGGAGACGGCGGCGATCCTTTCCCCGGACAAGACCGTGCTGCTTCCCGTGCTGGAAGCCGGCTGCACGCTCGCCGACTACGCGACGGCCGAACGGCTCCGCGAGATGAAGGCGAAAAATCCGGATGCGGTGGTCGTCACCTATGTGAACAGTTCCGCCGAGGTCAAAGCGGAAACGGATATTTGCTGCACCTCGGCGAATGCGGTGGAGATCGTGAAATCGATCGAAAGTAACCGGCCGATCCTTTTTGTCCCCGACTATAATCTCGGGCATTACGCGGCCAAGGTAGCGAAGCGCGAGATCATTCTGTGGGATGGCTGTTGTCCGACGCACGCGCTTCTGTCGACCTTCGCCGTGGCGAAAGCGAAAAAACAGTGGCCGGGGGCTCAGGTCATGATGCATCCGGAATGTAAACCCGAAACGCTTGAGCTCGCGGATTTTGTCGGCAGCACCTCAGGGATGCTGAACTATGCCAAGACGCAGCCGGCCGGGACTTCCTTTATCGTGGGCACCGAGGTCGGGTTGCTTCACCGCCTTCAAAAAGAGAATCCCGACAAAATATTCCATGTGGCATCGGATTATCTGATCTGTCCGATGATGAAAATGACGACTTTAAAAGACGTGAAACAATCGCTCGAAAAAATGCAGTATGTGGTGAAAGTGGAGGCATCCATTCGCTTGCGCGCGAAGGCCGCCGTGGACCGGATGCTGGAGTACACGGGTGCCGCGGCTGCCAAGAAATCATAAAAATACGGAGAGAGTATGGTTAAAAGAAAAGCGGTCAATAGCGGTATTGAAGCGATCCAGAAACACGGAAGCCGTGTGGTTGCGGAAGGAAAGCACATGCTTGGGAATGCCGGATTGATGGTAGCTGCGGGGACACTGGAAACCCTTGCGGATCGTCGGAAGCCTTTTGTGACGGTGATCAATTCCTACACGACCCACATCCCGGGCCATGTCCATTTAAATGTGCTCGGTGAAAAGCTTGTTACGGCGCTCAAGGCCAAAGGTTACAACGTCTGGTATGCCAATATCGGCGCCGCGATCTGCGACGGGATCGCGATGGGGCATTTCGGCATGAAATACTCGCTGCCTTCCCGGGAGCTCATCACCGACCAGATCGAATCGATCGTGGGGGCCCATCCCTGCGACGGCTGGATCGGGATCGGCAATTGCGACAAGATCATTCCGGGCATGTTGAATGCCATGGTGCGGATCAATATTCCTTCGGTTTATGTAAGCGGCGGTCCCATGCTGGCGGGGCAGAACAACACGGATCTTATTACCATCTTTGAAGGAATCGGCAAGGAAGCGGCCGGGAAGATGTCGGAAAAAGATCTTGAAAAGCTTGCAGGGACGGCATGCCGCACCTGCGGGAGCTGCGCGGGGATGTTCACGGCGAACTCCATGAACTGTCTCGCGGAAGCGATCGGCCTGGCACAGCCGGGGAACGGAACGATCCCGGCCGCGGTATGGACGGATGCGAAAAAGACCTCGTGGGCCATCAATCCGGACCGCATCAAATTGGTGGAACAGGCGGCGGATACGCTCGAGAGCGCGATCCTGAACAATATCCGGCCGCTTGATATCGTGACCAAAGACTCGCTCGATAACGCGTTTATTCTGGACCTTGCCATGGGAGGGTCCAGCAATACGATCCTGCACACCTTGGCGCTGGCTTGCGAGGCCGGGATCCGTTACCCGATCCAACGGCTTAACCAGCTCGCGAAGCTGACGCCCACGGTCTGCAAAGTGTCGCCGTCGCGTCCCGAGATCCATATTGAAGATGTCCACCAAAAAGGCGGGATCGCGGCCATCCTGAAAGCGGTTTCAAAAGATAAAAAGATCCCGCTGGATCTGGATCTCAGGACCTGTGTGGGAAGTTTGCGGAACATGGTGGAAAAAGCGCCGGATCCGGACGGGGATGTGATCCGTTCCGTTGAAAAAGCTTTTTCGAAAGAGGGCGGCCTCGCGATCCTGTACGGGAATATCGCCCCGGAAGGCGCGGTTGTCAAAACCGCGGGCGTGGAAAAAGACATGATGCAGTTCACGGGACGCGCGAAATGTTACGATTCGCAGGAAAGCGCGCTGGACGCGATCCTCAAAGGAAAAGTCACGGACGGCGATGTGGTCGTGATCCGCTACGAAGGCCCCCGGGGCGGTCCCGGGATGCAGGAGATGCTTTCGCCGACCTCGGCCCTGAAAGGCCGCGGGATCAAGGCGGCTCTCATCACGGACGGCCGTTTTTCGGGCGGGACGCGCGGGCTCTGCATCGGGCATATTTCCCCGGAAGCCGCGGCGGGGGGGCCACTTGCGATCGTCAAGAACGGCGATATCATCAAGATCGACGCCGAAAAAAGGAAGCTCGAGCTGGACCTTCCGGCAAAAGAGATCAAAAAACGTCTTTCCAAGCTCAAGCCGTTCACACCCAAGGTCACGGGAGGCTGGCTGGGGCGGTACGCCCGTCACGTTTTGAGCGCTCATACGGGCGCCGTGATGGATAATGTGATCCAGGTTTCAAAAAATAAAAAAGGGAGATCCTGAAATGATCAGCAAAAAAATGGCGGGACTTTTGAATGACCAGCTCAATTTCGAATTCCATTCGGCTTATCTCTACCTCGGGATGGCGGCCTACGCTTCCTCGCTTGGGTTGAACGGTTTTTCCGGCTGGTTCAAGTTCCAGGCGAAAGAGGAAATGGAACACGGGATGAAGTTCTATGGTTATATCCAGGAACAGGGACAGGACATCGTACTCGAGGATGTGGCGGCTCCGGGCGTGAAGTTTACGTCCGCGGCGGGCCTTTTTGAGCAGTCCCTCGCGCATGAAAAGAAAGTGACGCAGCGGATCACAAACCTGATGGCGGCCGCGAAAAAAGAAGGCGACTACGCGACCGAGTCTTTCCTTCTTTGGTTCCTGAACGAGCAGGTGGAAGAAGAAGCGCAGCTCGCGGATATTCTCCAGAAACTCGCGATCGGCGGCAAGACCGGCAATTCGCTCCTGATCCTGGACGGGATCCTGGGGCAGAGAAAATGACGTTTTTTGTCATCCCCGCAAGCTTTAGGCGGGGATCCATGGATTCCCGATCAATGCATTCGGGAATGACAAGGGAGGTATCGTAATGAAAGCGATCCCTATAGCGGACAATATCTGGTGGGTGGGCGCGATCGATTGGAACGCCCATCATTTCCACGGGCAGACATTCACCACGAAGCGCGGCACAAGCTATAACGCTTATCTGATCCTCGACGAGAAGGTCACGCTGATCGACGCGGTGTACGGGCCTTTCGCGGAGGAGATGATCCAGCGCATTCGCACCGTGATCCCTGTCGAGAAGATCGATACGATCATCGCCAACCACATCGAACCCGATCATTCGGGAGCGTTGCCCGCTCTCGTCAAGCTTTGTCCGGACGCCAAGATCTACGGCAGCGCCCGCGCGGGGCAGGGGCTCGAGCGCTATTACCAGCAGAAATTCAATTTTCAGGCTGTGAAGACCGGAGACAAGTTGAGCCTCGGGAAGCGGACGCTCGAGTTCATCGAGATCCCGATGATCCACTGGCCGGACAGCATGATGAGTTATCTCGCGGAGGACCAGATCCTTTTTTCTAATGACGCGTTCGGCCAGCATTATGCCACGAGCGAAAGATTCGATGATGAGGTGCCGCAGGAAACGCTCATGGAAGAGGCGGGAAAGTATTACGCCGGGATCCTGTGGCCTTTCAGTCATCTGATCGCGCAGCGCCTGGCCGAGATCGAAAAAATGGGGATCCCCATCAAGATGATCGCGACCTCGCACGGCATCAGCTGGCGCAAGGATCCGGGCAAGATCATTCAGGCCTACAAGCGGTGGGCCGCGAATGAAACGAAAGCCAAGATCGTTATCGTGTATGAAACGATGTGGGGGTCGACGGCGAAGATGGCGCGGAAGATCGCGGAAGGGATCAGCGACGCGGGAGGCGTGGCCTTCGAGGTTTTTGACATGGCCCAGGCCGTTCGGACGGAGGTGTTCCACCAGATGCTCGATGCCAAAGCTTTTATCGTCGGTTCCTCGAACCATGACAGCGGGATCCTGCCGAACATGACCTCTTTTATGGAAATGCTCAAAGGCCTCCACCCGAAGAACCGCATCGGCGCTGCTTTCGGCTCCTACGGCTGGTCGGGGGTCGCGATCCAGTCGCTTCAGAACACGCTGGCCCAGGCCGGCGTGGAGATCGTCGAGCCGCTGCTCTCGGTGATCTATGCTCCCGATGAAAAACAGCTGGCCGCCTGTTATGAACTCGGCAAAAAAATGGCCGAGCGGGTCAAACAAGGGTCCTGATCGTGGAAACCCTGGAAGCTCTCGCGAAACGCGCCAGCGTCCGTGATTACATGAACCAGCCGGTCCCCAAAGACATGCTGGAAAAACTCGTGGACGCGGGCCGCCGCGCCCCGAGCGCCCGGGCGGTCGAACCGTGGGAATTCGTGGTGATCACGGACCGCGCGATGCTCGACAAGCTCGCGGGGATCATCAGCACGGGAGTCTTTCTCAAACAGGCGACCGCCTGCATCGTGATCTTCTGCCAGGAGACCAAATACTACCTTGAGGACGGTTCCGCTGCGACCGAGAATGTCCTGCTGGCGGCCACGGACCTCGGGCTTGGCACCTGCTGGATCGCGGGCGATAAGAAAGAATATTGCGAGGAAGTCTCGAAGCTTCTCGGAGCGCCCGCTCCCATGAAGCTGATCAGCCTCATCTCGGTCGGTTGGGCCGTTCGGGAGCCCCGGCAGCGCAAGCGCCGTGCCCTTTCCGAAGTGATCCACTGGGAAAAGTTTTAAGTCGTCTTGTTCCATAGAAATTGAAACGAAAGCAGACAGCGTGTGCCCTATAAACACACCCAGATAGCATGCTCCATGATCGCGATGATCGCGCTGGCGATCGGCATCGCCTCTTTCCTGAAAGCGTTTATTGTGGTCGCGATCCTGTGCGGACTCGCGCTCCTTTTCCTGACCCTGACGGTCGCGGTGGACGCGGAAAATATCACCGTATGGTTCGGTCCCGGATTTTTCAAGAAGGAACTTCCGGCGATCGACGTTGAATCCTGCCGGACGGTGAAGCACCGTTTTTGGCCCTGGGGGTTCTGGGGATGGCCGGGAAAGGGGTGGTTTTTCAGCGTTGCCGGGACCCATTCTGTGGAGATCAAAATGAGGAACGGCGTGCGGTACGTGATCGGCACGAACCGTCCCGAGGACCTTGAAAAAGCCGTGCATGAGGCGATGCGCGAATCAGTCCATCTCGCCACCAAAGTGGGATAGCCCTCCAAAAAGAAGATGCAAAGAAGGGGTATTTCACGTATAGTACGCCCTCGAAACAGCGCTTTTTCCCCGCAGGTTTTTCCCTACAAGCCTCGTTTTGATGATGCGGAAGGACCCTGAAAGGATCCATGTCGAACCAGAAAAGACGGAAAGATGTCCGGAATGTTGCGATCGTGGCCCACGTCGATCACGGGAAGACCACGCTCGTGGACGCCCTGCTGAAGCAGAGCGGCGCCTATAAATTCGAGGCCGGTGAATCCACGATCATGGATTCCAACGACCTCGAGCGCGAACGCGGCATCACGATCTTTTCGAAGAACGCTTCGTTCCGTTACAAGGACGTGCAGTTCAATATCGTCGACACGCCGGGCCACGCGGATTTCGGCAGCGAAGTGGAACGGATCCTCAAGATGGTCGACGGCGTGCTGCTCCTGGTGGACGCCTACGACGGCCCGATGCCGCAGACAAAGTTCGTCCTTAAAAAATCCCTCGCCCTGCACCTGAAACCGATCCTCGTGGTGAACAAGATCGACCGGCCGAATTGCCGGCCGCACGAGGTCGCGGACATGACATTCGACCTTTTCTGCGAATTGAACGCGACGGATGAACAGCTGGATTTTCCGATCGTCTACGCCTCCGGGCGCGACGGCTGGGCCGCGCTCGATCTGGACGATGAGCGCAAAGACATGACCCCGCTTTTGGAGACGATCCTGCACCGCGTTCTACCGCCGGTTGCGGATCCGGACCAGCCTTTTCAAATGCTTGTGACGATGCTGGATTACGATAATTATGTGGGGCGTATCGCGATCGGGCGCATTTCCCACGGGCAGGTCCGTTACGGCGACCCAATGGTCGTCGTCAAACACAACGGGGATGTGATCCGCGGCAAAGTAACGAAGATCCTGAAATACCAGGGCCTCAAACGGGTTGAAGTCCAGGAAGCGATGGCCGGGGATATCATCTCGATCAGCGGGATCGATGATATCAAGGTGGGAGAGACCCTCGCGTCCCCGGAAAAACCCGAAGCGCTGCCGACCCTGAAGATCGACGAGCCGACGATCTCGATGAATTTTTCCCATAACACGAGCCCGCTAGCCGGCCAGGACGGCGGTCGGTTCCTGACCTCCCGTCATATCCGCGAACGCCTGGAACACGAGGCGATGATGAACGTCGGAATCAAGGTGGAGGAAGTGGAAGGCGGGGAACGTTTCAAGGTTTCCGGCCGCGGCGAACTGCATCTGGCCATTCTGATCGAGACCATGCGCCGGGAAGGTTACGAATTGGAGGTCTCGCCGCCCAAAGTGATCCTGAAAACGATCGATGGGGAAGCGTATGAACCTGTCGAAGAAGTGACGGTTGAAGTGGATACCGTCTATCAGGGCTCCGTGATCGAGGCCCTCGGGAAAAGACGCGCCGAAATGAAACACATGAACACAAGCGCCGTGGGCGGGACGGTCCGGATGGAATTTTTAGTTGCGTCGCGCGCACTCTTGGGGTTCCGGAACGAATTCATGGTCATGACGCGCGGGACCGGCATGATGTACCAGAACTTTTTTGAATACCAACCCTTCAAAGGGGAGATGCCGGAGCGCCAGTCAGGCGTTCTGGTCTCGCAATTTGACGGCAAGGCGGTCGCGTATTCGCTCTGGGGGCTTCAGGAACGCGGCGAGATCTTCGTGCAGCCGGGAACCCTTCTTTACGAGGGAATGATCGTTGGCGTGAACAACAAGGGGCATGATCTGGTTGTGAACGCGATCCGGGAAAAGAAACAGACGAACATGCGCTCCTCAGGCGCTGATGAAGCGATCCAGCTGATCCCGCCCCGGGAAATGACGCTGGAGTTCGCGCTGGAATTCATTGAAGAAGATGAACTGGTCGAGATCACGCCGAAGAACATCCGGTTGCGGAAGCGGTATCTGACCGAGAACGAGCGCAAGGCCATGGCGCGTGTCGCCGCAGGAAAACGCCTGGGTTCCTCGTAAATCAAGAAAGGAAAATGAAATGAAAAAATGGTTTTTGTTGGCAAGTTGTCTTTTTTTAGCGGGATGCGCGAGCTCATCCCCGACGGGAACAACGTCGTCGGGATGCGTGTCCTGTAAGACCGCGGCATCCGACAGGGCTGAAAACTCGTCGATCGCCGCGCCTGTATCTTCAAATCTGACCTCCACTTCAACCCCTGAAACAGCAAAGGATGACACTATCGTGAAGATCAAGATCGAAACGACTCTGGGAGATATTTACGCGGACCTTTACGCGGCGGAAGTGCCGAAGACCGTCGAGAATTTCGTGACGCTCGCGAACAAAGGCTTTTACGACGGGATCATTTTTCACCGCGTGATCCCCGATTTTATGATCCAGACCGGTGATCCGACGGGGACCGGCATGGGCGGCCCCGGCTACCAGTTCAAGGACGAATTCTCCGCGAAATTGCGCCACGATAAGCCCGGCGTTCTTTCGATGGCAAATTCCGGACCGAACACGAACGGCAGCCAGTTCTTCATCACCGAAGCCGCGACGCCTTGGTTGGACAACCGTCATTCGGTGTTCGGGCAAGTGACCCAAGGCATGGACGTGGTCCACAAGATCGCCGCCGCGCCGCGGGACCGTCAGGACAAACCCGTTCAAAAGATCGCGATGACGAAGGTCACAGTCCTTTCGAAGTAATTTTTTAAATTAAAGGGCAGCCCCTCGAGTATGGAGAGGCTGCTCTTTTTTCTTGAGGTGTCTGATGCCGGAAAGATCCTGGGATGTCGTGGTCATGGGTGCGGGTCCCGCGGGTTTGATGGCCGCGATCCCTTGCGCGCAGGCAGGGCTCCGGACACTCGTTTTGGAGGGCCAAAGAACGGTTGGGGCTAAACTGTTGATCTCCGGCGGCGGCCGCTGCAATGTCACGAACCTCAAGGTCACCGAAAAAGATTATCAGTCCACGGCCCCGCG
>CAZSFZ010000015.1:0-52428 GCA_964606385.1 uncultured bacterium
GAATGAAAAAGCGCTCTCCGTCGGCGCGGATCTCATGCGCAAGTAGGGATCAGGACATCTTTTGAGCGCCTCGGATCAATCTCCAGCCCCTTCCGGAAATAACGGACACCCTTCCTGCTATTTATGCTCCTGCGCGAAGGTCCGCCCGCTTTATCCGGATCTTCCCAGGGTGTTCCGTTGTGCTGCCTGCGGCGCGGTATTCCTTCACCCGCAACCCGCGCTCGCGATGCTTCGCGAACATTATGGTGAGAAATACTTTACCAGCCGCGTTTCCGTGGAAGTGGGATACGACCATTATGTTCAGGACGAAGCGAACATAAAAAAAAGTTTCGAACGCCGTTTTCGCGTGATCGAGCGCTATTGCGGCAGATCCGGAAAGCTTCTGGATGTCGGCTGTGCTGCCGGTTTCTTCCTCGCGGTCGCGCGTGATCACGGGTGGGACGCGCGGGGAGTCGAGATCTCCGATTTCGCGGCTTCCTACGCACAAAGATCGGGTTTTGAGGTTTTTAAAGGCGCTTTGGAGGAATATCCGGGAACGCCGGACACGTTCGATCTTGTGACTTTATGGGATGTGATCGAGCATTTGCGGGACCCGAAGGCCGCCCTGCAAAAGATCCGCTCGCTTCTTAAACCGGGCGGGCATGTCGTTTTAACCACGCCCGCGATCGACAGCTGGACCCACCGGATCTTCCGCGACAAATGGATGGGTTTTAAGGACGTGGAGCACCTGTTCTTTTTTTCCAGAAAAACGATGACGGAACTGTTGAGGCAATGCGGTTTTAGGGTGAGTTCCGTGAAATTTGAAGGGAAATACGTCTCGCTCGATCTTTTTAAGAGGCGGATCGATTATTACTGGAAGGGGAGTTCGAAGGTCCTGGACCTGCTTTTGTCTCGCGGCAAGACGTCAGGATGTGACTTTTACGTGAATCCCTTCGATATCCAGCGAGTGATCGCCCAAAAACTCTAGGTGGGTTCAAGCTAGGCTTTTCCGGGACGGTAGCTCTTGGAGCGGCGGTGCCACCAGAATGCGAGTCCTTCCCATAAGGCAAATCCCATGATCTTCATATTGACCGAGGATTTTCCCCACTGCCGGCCGCGGTGATTGGAGGGGATCTCTTTGATGCGGAACCCGAGATCGTGGGCTTTCACGATGATCTCAGGCAGAACAAAAAGAGACTTCGAGGTCAGGTCGATCCTGTCTAAGACTTTCCGGCTCCAGGCTTGCGACCAGTTGTAATCGTTGATGCGGATCTTGAAGAGGTAGTTCAGCGTAAAAATATAGATCACCGAAAGAAAGAACCGGAAAAGCTGATAAGCGTTCCGCTGCCAACGCACCCCCAGAAGCACGTCCGTTTCGCCTTTTCTAAGGATCTCAACGAAATTCGGGATCTCGGAGGAATCGAATTCCTCATCAGCGCCGATATACATCAGGTATTGCCCTCGGGCGGCCTTGAGTCCATCTTTAAGCGAGCGTGTATACCCCTGGTTTTTCTCGTGGAGGAGGAGCGTTGTGTTCGGATATTTGGGGGCTTCAACCTTTAGAACGTCGCGGGTTTTGTCCTTCGAGCCGTCCTCGATCAGGACCACCTCCCAATTCCATTCCGGATGGGTGTTGAGGATGGCAAAGAGGTTCGCGAGCATGCGGGCGATGTTCTCTTCTTCGTTATAGACCGGGGTGATGAAACTGATGAATGGGGTCAAATTCATGGCTCTAAGATTAATGTTTTTGGGGATTAATGTCAATTGCCCGGTTCGTCAAATTCTGTTAAGTTATCGAAGTTTGACGCAAAGGAGGCGGGTGTTGAAGTCTAAATTTCAGTTGAAACAGTGCTGTATCCTGATCTTGGGTGCTTTTTTGGGTTTTGCTCCCCTCTGGGTCCGTCACATCCAGCAGGTGGGAGGACATGGCATATACGCCACACCCGATTCCCTGCTGTTTTTAGGCGTGACCTTGCTTGTTTCGCTTCTGGGGTGTTATCTGATTCCGGATGGTTGCGTTGGCCGGTGTCCAACCCCCGTGGTTGGATCTCGTGGCCTCGAAATTAAACCCCGGGGGTTGTTTTGGGTAAAAGTTTTGGCTGTGGTCTCGAATCGGACAGGAACATCAAGTTCCTACCGAATTCGCACCAAAGCGTTGGGCTTTGGTGTGGGTCTATTGGCTATAGTCTACGTTCTCTATCTCGTCAACCAGCATATCCTCCACGCCTTTTTAAGCTCCGCGGATGAACACTCCTGCTATTTTCTCGCGGAGTGTTTGCGGAAGGGAAAGCTTTACGTTGAGACCCCGCCTTTAGCCGATTTTTTTAAAGTGGTCCATGTCGGCATGAAAGGAGGAAAGTGGTTCAGCGTGTATCCTCCGGGCTGGCCGCTTCTCTGGGCTGTTGGACTGCATTTCAATATCGTGGAATGGCTCAATCCCGTGATGTCGGCGCTTGCTGTCTTTTTCTTTTATCTTTCAGGTAAAAAACTCTTTGGACGGGGGGGCGCTATTTTGGGCCTGATCCTGATGTGCGTGAGCCCGTTCTTCATCTTTACGGCCGCATCTTATTTTTCGCATGCGACATGCCTTTTGTGTATTAGCGTCTTCCTGTACGCGTTTATGAGATGGCGGGAGGCTTATGCGGGAGGCCGGGATCCGGTGGGATGGGCCGCACTTTGCGCCTTTGCGGTCGGGTATGGTTTGATGACACGATACCTGACTATGGCGGCGGTTGCAGGACCTTTTCTGCTCTATCATTACTTGACAATCTTTTTGGAATGGCGCGGAGGGGGACGGGGTGCTCGAGGCCTTCCGTTCAGTTTTAAAGTGCCGCGGCTCCGGAAAAGCGACTGGATCGTGCTTGGCATCATCGGTCTTTTCATGGCCGTGATCCTCTGGCAGAATTATCTCGTGACGGGGAAGCCTTTCAAGGCTCCGAATAAATACGACAAATCCTGGGAACGTCTTGGATTCCGCAGGGATTACACGATCATCGACGCTTCGTTTTATCTTGTCTCACGCATATTTTATCTCATGGACTGGTTTGCTCCGGCGATCGTAGGAGCGTATTTGTTTTTACTCTGCAACCTCCGAGGTTTGAAAGGCTCTCCAACCTCAGAGGTTAATCTGGCCCAGGCTCAAAACTCCCGAGGTTTCATTTCGGGGATGCAAGGGCGAACCTCGGGAGTTGATTCAGGTCGAAGCGAAATGCTCCGAAACCTTTTTCGCCTCACTCCCGTCTTTATCGCCTTCGCTTATTTCTTCTACTACTCCTGGGGCGGCAACCAGTGGGGGCCGCGTTATCTCTGGGAAGGGTTGCCGTTCCTTTGCCTGGCCGTTGCGGACTGGATGGCTCATCTCTGGCGCGAACGCGGCATACGGGTGAGAAAGTTCCTGCTGGTATTTGTGATCGCTTCGCTGGCCTCTTCCGCGGTCCTGTTCGTCAAGCACGCTGAATTTACCGAAGAAGCGAGCCGTCAGCGCCGGGCCCTTTATGATTATTCAGAGCAAGCGATCCGGGGGCCTGCGATCGTTTTTATGCATGGTTTTATAGGAGATCGACTTGTAATGGCGGAAGAAGATACCGTGCGAAACAGCCCCTTTCTCGACGGACGCATTCTGTACGCCCATGACCTCGGGGACCGCAACAAAGAGCTCATGGACGCCTATCCTGGACGTGAATGTTTTGTTGGCGCTTACGATCGTGCGGGAAAGGAACCCCGAGTCACGGCAATTGAAAAAGCAGTATGATGGGTTTTCCAGCGAACGTGTAAAAACCGATGCGGGAAAAGGGCAGTTTTATGCTAGAATGCCAGCCCATTATCAGGGTTCTAAGCAATGTGCTTAATACGACATATGAGGTAGAGGAATGAAATACTCGGTTCAAGAGAATATCGCTAAAAAGGTCGTTTTCATTGATGGTGTGACACGCTGTGGCAAGTCACTTCTAACCAATATTCTGCCTTCCTTGGATCCCGTCGAGCATATCCAGTTTTTTACCTTAATCGAGCAGATCCTTCCTGGGGTCGCCCACGGCGTCGTGGACCTGTCTTACGCGCGGTCTTTCGTGAGGACCATGATGAACGAAAATATTTACAATATGCGCTTGGGTCGCTCCGTTAATTTCCGCTACGATGATCAAAGCGGAATTATGAACTACAAGTACCCAAAGGTCTATTTCAGAAGGCTGGGTGAGGCGGAGGGGGATAGCATCGTCAAAGATTTGAGACGCGCAAAAGCGTATTTCCCGTTCCAAACTCACGATGCGATGGTTCATTTGGACATCCTGACCAAGCTAGAGATCGATTTTTTCATGATAGAGCTGTTCCGTAACCCCATTGATAATATTTATTCATGGTGGACCCGTGGTTGGGGGGAGCGGTTTGGTAATGACCCTCGGGCATTCACTCTCACAATGGAGTGTAACGGCGTAAAACTGCCTTGGCATTGCAAAGGGCTCGAGCGCAAATGGATCTCCGCCAATCCAATGGAACGTTGTATCATTGCTGCCGTGGATCTGATCCGAAAATCGGTGGAACAGTATCGCGGTGCCTCTAAGCGTGAGCGTATCCTGCTGATGCGGTTTGAGGATTTTGTGGCTTTTCCAGATAAAGAGGTCGGGAGAATCTGTCAATTTCTGGATGTCTGCCCCACGGATCTTACTCCCTGGTTTATTCATCAGGCGCGGTGTCCGCGGTTGATCGATTTGAAAGCCCGCCAGCGCAAGTTCGCTAAATTTAAGAGAGGCGTGCGACCCACTATATTAAAACAACTGTTGGAATTGACGGACCATTACGAAAGTTCGTTCTACGATTTAGAGCGAAAGTGAGCCGATGCTTTTCGGATTTATTCTTCTAGTTTTCTTCCTCATTTTTCTTGAAATCGCCTCCACATTTCTGATTAGTTTGTTGCGGCGTGATTTTCAGTGGCTGATCACCCGGGACGATCTTATTCCCCGGCCCGATCCGGCATCGTTAGACCGGTTTCTGCGGCATGGATTTTCGGCGGAGCTTGGATGGGAGCGCAAGCCCGGCACTTCAAAGACGGAGGACGTCAAAACGGTTGGGGAGTGCCGGAGGCATGTTGCCACATCCACCTACACGATCAGTGCGAACGGTGAGCGTGGCAATCCGGGGCACGAGAGGTTGCCAATCGTTATTTCTACATATGGCGACTCGTTTGCTTTTTCGCGACATGTCAATGATCACGAGACTTGGCAATGGTACCTTTCCGAGTTGACAGAGACTAACGTCGTCAATTTTGGTGTCGGTAATTATGGTCTTGACCAGGCTTGCCTTCGACTGGAGTCGAAATTCAAAGATCATCCTTCACGGATCGTGATCATGATGGTGGTCCCGGAAACAATATCCCGGATTGTGAACATATGGAAACACTACAGCGAGTATGGAAACTTGTTAGGATTCAAAGGGCGTTTTGTGCGTGGGCATCCGGAACTTCAGTGGAAGCCCAACCCCGTTCAAAGGCCAGAAGACTTCAGTCGGATTGATTCTTTGGTTCCGGATATCCAAAAAAATGACGATTGCTTCAAAAAAAAGTTTCTTTTAGATATCCTGGATTTTCCTTATACGGCTGCGTGGCTCCGGAATCCAGGACGACACATTCCTTTGGTGGGATCGCTTTGCCTTCGCAAGTTGTACTCCCTGTTTGGATGGGATGATGAATGTGTTCAAAACCGCCCCTGGCAGCTTGTCCTGGAGAGGAATTTTTCGTTTGTTAGGCAATTGTATAGAGAAAAAGACACGGTAGCTCTTTTGGAAGATATTGTTCGTCGATTCCATTCATTTGTCGTTCAGAGTGGTGCTGCGCCTGTTTTTGTTATGGCTCCATACCTCCATGATATTTATTATCTAAAGAAAAAGGGATGTTACTACCGAGATTTTTGGGGTAGCGTATCCAAAAAGTTCTGCTGCCTTGATCTTGCGGAAACATTCATGAAAGATTCCGCTCCCGAACGGTATTTCGTGAGCTCTTTTAATGCGGCGCATTTTTCGGCTGAGGGGAACCGGATGGCCGCGGAAGCAATTCGGGAACATCTATCTGCGCAAAGGCTTTTAAATGTTGTGAAAGGACAACCATGCTAATCTGGATTACGGGCATCTCGGGAGCTGGCAAAAGCACGATCGCTTCGGCCTTGTATAAGAAATTGAGTTTTTCGATCCCCAATATCGTCTATTTTGACGGCGATGAATTCCGGCAGGCGATGGGGAACGATCTTGGTTATTCGCTTGAGGACCGCGACAAAAATGCTGTACGCCTGACGGGACTTTCCAGGCTTTTGTGCCGCCAGGGAATCCACGTAATTTGCGGAGCGAATCTGACATCGCAACGGTATCGAGATTTTTGCCGCGCTGAGATCCCTGGGTACTTTGAGGTCTATTTAAATGTACCGATAGACACTCTGAGCAGACGTGATAAGAAAGGCCTGTATGTGCCTGCGATGAAGGGAGAACGCAGTAAAGTTGTCGGAGTTGATATTGCTTTTCAGCCGCCTTTGGCCCCAGATCTAGTTATCGATAACTCGAGGGACCGGACTGATTTTAGCGATATTCTTGACTTGATCATTACCCGGTCAGGAATCGAAAAATATTTTAAAAATCCTACTAAGCCTCATGACTAGAGTCGCTCTTATCCGCCCTCCCATTCTGCAGCTGCGCGCGAACCTTAGCGCCTACGGAGCCATTCCGCCGATCGGGCTCGCCTATATTGCAGCGGTTCTGCGTGAAAACGGACACGAGGTTAGTGTGATCGATGCGGCAGGCGAAGCGCTTGATCGGTTTTCCGAGATTCCAAGCCCCATGGGGACTTTGACCCTTCAGGGATTCTCACCTGATGAGATCGTTGATCGGATTTCGAAGGACGCACAGGTGGTCGCCTTCACGCATATGTTCCTGCACGAGTGGCCAACAATCCGCCGGATTTGTGAAAAGACCAGGCACCGTTTTTCGCACGCAAAGATCGTGCTCGGAGGAGAGAATACGACCGCATTTTGGAAGAGGATCTTTCAGGAGACGGACGCGGTCGATTATTGTGTCCTTGGCGAAGGGGAACAAACGATGTTGAGTTTGTTGAAGGCTCTCGAAAGTGACCCCGAGACAGAGTTGCGCGGCGTTGTTTCGAAAAAAAAAGGACCGGACCAACCCGTTGAATTATCTGAGAGAATCACGGATATTAGAAGTTTGCCTTGGCCCGCGTGGGACCTTTTTCCGATCGAGAAATATCTTGCGATCGCGGATACTCATGGAGTTCACCGGGGCCGTTCGATGCCGATCCTCGCGACGCGTGGATGTCCTTTTGACTGTACCTTTTGCTCAAGTCCGGCCATGTGGACGCGACGATATGTAGCCCGGGATCCCGAGGACGTGGTCTCCGAGATCAAGGCATATGTCAAACGTTACGGGATCAATAACGTTAATTTTTGTGATCTAACCGCCATTATACGCAGGGAATGGATTCTGGAATTTTGTTCAGAGCTTTCGGCTCAGGGGGTGTCGATCACCTGGCAGCTTCCGACCGGAACGCGCAGTGAAGCGCTTGATCTTGAAGTCTTGAGGCAAATGTATGCGACCGGTTGCCGGAATATCACCTATGCGCCCGAAAATGGTTCCGAACGCATGCTTAAAATCCTCAAGAAGAAAGTCGATCTTCGGGGCATGATCCATTCGCTTCGCTCGGCCCGTAAAGCCGGGCTAGTGACGCGGGTGAACATCATCATCGGGCATCCGCAGGAGAATAAGCGGGATCTTATGCATTCGCTCAGGTTTCTGACCTGGGCGGCATGGGTCGGATGCGACGATGCCGCGGTCATGATCTTTGCTCCGTATCCCGGGAGCGAGGACACGGCTTCTTTGATCGATCAGGGCGTTGTGTCGCTAACGTCCGATTATTATTACCTTGCCCTTGCGCGGTCCGGATGGAGTACGCGAACGTACAATCCTGGGATGAGTACGCGGTTCCTCATTTTGATGCAGTATGGTATGCTTCTTGCGTTTTACGGCGTTGCGTATATCACGCGCCCATGGAGAATTGTGGCAGCATTCTGGAGTCTTTTGTCAGGTTCGGAGAGCACGCAGTTAGACCAATTGCTTCGCACCAAATTTGGAAATAAAATCAATCCTGCAAAGAAGTAAAGATCCCATGATCAAGCAAAAAAAAGTAGTGGTGGTGATGCCGGCTTATAACGCAGCGGGTACGTTAGAGAAAACCTATCGTGAGATCCCTCGGGATGTTGTCGACGAAGTGATCCTGGTGGATGATGTAAGCCGGGATGAAACGGTGGCGATCGCTGCAAAACTCGGGGTCGATGTCGTGATCCGTCATCAAAAAAACCTAGGCTACGGTGGGAATCAGAAAACTTGCTATCGTGAAGCGCTTCGCCGGGGAGCTGATATTGTGATCATGCTCCATCCCGACTATCAGTATACGCCGGCTCTTATCGAACCCCTTGCATGGCTGATAGCCCACGATACGTATGATGTCGCGGTAGGATCAAGAATTCTCGGGACTACGACGCTGAGCGGTGGCATGCCGCTTTACAAGTTCATCGCGAACCGTGCGCTGACACTTTTAGAGAATGTCGTTCTCTGGACCCATATATCAGAATACCACACAGGGTACCGCGCTTTTTCGCGAAAAGTCTTGGAAAGTGTTCCTTTTGATAAAAACTCAAACGGTTTTGTTTTTGACAATCAGATGCTGGCACAGATCTTTTATGCCCGGTTCCGCGTGGGAGAGATCTCTTGCCCGACTAAATATTTTCCGGAGGCATCTTCGATCAGCTTCAAGAATAGCGTCCGTTACGGGTGGGGGGTGCTGGAGACCATGTTTCGGTTTCGCCTCCATTGCATGAAGCTTATTCGGGACCCTCTTTTTGAAAGCATCAAGCGTGCAGCCGAGACGACTGTCGTCAACGATGGTTAGATAGTTGAATGATGAACCCTGTTAGCCCCAATCCCATCCGCAAAGGGTTAGGCCCAGATGTCTTGGCAGTTTTTGGTTTTTTGGGCCTTTTGTTCGTATTCTATCCCGAGTTATTCATGGCCAGGGCCGCTTCCTTGATGGGGGACCATTGGGAGCAGCATTATCCCTGGGCTTTTTTGATGACCAAGTCTTTGAAACAGGGGATACTGCCGTTCTGGACACCGCTGATTCAATGCGGGTTTCCTATTGCGGCAGAAAGTCAAATGGGGCTCTTTTATCCTCCCAATATTGCCTTTTATCTCCTTTTGCCGTTTAAATGGGCCTATTCTTACATGAATGTTTTCCATTTTTTTATGTCAGGGGGGGGGGCCTATTTCTATGCCCGGAAGATCGGCCTGAGTCCTTTGGCGGCGTTCACTGCAGGGATCGTTTTTTTATTTGGCACCGGTTATGGAGGCGCGTATTACAACATTACTTCCCTCAAAACACTCGCTTGGTTCCCATGGATCTTGTGGGCATTTGAGTCATTTTTCGCTACTTTTCGAAAACGATACATTGCCCTGGAAGCTTTATTCATGTCTCTGGCAATTCTTGCGGGCTATCTGCAGATCGCCGCACTCATGCTTGCGATCTGTGCTCTATACTTCATTTTGCGTCTGTTTGTTTTTGGAAAAATCCACGAACGATTGTCGGTTCGTCTGAAAGTGGCTGGAGGCATGATCTTGGGGGCGGGGATTGCCATCATCATCTCCTTGCCGCAGATCTATCTGACCTTTGAGTTGTCCCAATTTTCCAATCGGATCAATCTTGTGGAAAGTTACGCCTATGTCGGATCTTTATCTCCAGCGGCGTTGCTGACAGTTGTTTTCCCTAATCTACAGGGGCTCTTCCGGGGAGCTTGCATATATTCGGGGATCTTCGCGCTTCTCTTTGTCACGGCTGCTTTTTTTATCAAGTCCAAGGATCTCCGGAGTATGTCCTGGTTGTGGGTGATGCTAGGGATCGTAGCCCTGCTGCTTGCTTTGGGGCGATGGAGTCCGCTTTATGTGGTGCTTGTCAAGTTGACTCAATTCTATTCTTTCCGCGTGCCGGCAAAATTTCTAATTTTTGGCTGCTTCTCCATAGCTATGCTGGCGGGTTTTGGTGTTCATGCAATTTGGGGAGATCTGAAAAGTGACGGCCACGCCAGGAAGATCTTCATGCGATGCTATGGGGGACTGATGCTTGCCGTGTCATTTGTATGGGGCATGACCTATGCTTTTGTCACCGTGGGGTCATCCTGGATTTCCGATCTAGGGAAATGGATCGTTCAAAATTTTATTTATGGACAACCGGGTCATCCGAGAAGTCTGGATTCCTATCTTGAAACGGTCGAAACGTTGATAAGCCGGATCCGGCAAACATTATCTTTTAGCGATCCCTGGCTGATATGGGCTTTGGTTTTGATCCTCCTGAGTTTCATCTGGGCGATCTTTTTTAAAAAGGGCGTTCGGCTCGCATGGCTTATGGCGTTCGCTATGGGGATACTTCTTGTAGATCTCTACGTGTTTGCCGGTGCAGACATTAAAAAAGATTTCGGCGCTTATACAAATGCGTCCATGCTGGACACCGTGACCCAAAAACTTGTTGAAGAACAAGAGGCCGGCAAGGTCGGGAGGGTCTTTGGCTATCGGAAGGAAAGCGAAGTTTTGCCGCTGAAACCTTCCGTCAATATGCTTTACGGAATTGAGGATATCGGCGGTTATTCGCCCCTGATCATGGGGCGCTACTTTGAGACGATCGGTCAGTTCGGGAACGTGAATGATTCGAATCGTATGTTTGAACCTCCTCCGGAGTTCGTGTATGACCGCTTGCCGCTTCTTTGCGCGCTCGACGTTTCTCATATCCTTTCGGCGCGTGCGCTTCACCACGACGATCTGGAGTTTCTGACCCATGATCCGGCCATGCCTGCATTCCTGTATCGTAATCGCAAGGACCATGCCCGCGGCCATTTCATCGGTCAAGCGGTAACATTCGCCGAATGGCCTGCTTTGAAGAAAATGTTGATGGCGCCGGGATTTGACCCTCGGCAAACACTCCTTTTGGAGCATTCTCATCAGTCGGATTTAGCGGGAATCCAGCTCCTGAAAGGATCGAAGGCAATTCGAATAACTCGAACGGAACACGCGCCGGCTCTCGAGCGTTGGGTCCTCGAAACCACAGGCCCGGGTTTCTTCGTTCTGACCAACACATTTTATCCTGGTTGGCGGGCCGAACTGAATGGTAAAGAAGTGCCAGTGTTGCGGGCGTATGGTATTTTTCAGGCAATTTATGTCCCGGGTCCGGGCGCTCATGAAATTGAGTTCAGATATTCTCCGACCCATGCCGGAGCTCTGGCGTCATGACCAATGTTCTTGCAGGTTTTATCGGTTCGCTGGTCCTGACCACGCTTTTCTTTCTGCTGGGTTCTACTTTGAAGAAGCCCCTGCGCGGTTGCGATGAGATCCGTATGGGGATTTATTTTCTTTCATTTGGGATGATATTCTTTCTGGTTTTTATTCTTGTGGTCGGCTCATTGGGGTTTTTAAATCGGCCCGTCATCCTTGTCTTTGTCGTCCTTGTTTTTATTGTTAAGTTCCCGATCCTTCGCTTATGGCTGGGGTGGCTCCGGGAACTAGCCCTATGGCTTTATGGCAAAACAAAAGCCGAATGTTTTTTTTCGGCTTTGCTTTACGTCGCTTTCGGAATGACCTTTTTGTTTTGCGCTGCTCCCGAAACGGGCAACGACGCCCTCTGCTATCAGTTGAATGTGCCGAAGTATTTCGTTTGGCAGGGGTCGATCCGGCCGGTTCCTTTTGATATCAACTCCTGTATTCCTATGGCGATGAACTGTCTGTACGCGGTGGGTCTGTTATTCAAGAGCGTGATGCTTGCAAAGTTTTTTCATTGGTTGACAGGGGGCATCGCGACACTCCTCATCGTCAATGTTCTGCGGGGTTATGGCGTATCGCGGGTCATTTCTCTTTTAACGGGAACAGCATTTTTCCTGATGCCGACTGTTGCGAATGAGATAACCACCACTTATGTTGATGTCGCAACGGCTCTTTTTGTTTTGCTGGCGATCATCCTTATGGTCGAGGGCTCCCTCCAGAAAAGGGCATTCTTTTACTTCTTGTCAGGCTTGGCGTACAGTATGGCGGTCGGAATTAAATTTTCCCTGCTGATCCTGCTTCTCCCGCTGTTTGCGACGAGCGTTTACCTCTGCAAGCGTTATGATCTCGGGACCCGGTATTTTAAATATGCCGGACTCTTTGCCGCAGGCTCGGTTCTGATTTGTGGATACTGGTTTGTGCGCAATTATTGGATTTTCCAAAATCCTTTTTTCCCGTATTTTGGTGAATTTTTTGGAACGATCGGGATGACAAATTACAGTACTTATCTGGACCCGGGCATTCCTAAAACCCTATCGAATTTGATCTTGCTGCCGTTCCATTTAACATTCAATCCGGATGCCTTTGGCCGGGGGCATTGGATCGGACCGATCGCGGCTCTGGCGATTCCGGCGCTTATACTCGCCGCGCTCAAGCGTCGGGGAGTGCCTTTTCTGGTTTTTGCAATGATCGGTACGGTTCTGTGGTTCTTCACAACGCAGGCAAGTCGGTACCTTTTGCCGGTTTTACCAGCGTGGTACATCCTTTTCGGCCTTGGTGCGCAGGATCTCGCGGTCACTCTTCAGGCGAAGATGTGGTTAAGAAGAATCGCGATCACCGTTCTGGCGGGCTTCCTTGTTTGCTTATTGGGAGCCACGCTCTATCACTTCCGCTATCACTTTATGTTGGCATCGGGCCAATGGTCGCCGGATCAATACCTCGATAACCTTGAACGGACCTCGCCGGTCACCAAATGGGTCAACTCGAACCTTCCTGAAAATGCCCGCATATTTAATGTGGAGGAGATCCGGGCTTTTTATTTCAAAAGAGATATGGTGCGCGAGCGCAATTTTAATTTTTTTACGGATTATGCCCGCGGCCGGTCGTCAGAGGAAGTTCTAGGCTACTTAAAAAGCCATGGATTTACTCATGTGATGCTGACATCTTTAGCCGGAGCGGAAGATTTGAATTCATCGGGTGATGGCGAGCGCAGATCCAAAATTTTGGAGTTTCTTGCAGATCCGTTGAAAGCGAAGTTTTTGGTGGAAATAGCTTCAGAAAACATTAAAGAAGCAAAATACGATTATAAGCTTTACGAGCTTCTTTAAGTCATCCGGGCTTTTTGGTTTGGCTAGTGCCCGTGTTGTAAAACAGAACCCAGGATCTGGGAGGACGAATCAGAATGGTCATAAAATTAACCCAACGAAGTTGTTGTCCGGCCTGTCAAAAATCGAATGCAGGAAGGGCCCCCATCGTTAAACTTGAACGCACGTCTGTCTTTGATTGTGCCTGCGGGATCAAGTACCTGGATCCTTCGCTGGATGAAGCAGCGCAGATCGCCCTGTACCAGAACTCCGAGTCCCTGAAGGAGATCAATCCTGCCTTGGAGGAGTATTACGAATATGACACGTTGGACCCGAAGGGACGGACCGCTCGCGATTATACGAGGGCATTGTTGGATCTCGAAGGACAGGTCCGGGGACGGGATCTTTGTGAGGTCGGCTGCGGCACCGGTGGTTTGCTTGCTTTTGCAAAAGCAAGGGGATGGAATGTCTTCGGCATCGAGTCAAGTTCCGAAAATATTTTAAAAACAAAAGCTCGCGGGGTGGATGCCCTCCAGGTCAATGTTTTTGAGTATGCGGCGCCTGCCAAATTCGACGTGGTGGTGCTCTGGGATGTGTTGGAGCATCCTCAGGATCCCGGGAAGTTGCTGGCCAAGTGCCGGGAGCTTTTGAAGCCGGAAGGCCGTCTGTTGATCGCGATTCCGTATGACCCAAATAGCGTTTCGCTGGCGGGGCGCTTGATCTATGGATTGAGCCTGGGGAAGGTCCGCGGGCCCGCTTCCAAGTGGTACATCCTCGAGCATACCAGCTATTTTTCTAAAAAAGGTTTGCGCGGGTTGCTTGCAAGGCACGATTTCGAGGTCTTAAATGAGTGGAAAACGGAAACGGATCTGGCACGCTATAAGTTCGGTTTTTTCCAAAATGTCGTTTTGCGAACGCTCTTTTTGGCGGCCAGGATTTTAGGCCTTCAGAATCGTCTTATCGCGATTTCAAAATTTCATTGTCTCACAAAGAGTCGGCCATGAACGGGATTTTTGTTGGTGCTTATTTGAAATTGGCGGGCGAGGAGAGGAGGCGAATGTGTCCTTGCTGATCCTTCTGCTGCCGTGGTTCCTTTGGGTGCCGGCGTCCATGGTTCCGATGTTCGGAAATTTCGGAAGCTATCAAGCCGTCAACGCCATGATGGCAGGTTCGATGGCGGGACCGCCCCTCGATCTTTTGCGCTTTGAGACCTACGGGATCACAAAAGATGGCGTTCCTCTGCTGCATTTGCTTTATTATCCCTATGGATCGGCCCTTAGCGCCATCGTGGCCCGGATATTCTACATGCCGCACATCCTGCTGGCGGCTTCGGGGAAGGCGATATCAGCGATTTTTCTTACCGGGGCCGCGCTTTTACTTCGCTCGACCCTTCGGGTGCGCGGCCTTGCCGGGATCGCGGATACCGCCATGTTCCTTTTCTTGTGTTTACCGATGAATTTGATCTATGGCGTAAGTTTTCAAAATGAGACAGCCGCTCTCTTTTTTTTCATGTTGGCGTGGAGGATCGGGCCAAGCCGCCTTTTTCTAGCGGGTCTTATTTTAGGACTGGCCGCGATCGCAAGGATCCATTTTCTGGCTTTGGCAATTCCCCTCGCGGTTATATTTTTTCGAACCCTAGGGTCCAGGCGGAAGCTTGTTTTATTTGCTTTGGGTGCGGCTCTTCCGGTCCTTTTATGGATGGCTTTTATAAAGTGGACGATGCTCAACTCTGCGTTCAGCGCGCATCACAGCCTTTTCGGACAGATGGGGCAGGGGCGTTTTCTGGCGTGGTCTGTTTATGGAGAGCTCTCATTTTGGCGCGGGATCCTTACGGGGATTCTTCAATTGACCTCAGTGCTTCTCATCCCTTATATTCTCCGTGCATTGCACGATCAGAATCGCTCGGAACGGTTAGAGACGGTCGCGTGGATCGTCGCGGGAGTCTCTGTCATATTGCTTCTGCCGCGGAAGGTAGCCGATCATCCGTTTTACATGATCGTTCTTTCGCCGTGGATCGCGGTCATGGCTGCGCAGGGCATCCGGAAGTTGGGCGGGGCCTGGCATCGCCGTCTTCTTTTGATGGGTTTTGTCGTGCTGTCTGTTGCGTTGGCCTGGCGGCCGGTCTTCAAAACGCATTCCGCTTCAGGGGTCTGGCTTAGTTCCGCCCAAAAGATCGCCTCCGTAACGGAGCCCGAAGACCGTGTGATCTTCGATCATCCGCAAGCGGCGGCCATGATGTTTTACGCGAACCGCCGGGGATGGGGAGTTTCATTACGTGACGCCGGATCCTTGGAGGAAGTTTCGAAAAAGTTGGCGGGTATGCGCGCTCACGGCGCCAGCTGGATCTACCTGGATCAGGGGAATGAGATGCAGGGTCGCTTGGGACTGAAAGAATATCTCCGGCAGCAGGCAAAAGAGTCTGTTCCCTTATCGGGACCGGCACAACTTTACGAGTTTAAAAAATGAAAATGTTGATCGTGATACCGACTTACAATGAAGTCGATAATATTGAGCGCTTGCTCGGCCGTCTCATGAATGTGGACCACGGGATCGATATCCTCGTCGTGGACGACAACTCTCCGGACGGAACGGGGGATCTGGTCGACTCGTTCACCCGTCAGAATCCGAGGATCCATCTTTTGCGCCGTCCCGGAAAACAAGGTCTCGGTTCGGCGTATGTGGCCGGTTTTAAATGGGGTTTGAAGCGCGACTATGACGCCTTTATGGAAATGGATGCCGATCTGTCGCATAGGCCCCGGTATATTCCGAAATTTCTGGAAGGTTTGAAAACGAGCGACCTGGTGGTGGGATCCCGATGGATCGAAGGCGGTCGAATTGCGAATTGGCCATGGCAGAGAGTGCTTTTAAGCCGGTGGGCCAGCATCTACAGCAAATTGATCCTGGGCGTTCCCATTTGCGATATGACGGCCGGATTCGTCTGCTATCGGCGTGAAGTCCTTGAAGCGATCGAATTGGATTCGATCCGTTCCGACGGCTATTGTTTTCAGATCGAGATGAAATACCGGTCGCTCCAGCATGGATTTCGCATTCGTGAGATCCCCATCACTTTCACCGACCGGAAGAAAGGGGACTCCAAGATCTCACGCCGGATCGTCTGGGAAGCCCTTTGGATGGTGTGGAGGCTGCGCTTCTTTAGTCGATGAACCTTCCGTGATTTTTGCCTCGTAAAGAAGAACCTCTCTTTTCTTCATCTTTTTCGAAAGACCGAATTTCCCTAGATGCCGGGCAAAACCGAACATGAGGGGTTTTGCATCAATAAGTCTAAAGATCTTTGGCTCGGAAAGGGAAAAGCCTAGGGCCCTGATCTCCTTCAAATACGCATCATCGTCTGTGCGCGACAGCACAAAGATCGGAGCCCCTGACCCCGCCCGTTCCAGCAAAACAGTTTTCCAATCCGCGGGGTGCCGGTACCAGCAGACAAATGTGTGATCACGCTCAAGTTGGGGATGGCTGTAATGGATCGCGAGCGCGAAAGGCGCTGGGCCGTGGACCTTCTCGTAGATCGTTTTCTCCGCTTCAAACAGAACATGCTGCATGCCGCCGAAATGCCCCACCCATTTTGAAAGGATCAGAAAATTCTGCGCGATCGGGATCGCGAACATGACGAGGCAGGCGATCGAGAGAATCCTTTTTTTCCATGGGGCTGCTCCGATGATATCAAACAAAAAACGGATAAGAAAAATAAGAAGAAGGATCATGGGAACAATGGCAAAATTGAGATAGCGCACTTCTTCGAGAGGAGCTCCAGATGCGAATGATGCCAGCACCACAAAAAACCAGAGGGTGGTGAGGACGAATGCATGCTCAAGGAGGTCGGAAGATCTGCGTTGCTGAAGTCGCCGGCGTCTGCGGATCATCCAGAAGCTTCCCGCCATGCCGGTCAGGAAGAAGATGAACAACAAAAGCCCAAGATTTCCGGCAAGGGAATAGGGCATGTCGTCGGAACTGATCTTGAGCAGAGGGTTGGGCTGGTTGGTAGCGAAGAAACTACGATAAAAGATATTGGCCGGATCGGAGCGGAACATTCGCTGGTCTTTGGCCGTATAAATATGTAAAGAGCTCTCCGAGGAAACAGCAGAAGGGTCTTTCAGGGTTACTTCCGCCTTCTGTAAGGGGACGACCAAGATGAACATTGCCAAATTGATCCCAAGGAGAAGCAAAGGTTTTCTGATGCCGGTTAAGCGGATCAGTCCCGGGATCTTAATAAAAAGAAAAGCAAGATAGATAAAAGGCAGCAGTTTTTCGGAGGATTTCCATTTGATCGAGATCCAGGTCAATAGAATCCAGCCGAGGGTGAGGGCAGTGGTCGAAGCTTGCTTGCGGATGGTTGGGAAAGTCAGCAAGGCGAAGCAGACGAGCGCAGCGATACTGATCAAGGAGTGCAGGTATTGAAGGTCAAGCGCGAGGTATCCGGCGATCATGGGGGCATTGGTCGGGATCCCCGCGTAGAAAAGAACGATCAGCCAGGCGAGCCACTTTTTTCTGGTAATCCACGCGCATACCAGAAAGAAAAAAGCGCTTAAAAATCCCAATCCGATGGCCACTGCGATGTGGACCGGGATTAAGCTTGCGCCGAAGTGATCGAAAAAGAACTTCACGAACAGGTAGTAAATAGGTCTTAAGTAACCGATCTCGGTCATGAAGAACCATGCGGGGGTTAGCGGATTGAGCGTGTAGCGGATGAGATCCGCATAGCTCATGCTTTTTAGAACAGCATCGTGAGCCGGCAGGTCCGCGCTGAAATTATAGGGAAGGCCACAATAAAACCAAACGATCGTAAAGCTACCTAAGAGCGTCGCAGCGAACGTATTCCAGAAAAGAGATCGTTTGATCATCAGCGTAAGTTTGATTTAAAAATCAAAATAGATGAAAGCGCTCGGGTTTCCGACGGACATGGCAATGCTCATGAGAATAAAAACAATGGCGACAGCATAAACAGCGGCGGCAGGTGCTTTTTTTGATGTCCAGGCGACAAAGGACACCCGATCCCAGCGCTGGACTAGGAAATAGATCGCAATCAGTGAAATCGGGAAAATATTGGCGGAGAGGACGGGGCTCCAATCCTCGAGGACTGTGAACCCATGAAATATTTTCTGAGCTTCTTCCCAGCTCCGGGCGCGAAAGAAAATCCAAGCCACCGCAACGGCATGGAATGTCCATACTTGTTTTAGCCAGCAAGGAAGCGGGGTCTTGTTTTTGAGGAGGGTGTGCCCAATATGCTCGATGATTTGAAAGATCCCGTGCAGGAGCCCCCAGACAACAAAGGTCCAAGCTGCTCCGTGCCACAATCCGCCGAGGGTCATCGTGATTAGCAAAGCAGTGATCATTCGTGGATATCCATGGCGACTTCCGCCGAGTGGAATATAAAGATAGTCGCGGAGCCAGCGTGAAAGAGTGATGTGCCATCGGCGCCAGAAGTTTCGTATCGAGTCCGCCGCATAAGGGCGGTTGAAATTCAACGGAAGGCGCACGCCGAGGATGAAGGCGATGCCGAGGGCCATATCCGTGTATCCGCTGAAGTCGCAATAGATTTGGATCGCAAAACCGTAAAAGGCAAAGAGGGAGTGAGCGAGAGTGCAGGGCGCATCGAGCCTGTAATAAGCGTCCACGATGGGAGCGATCGTATCCGCGAAAACGACTTTTTTAACCATGCCGACAGCGAAAAGAAGAAGCCCCATCCGTAAAAGTTTTGATTTGAATTTGAGATGGCTTAGCTGCGGAAGTAGCTCGTGCGGGCGCATGATCGGCCCGGCGATAAGATGGGGAAAAAATGCGATGTAAAGCGCGAACTTGGAAAGGTCCTTTTCCGGCATGGCCTTCTTCCGTCGGATATCCATGAGGTACGCAACGACGGTGAAGGTGATAAAGGAAATGCCGAGCGGTAATTGCCAGTGGCCTCGGAATGTGGTTTCGAAGCCGAAAACTTTTTCTAAATTAGTAAGAAAAAAATTGGTATATTTAAAAAAAACAAGAGGCAAGAAAAGAACGGTTAGAATTAACGCGAATTTTTTGGCGGAGGACAGCTGGGATCTTCCGGCGAAATAGCCGAACAGGGTCAGACCTAAGATCAAAATGATGTAGGGGGGGTACCACCAGCTGTAGAAAACATAGCTTCCAAGCAGGGTAAAGAAAATTCTCGCGCGTCCCTTGAGGAGAATAAAGCCTGGGAGGAAAAAAGTTAAAAATATAAAAAAACTTATGGAATAAAATAGCACGCCGTGGCAGCCCTATCTAAGATAAGCGAGCAATTCTTTGGCCATGAGTTCTTGGCCAAGCGAATTGATGTGGGGGTCACCCGGCATGGCCCATAAGGACTTCGCGTCCACTTGACCGAGGGTCTTGCTAAAATCCACATAAGTCCAGCTGTGCTTTGCGGCGATTTTTTTCATTTGTTCGTGAATGAAATCGAATGGGTAAGGGTTCGTCAGATGGATGTCGGGGACCATCGTAAAAATTACCTTAAAGCCCATTTCTTTTGACATCGCATCAAGTCTTGCAAGTGCTGCTTCCATAGCGTTTCGACCATCACTATCTGAGGCATAAACCCTGTGGTAATAGGCGATAAGGTCTTCCAGTGTTTTATAGGGCTTTACTAATGTCTGAAAGGCATGATAAAGGATTACAGCGAGTTCGCTGTGGCGAAGGAAAAAATTACCGCCCCCAGGCTTCAAGGCCTCAGCGTCATTTACAAAGTAATTGACTATGACGATGTCCGGGCGGATGTCGCGTAAGCGTTTATCCAATAATTCGACATAGCGCACAGCGTTGTAATTACCGATGCCTGCATTGTAAACAATCGCCTGGTCCCCAAGTTCTTTTTGAATAATGGAGGTCATGATTGATTTTTCGGGGACACCCCAGCCCAAAGTGTTAGAGCTTCCAAGAAACAGGATTTTTTGTTTGCCCGTCAGATCCGAAGGCGGTTCCTTGCTGCGCATTCCGCGGCTGTTTAGAAGGATTTCAACTCCCTGCAAACGCGCGGATGCGTTTGGGATGTGTTCATGGCCTAGGAGGGGATCGTCGCTTTTCTTCTTCAGGAGTTTCGAGTAGCGCCACATTTCGATGTTATAATTTTTCTGATCGCTGTTTTTTATTCGCAGTGCAAATTCGGCGCAACAAAATCCGACAGTAACCGTTAAAACAAAAATCAGAAAATTACTTATCATTTTTTTGATCATGTTAAGCTCTGCGCTGCGCGCGTGAATAATGTTGTGTGAATGACAAAAGCGCCCACTACGAGGATGGCTGCGGCGGTTCGGATGAGGTGCTCAGCCAGCCGTGCTCCGTGAGGAACTGAGCGATGATCTCGGCTGCAAGTCGGTGGCCGCGCGTATTCCAGTGTCCATCGCGAATGAAAGTCGGCCTTTCTTTTCCTAGTTGAGCTTTTTGAAACTTCTCACGGGTCTTGATCAGCGGAATCTCGAGGTCGCTGCTAACTTGTTCAAGGCGGTCGAACTTGGGATCGCAGGAGAGGCCGTTCGAAAATTCATACAATGCAAATTTTGCATTCGCTTGTTCCGAGGTTTTCTTCATTTCCTTCAAAAGGGCTGATGTGATCTTCCATTCTAGGTCGATTAAGTCCGGCGGCTTCGGGACATCGTTATCGCGAGTGAGGCCCATCTTTTGGACCATGTGACGCGTTAATGACGAGTTCTTTAGCTGTGCGGCAATCAGTCGGTAGAGAGCGGAATGTTCGTAAAGGAATTTTCGGAATGCCACCAGTTTTAAGCTTGTTTTCGGGGCGTTCTCAGGCTGTGCTGCGGCTTCATGTTTGGGGTGGATGCCGGAAATCAGGTCGACGTAACGCTGTGCGAGCGGATCGGCCATTAGCGTGCGATCGTCGGGTGTGAATTCTTGTGGGACCGGGGTTCCTCTGAGTTCCAGGTTGCCGTCCGGTTTTAGCTGAAAGTAGGATTTACCATAAGTACGGTTTCTTTTATGAATTACAAGATTGTCGTCCAGATCAAGCTCCGAGACGACATAAATGATAATATCTGGGTGGTACCGGATGCCCTCCGACATCAGGAAGAGCAGACTTTGGTCCGTACCGTAAGCCCGGGTTGCCCCGTTAATGACCTGAGATGTAACTTTGCCGTCAAGTAGCGATTCGAGACGGGCATCAATGGTCTCGCTTTGTGGCACCTCAAATCCAGCGATCGCGGAAGCATCGAGGAGTAGGACGCGAAGGGTTCCTTTAGGCTTATCATAGGCTAATTCTTCATCGCGGAGTCCCTTGGAGTTGATTGTGACCATGTTTCGGATTCCCGCTTCACGATTCACGAATTCGGCCGAGGAGCTTGGCTTGTTCCGCCAACCTCTGATGGGATCGTATTCGTGGAGAAACGCCTCAGCGTTGTCGGTTCCGTATTTTCTGTCCAACAGTATCTGATAAGCCCGAACGGCCAGCTCAAGGCACGCAACGGTCAGGATTAAGCTAAAAAGCAATGCTGTGATGTTAAGAGCAATCTTCTTCATGTGATGTTTTTCATGGGTTGTTGTTCGATTTTAACGATTATGAAGCGGTATTATGTCTTAACGCTTGCTGTGGGTCAATAGATACCTCGGCAAGCTTTGGGCGAGATGGAAAATAGCTGTTGCTTATAATTTTAAGAAATTACTGCGGTGGAAGCTAGAATGTTTTTTTTACGCGTTGGTTCCTGATTTGTTGAAAGCTTGCATTTGCGGCATTGCTTTTTCATTTAGATCCAAAATAATCCTATTGACATCTAACGACTTCAAAGTTATATTTTGCTATATTTAGATATATCAGAGAGGTTTACAATGAAAATTAGGGAAGATGTAATTTATACACCGAAAGAAACACAGGTCTATCTCAAAGTGAGTCAGAGCACTATGACTCGCATGCTCAAGAGCGGGCTCATTCGTGCCGCCAAGATTGGAAAACAATACCGGATCATGGGCAAAGAGATCTTGCGTGTGATATCTCCGGAGCTCGAGGACACCGTCGGAAAAGCCTATAATAAAGCCCGTCATTGGGTTCACGATGAAGTTGATGAGACCGAAACAGGATCCGGTGATTCGAAAGGAGCCTAACATGAGCCGCGACCATAAACGCATTCTTGTGACGGGATCCGATGGTTTTGTCGGTTCTCATCTTGTCGAACATCTGCTGGAGGAGGGGTATGATGTCCGTGCTTTCGTTTTCTACAATTCCTTCAACTCTTGGGGCTGGCTGGACACGCTACCGGAAACGGTCAAGCGATCGCTCGATGTTTTTGCGGGAGATGTCCGCGACCCGCATGGGGTCAAAAAAGCCATGACCGGCTGCGATGCGGTGATGCATTTGGCCGCGCTGATCGGTATTCCTTATTCCTATCATTCTCCCGATTCCTATGTCGATACCAATGTCAAAGGTGCGCTCAATATCCTGCAGGCGGCCCGCGAATTAGGCGTGAAGAGGGTCCTTCACACTTCTACAAGCGAAGTCTATGGAACCGCGCGTTTTGTTCCGATTACGGAAGACCATCCGCTGCAGGGGCAATCGCCGTATTCCGCGACCAAGATCGGGGCGGACCAGCTTGCGCTCTCTTTTTATCAATCTTTTGGAACGCCTGTCACGGTGGTCCGTCCTTTTAATACCTACGGTCCACGGCAATCCGCTCGGGCGGTCATTCCCACGATCATCACCCAGATCGCGCAAGGCGCGAAGAAGCTGAAGCTGGGGAGCCTTCATCCCACACGCGATTTTTCTTTCGTGAAAGATACGGCGCGTGCTTACACTGCTGTTTTGAACTCGCCGAAATCAGTCGGAGAAGTGATTAATTTTGGAAGTAATTTTGAAATATCGATCGGAGAGACGGCCCGGATCATCAAGCAGCTCATGGGCTCGAAGATCAAGATTGAATCGGACGACACGCGTAAACGTCCCGCGAAAAGTGAGGTTGAAAGGCTTTGGGCGGATAACTCGAAAGCGAAGAAACTTACCGGATGGACGCCCCGGTGCGGCGGCCGTGCAGGTTTTGAAAAGGGGCTTACAGAAACGATCCGCTGGTTCCAGAAAAGCGGACATCTGGTTCAATACAAAACACATCTATGCAACATCTAAAAACATCGTTAGACAGATCCCGGGTATTGCAAGCGATCCGGTCCTGCCTTCCCGCGGACCGGAAGAACGTCGAGCTCCACGAGCCGTTCTTTTGCGGGAATGAGTGGAACTACATCAAAGAATGCCTGGACACCAATTGGGTGTCGTCGGTCGGGAAGTTCGTGGACGTTTTTGAGCAGAAGCTCGCGGAATTCACGGGGGTCAAACGAGCGTTTGCGGTCGTGAACGGGACGGCGGCGTTGCATATATCCCTTAAGATGGCCGGTGTGGATACGGGAGACGAAGTCCTTATCCCGGACCTTACGTTCGTCGCAACGGCGAATGCCGTGACTTATTGCGGTGCCATCCCTCATTTTGTGGATTGTGAGCCAGTGAGCCTCGGCGTGGATGCAGTCGCCTTGGAGAAGTATCTCAGTGCGACAGCGGAACTGCGCGGAGGCGATTGCTACAACCGTCTTTCCGGACGGAAGATCAAGGTGCTGATCGCGATGCATACCTTCGGCCATCCCTCGGACCTCGATGCGTTGTTGGGAGTTTGCAGGAAATTCAATATCACCCTGATCGAAGACGCCGCGGAAGCGCTCGGCTCTTATTACAAGAACAAGCATGTCGGGAATTGGGGGAAGTTCTCGGTCCTGAGCTTCAACGGCAATAAGACCATCACCACGGGTGGAGGCGGCGCGATCCTGACCAATGATGAAGACCTCGGATTGCGGGCAAAACATATCGCAACCACCGCGAAATTACCGCACCCCTTCATTTTTTTTCATGACCAGGTCGGCTACAACTACCGGATGCCGAATATCAATGGTGCGCTGGGCGTGGCTCAGCTGGAAAAGATGGCGTTCTTTCTGGATCAAAAGCGGAAGCTCGCGATGCGCTACAAAAAGGCGCTCTCGGGGATTCCGGGGATCCGGTTCCTGGACGAACCGTCCTATGCGAAGAGCAATTTCTGGCTGAACGCGATCCTGCTCGATAACGGACCAGCTCAGGAGCGTGACGCTTTGCTGGATTATTTGCGGAATGACGGGATCAAGGCGCGTCCAGCCTGGACTTTGATGCATAAACTGCCCATGTTCGCGGATTGCCCGCGCGCCGAGGTTCCCGTAGCGGAAGATATCGAATCGCGTCTCATTAATATTCCAAGCAGTGCATCCTTATGAAAAAACGAAATATCTGTGTCGTCACTGGTTCGCGAGCTGAATACGGTCTATTGAGACCATTAATGGTTGTGGTGCGTAAAGACCGCTCGGTGAGGCTGCAGTTGATCGTCACCGGAAGTCATCTCGTTCCCGCTTTGGGTTCTTCATGGAGGGAGATCCGTAAAGACGGTTTCAGGATCGATAAGAAGGTTTCCATTATTACCAAGAATGACGGATCATCATTTGGGACTGCTGATGCCATGGGGCGGGCTCTTCTTGGTTTTTCGAAGGCGTTCAAAACATTGAAGCCGGATCTGATCGTTGTTCTCGGAGACCGTTGCGAAATACTGGCCGTAGTTTCCTGCGCGCTTGTCCTCAGGATCCCCGTGGCGCACATCGCGGGCGGAGACGTGACTGAGGGCGCGTTTGACGATGCGATCCGTCATGCAATCACAAAGATGTCCCACTTTCATTTTGCGACGAACGCGGCTTCGGCAGCCCGGATCCGCCAGCTTGGAGAAGACCCCAGCCGTGTGTTTAACGTCGGTCACTTGGGGTTGGATGGCATCCGGCAAACGGAATGGTTGAACCGCGCCGGATTGGAACGTCTCCTGAAGTTCAAACTGCTTGCAAAAAATCTTCTGATTACTTTTCATCCCGTGACGCTCGGCACGACCCCTTCGGAGCGACAATTAGCGGAATTATTGAAGGCCTTGGACGCATCCGGACGGAATACGGGGCTGATCTTCACGGCGCCGAATGCGGATCCTGGCAGCGCAAAGCTTCTACGAATGATCAAGCAATACGTGTCGGCGAGGCCTAACGCTCGATTCATTCCTTCTCTGGGGCACCGGCTTTATTTGAACACGATGAAACACGTGGATGCCGTTGTCGGGAACTCCTCCAGCGGTGTCTATGAGGCGCCTTTCATGAAAAAGCCCACGGTGGATATCGGGAACCGTCAAAAAGGCCGGTTGCGGGCTTCTTCGGTGATCTCGTGCAGGCCGGAGGCTTCTGCCATCAAGCGTGCGATCGAAGCCGCTTTTCAAAAAAAATGCGCAAAAACAGTAAGTCCTTATGGCGATGGACGAACCGCTGGCAGGATATGGAAGATTCTGCGTTCCGTCGAGGACCCAATAGCCGCTTTGCGAAAGAAATTCCGGGATGTCGTGTCATGAGACCTTCAAAAACGCTCATCATTGCGGAAGCGGGTGTGAATCATAACGGCTCCTTGAAGCTCGCGAAACGGCTCGTGGATGCCGCAAAAAAAGCGGGAGCCGATATTGTAAAGTTCCAGAGTTTTCGTACGGATGAGATCGTAACGCGGGTGACACCAAAAGCGAGGTATCAGGAAACGGATCATGGTTCGAGCTCCAGACAATTTGAAATGCTTCGCAAATTGGAGCTTTCACCCGCGGCTTTCGGCGAACTGGCGGGGTATTGCAAACGAAAAAGGATCGAGTTCCTCGCAACGCCGTTCGATCCCGTGAGCCTCCACTTTTTGAAGGGGATTGGGATGAAAAGGATTAAGATCTCGTCTGGTGAGCTGACCAACGGCCCGCTTTTGCTTGCGGCCGCGCGGACACGACTGCCCGTCATCCTGGCGACGGGGATGTCGGATCTTTCCGACGTGAGGGAGGCGCTGGCGGTATTGGCATTCGGATATCTGAATCCGGTTGCGGCAAGCCCGACCTCGCCCGGGCTGAAAAAAATCATCCGGACCGGTAAAGCGCAGAAGATTCTGCAACGAAAGGTCACATTGCTTCATTGCACGACGGAGTATCCGGCTCCGTTTGAGGAAGTGAATTTAAAAGCCATGGATATGCTCCGGAATGAATTCGGGTGTGCGGTAGGTCTTTCGGACCATACTCCGGGGATCGCTATTTCGCTGGGAGCTGCGGCAAGAGGCGCCGCGGTCGTCGAAAAACATTTTACCCTCAGCAGGAAAATGCCGGGTCCTGACCATAAAGCATCGCTTGAGCCCTTCGAACTCAGGGCGATGGTGGAGGGTATCCGCCAACTAGAAAAAGCGATGGGAGACGGGGTTAAACGCGTCATGCCCTCTGAAAAGAAGAATGTCTGGGCCGCGCGGCGGTCGCTGGTTGCTGCACGGTCGATCCGCCGCGGAGAGCTTTTTTCGAAGGAGAACCTTACGGCGAAGCGTGCGGGCAAGGGGTTGACGCCGATGGCGTATTGGGACTTTATGGGTAAAAAAGCGCAGAAAAATTATGCCAAGGACCAAAAGGTGAAGGTATGAAACTTCCGGTGATCGTGCTTGGAGCTGGCGGGCATGCGCGGGTTGCCCTGGATGTTCTGAATCTGATGAATGAAAAAGTCATTGGCGTTACCGATGCCGACCCTGTGAGGGTGTCCAAAGAAAGAATGACGGCTCCTGTCCTTGGGAATGATGATGCGGTCACGGGCTTTAAACCGGACGAAGTGTTGCTTGTGAACGGGCTTGGCTCTATCGAGGTCTCTTCGAAACGCCCAGAGATCTTTTACCGCTTCAAAAAACTCGGTTACCGTTTTTTGACCCTTATTCATCCTTCCGCAGTGGTTGCCGAGGATGTGCAGATTGGCGAGGGGGCGCAGGTCATGGCGGGGGTTGTGATCCAAACAGGAAGCAAAATCGGAGAAAATACGATCATCAACACGCGCGCTTCCGTGGACCATGATTGCAGCATAGGGTCTCATGTGCATATCGCGCCCGGAGTTGTTTTGTCAGGCGGGGTTTCGATCGGTGATGGCTGCCACCTGGGGCCATGCGCGGTTGTGATCCAGGGGATCAGCATCGCCCCCCGGAGTTTTGTTCGTGCGCAATTACTTGTTTATCGGAACATCAAAGGCTAAAGGGGCTCGGTATGGGGACATGGAAAGATCTTCTGGTCAAACCTGAATCGCCGATCCGGAAGGCGATCGAAACGATCGATACGGTCGGAATGCAGATTGCGTTGGTTGCGGATGCCGAGGGACGGCTGCTCGGAACTGTGACGGACGGCGATGTGCGGCGGGGGATCCTAAAGGGCACGGCGTTAGATCAGCCTGTACGTCTTATCATGCGTGCGGATCCTGTGACGGCTCATATCGATGACGATCAGGCCAAGATCCTGGCGCTCATGAGGCAGCATTCGATCCATCAGATCCCGGTACTGGATTCCGAGCGCCATGTGATGGGCATCGAGATCCTGGACAAGCTGCTGCGGTCGGACCGGAAAGAGAGCCTGGTGATCCTGATGGCCGGGGGACTCGGCATGCGGCTTCGTCCGTTGACAGAGAATACGCCCAAGCCGCTTCTTAGAGTGGGCAATAAGCCGATCCTCGAAACGATTCTCGAGAATTTTATCAGTTATGGTTTCTACAAGTTCTACATTTCGGTCAATTACAAGGATGAGATGGTGAAGGAATATTTCAAGGATGGAAGCCGCTGGAATGTCAGCATCCGCTATCTGGATGAGGATCAAAAGCTCGGCACGGCGGGAGCGTTGGGGTTGCTTCCCGAAAAACCTGCAGCGCCTGTGATCGTGATGAACGGGGATCTCTTGACCAGCATCAACTTCCAGCACCTTTTGAATTTCCACGGCGAACACAGTTCCGTCGCCACGATGTGCATCCGGGAATACGATTTTCAGGTGCCCTATGGTGTTGTGGGACTCCAGGACCAAAGGATCACCAAGATCGACGAAAAACCGGTCCACCGCTTCTTCGTGAACGCGGGCATCTACGTGCTGGATCCTAAGATATGGTCGCTTATCACTCCCGATAAGCCGCTCGATATGCCGCAGCTTTTCGAAAAGGCGATCGAACGCAAAATGAGCACGGCCGGTTTTCCCATCAGGGAATATTGGCTGGATATCGGCCGCATTGACGATCTGGAACGCGCGAACCAGGAGTTCCCGAAGTTGTCGGAGGGAAAATGTTAACCCAGCCCCTCCTGATGAGAGAGGTAAAAGGGTGAGCCGACGAGTTTCGAAGTCTTGGCATTATGTATATCTTCTTGAGAGTGAGAAGACAAAGTGGATTTATATTGGCTGCACGAATGATTTGCGAAAGAGATTGAAAGAACACATGAATGGCGATGTTTACACAACAAAAAGAATGTTGCCGGTTAAACTTCTTTACTATGAGGCATATCGTTCTCAATCTGCCGCTTTTCATCGTGAGAAAATGTTAAAACAATATGGCAGCAGCTTAGCAAAGTTGAAGATCCGGATAGGAGGGGCTGGGTGAAGGCTTTAGTTATCGGATATGGGTCGATCGGCGCGAGGCATGCCAGAATCCTGCGGGAGCTTGGGTGCGCGGTGGGCGTGGTGTCTCACCGGGATATCGATTTCTCGCCGTGCTTTAAGGATCTGCATGCGGCCCTGAAAGAATTTTCGCCCGGTTATGTCGTGATCGCCAACCGCACTAGCGAACACTTGCGGACACTCAAGCAGCTTCGTGCTTCAGGGTTCAAGGGCACGGTTATGGTCGAAAAACCTTTATTTAAAGATCCGGAAAAATTCATGCCCAAAGGGTTCAGGAAAATCGTTATAGGTTATAACCTGCGTTTTCACCCCTTGATCCTCAAGCTCCGTGAACTCTTGAAAGGGAAAAAAGTTCTGGCCGTCCAGGCCTACGTGGGTAAAGATCTGGCCAAATGGCGGCCGGAGGTCAATTACCGGAAAACTTATTCAGCACTCAAGGGCCAGGGCGGAGGTGTTCTCCGCGACCTGAGCCATGAATTGGATTACATCACCTGGCTGCTGGGGGGATGGCGCTCGGTCGCGGCGGCCGGAGGACATTACAGTGGCCTGAAGATCGAAACGGATGATGTGTTCTCCTTGATGATCAAAACCCCTCGCTGTGAGAATGTTTTTGTCCATATGAATTATGTCGATGCCGTCGGGCATCGCACGGTGATGGTGAACACGTCCACCATGAACATCCAAGTGGATCTCATGAATCACTGGATCGAGGTGAACGGCAAGCGCCGGGTTCTTCCGGTCGAGAGAGATTTTACTTATCGCGAAGAACACCGCGCGGTCCTGGCGGGACGTGATCGAGAACTTTGCTCTTTCGGGTTCGGGCAGGAGATCTTGCGTCTTATCAAAGCGGCCGAAACTTCGGTCCGGAGGAAAAAATGGGTGCAAACGTGATCAGGATCTGCACGATCCTTGGCAGAGGGGGATCCAAAGGGGTTCCCAATAAGAATATCCGCGATCTGAACGGTAAACCGTTGATCGCCTACAGTATTGAACGGGCGAAGGCCTCACGTCTCTTCGAGGTGATCGCTGTCAGCAGTGATTCGGACAAGATTCTTGAGACTGCGAAGACTTGGGGTGCGGATCTGCTGATCAAGCGGCCGGACGCGCTGGCTTCGGATACGGCCCCTAAGATTCCCGCGATCCGTCACTGCGTGGTGGAGGCTGAAAGAATCACGGGGAAGACCTACGCTACGGTATGCGATCTGGATCCCACATCGCCTTTCCGCATCGTGGAAGATATCCAGAATTGTGTCCATGTGCTGGAAACAAAAGGAGTGTCGAATGTGATCACGGGCGCTCTTGCGCGTAAATCTCCCTACTTCAATCTGGTGGAAGTGGACGGCCTGGGAGTTGCCAAACTTTCCAAGATACCTTCCGGATCTGTCGTGCGGCGCCAGGACGCTCCGAAATGTTATGACATGAACGCTTCCATCTATGTCTGGCGTCGCGAGGTGCTTTTGAACTCGGACATTTTGTTCCAGTCGGATACCTTGCTTTATGAAATGCCGCGTGAACGTTCGATCGAGATCGATGTTGAATTTGATTTTGAAGTAGCCGGCCTTTTTGCCGCGAAGGGATACCTATGAAAACCTCCTACCAGCAGCTTTTCAGTCTTAAAGGAAAAACCGCGATCGTGACGGGAGCGGTCGGGATCTTGGGAAAAAACTTTTGCCGCGGTTTGGCGGAATTCGGCGCCAATATCGCGGTGGCGGACCTTTCCGCCAAGGACTGTGCCGCATTTGCCAAGGAGTTGACGGCAGACTACGGGATCCGTGCGGTCGGGATCCCCTGTGATGTTTCCAGCCCTGCTTCGGTCCGGAAAATGGTCGCAAAAACCGTCAAAATTTTTAAGGAGATCCATGTGCTGCACAATAATGCTGCGACCAAAACGGATGACCTCAAAGAGTTTTTTGAGAAGGTTGAGAAATATACGCTCAAAGAATGGCGTAAGGTCATGGCCGTCAATCTGGACGGCATGTTTCTTGTCGCTCAAGCGGTGGGCGCTCAAATAGCGATACAAAAGACGGGCGGCAGTATTATCCAGACTGCTTCGATTTACGGGATTACGGCGCCTGATCAACGAATCTACGCGGGCTCAAAATATCTTGGCCGTCCGATAAATACGCCCGCGGTGTACGCTGCATCCAAGGCCGGCGTTGTCGGGCTGACTAAATATCTCGCGGCACTCTGGGCCCGTCAAAATATCCGCGTCAATGCGCTTGTGCCCGGCGGTGTTGAGAGCGGGCAAAATAGTATTTTTAGCCAAAAATATTCGTCCCGTGTTCCCATGGGGCGCATGGCAAAAGCCGAAGAAATGGTCGGGGGGTTGATCTATCTCGCGTCCGACGCGTCCAGTTACGTAACCGGAGAAACGATCATCATTGATGGAGGTCTACATGCTTGGTAAAAATACTGCTGGCGAAACGCTCGAGGCTAAATATGGGTTGCCTCGTGAGGTGAAATTCTGTAACCGCTGCGTCATCTCCAATCAACGCCCCAATTCAACCGTGGAGTATGCTCATACAAAGGACTCCAAGAAGCAGACCATCCATTTTGACGCGGACGGAATCTGCGATGCGTGCCATGTGACCGAACAAAAGAAGAAAACGATCGATTGGGAGCAACGCGACAAGGACCTCCGGGACCTGTGCGACCGGTACCGCCGCAAGGACGGTTACTATGACTGCCTGGTTCCTGGCTCAGGGGGGAAGGACAGCTTCTATGCGGCCCATATTTTGAAGTATAAATATGGCATGCATCCCCTGACGGTGACCTGGGCGCCCCATATCTATACTGATTGGGGTTGGAAGAACCAGCAGGCCTGGATTCAGGCCGGATTTGACAATTATCTATGCACGCCCAATGGCCGGATCCACCGCCTTTTAACGAGATTGGCCGTTCAAAATCTTTTACATCCCTTTCAGCCGTTCATTATCGGGCAGAAAGCATTCGCGCCCAAAATGGCTGTGTTGTTCAACATCCCTCTTGTTTTTTACGGGGAGAATGAGGCTGAGTACGGAAATCCCGTCAAAGACACGAAGACCGCCAAACGGGATTGGGCATACTTCACCGCCAAGGATAAATCGACGATCTTTCTCGGAGGCACTTCCCTTAAAGACCTTCAGGAAAAGTACGGCGTGGATGAGAAAGAGCTGCAAATCTATTTACCTGCAAGTCCGGATCAAATCGCGGAGCGCAAGGTTGAGATCCATTATCTCGGTTATTATCTGAAGTGGCACCCGCAGAGCTGCTACTATTACGCGGTGGAACACGGCGGCTTCCAGGCTTCGCCCGAGAGGACCCCTGGAACATACAGTAAATATAACAGTATCGATGACCGCATCGACGACTTTCATTACTACACGACTTTCATCAAGTTTGGGATTGGGCGTGCCACCTACGATGCGGCTCAAGAAGTCAGGTCTGCTGACATCACACGTGAAGAGGGTGTGGCCCTGATCAAGCGATTTGATGGAGAGTTCCCGGAACGTTTTGCGGAAGAGATCTTTCGCTATCTCAGCATTTCCGAAAAAGAATTCCCCGTAGCGCACAAAGGATTCGAGCGTCCGAATATGGACCGAGCCTATTTTTTTCACCTTTGCAATGAGTTTCGCTCCCCGCATCTTTGGAAAAAGGAATCGGGTGAGTGGAAGCTGCGGCATGCAATCTGGATGGACAATCCCTAATGTCTAATATTCGCCTTATAGCCAGGCTCGACATCAAGGGCCCCAACCTTATCAAAGGCATCCACCTCGAAGGCCTTCGGGTCATGGGAGATCCCAATGAATTTGCGCGGCGCTACTACGCGGAAGGTGTAGATGAACTCATCTACATGGATACGGTAGCTAGCCTTTATAACCGGAACAATCTCACGGAGATCGTCCGCAAGACCGCCCAGGATGTATTTATTCCGATCACGGTCGGAGGAGGTATCCGCTCCGTCGAAGATGCAGCCGCGATTCTGCGCGCGGGTGCGGACAAAGTAGCAATCAATACGGCGGCGGTTCGTCGGCCTGAGTTGATCTCCGAGATCGCGCGGCGATTTGGATCGCAGTGCATGGTCTTATCGATCGAAGCAAAACGGACCGGGCCTGACGTCTGGGAAGTGTACACGGATAACGGGCGGGAGCACACCGGGTTGGATGCCCTCGTGTGGGCCAAGGCCGGCGTTAAACTCGGAGCTGGGGAGATTCTTTTAACTTCAGTCGATCAGGAAGGAACAAAAAAGGGATTTGATTTACCGCTTGTCCGGCGGGTGTCCGAAGGTGTCCCGGTGCCGGTTATTGCGAGCGGGGGAATGGGAAATCTCCAGCATCTCCTAGATGTGGTGGAATCCGGGTCGGCTGATGCGGTTGCGGTTGCCAACGTTTTGCACTATAAGACGGTTAGCTTTCAGGAGATGCGTGACGCATTGTCGGTACATCATCGTGTGGTGAGGGTCTCTGGATGACGGTAGTTACGGTGGCGGATTATGGCATGGGCAATCTCCTCAGCGTGACCCGGGCCTTCGAGTACTGCGGTGCAGCTGTTAAGGTTTCTGCGCTCGCCGAAGATATTGCGTCTGCTGAATCCCTTGTTCTTCCGGGCGTCGGTGCTTTTCCGGATGGGATGCGAGAACTTCGGCAACGTGGCCTGAAGGACGCTATCAAAGAGTTCTGTCGCTCCGGCCGACCATTTCTTGGAATTTGCCTTGGTATGCAGCTGATGCTTGATTCCAGCGAAGAATTCGGAGAGACGCAGGGGCTGGGTTTGATACCCGGGAAAGTTTCGTTGATACCATCCATTACCAGTGATGGTATCCCGCAAAAGATACCGCACATTGGCTGGAACCTTTTGAGGTTCCCAACCGGTCGCCGTTCCTGGGCTGGCACCATCCTCGAATCTGCTCACCCCGACAGGGATACGGCCTACTTCGTTCATTCCTACACTGCGGTGCCTGCGAATGACGCGAACCGGCTTGCGGACACATTCTACGGCGGGCATCGTGTTTCGGCTGCGATTCATTCCGGCAACTGCTACGGCACCCAATTTCACCCTGAGAAAAGCGGACCCGTCGGCTTGGAAATTATCAAAAGATTTTTAGCCCTGCCCAAAGTTTTTATTGAGGGAGGTAAGTCGCATGCTGAATAGACGCAATAGTACAACGATTGAATTTGGGACCAAAGCGGAAACTCTCGAACGTCTTCAAGGGGTTTTGAGCAGCGCCATCATTCTTCCGCAAGCACGCTTCACGGTGTCTGATTGGCAATCGGATCGGAATGGATGCCTCAAGAGAATCTCGGCGGCCATGCCCTCCGAGTGCGACAAGGTGATTGTTCGTTCATCTGCGATCAATGAAGACAGCGCAGCCGCATCCCAAGCCGGCCGTTATCAATCGTTTCCCGCCGTAGTGCTGGCGGACCCGAGAGCTCTCGTAAAAGCTATTGAGGCAACCATTGCCTCCTACGGTCCCGATCCCCGTCCGGAGCATCAGGTTTTTATCCAGCCTTTTCTGAAAGATTTTTTGCTGAGCGGCGTTGCGTTCACCCGTGACCTCGACACGGGCGGGCCGTATTTTTGCATCAATTACGATGATGCTACCCAAAGCTCCCAAAGTGTGACTGCCGGGAAGTCGGGACATTTGAAGACCTATGTCCAATTCAAGGATTATCCGTCGCCGGACTCTAGATTTTCAGATTTGATCAAGGTTCTGAGGGATATCGAGGCCTGTTTGCAATGTGATTCACTTGACGTGGAATTCGCCTTGGGCCGGAACGGCGAGGTTTTTATTTGGCAGGTACGTCCTCTCGCGATGAAAGAGCGGTGGGGGGAATCCAAGGAAGTCCCTCTCTACCTTCAAAAGATCCACAAGAAAATTTTGAAGCTGAGCGACCGACATCCTTATCTGTTCGGGAACCGGACGATTCTTGGAGTAATGCCGGATTGGAACCCCGCAGAAATGATCGGCGTGAAACCGCGTCCTTTGGCGCTCTCACTCTACAAGCAACTGATCACGGACCGGACTTGGGCCTACCAGCGGGATAATTACGGCTATAAAAATCTTCGGTCCTATCCGTTGATGGTATCGCTTGTCGGACATCCGTACATTGATGTTCGCGTCAGTGTGAACTCATTCGTTCCCAAGGGTGTGCCCGATGCCCTCACGGAACGTCTGGTGAACTACTATCTGACCCAGCTGGAGGAGAATCCTGCCAGTCATGACAAGATCGAGTTTGACATTATTTTTTCATGCTATTTTTTCGGTATCGATGCAAAACTTGAAAAGCTCCTGGATTTCGGATTTCAGAAGGCTGAGATCCAATTGCTGAAAAATGAGCTTCGTAATCTCACGAACAGTGTTATTAAGCCTGAAGGCGGTGTTTTTTCAGCGGATTTGGCGCGCATTGAGAATTTGCGGGAGCGACAAGGAAAAGTTCTTGGATCGGACTTGCCCTTGCTCGACAAAATCTATTGGCTCTGTGAAGATTGCTGTCGCTATGGAACACTTCCATTCGCCGGTCTAGCACGGGCCGGTTTCATCGCGGTTCAAATATTGCGCTCTCTTGTGGATGTCGGGTTCTTGACCCGTAATGAGTATGCGGCTTTTATGTCCTCCCTTAATACAGTCGCGAAGCAGATGTCGCGGGATCATGCCACGCTCAGCAAACACGACTTTCTCAAGATCTATGGCCATCTTCGCCCCGGGACTTACGACATCCTCTCGCTCCGCTACGACACCGGCTACGACCTGTATTTCAGTCATGGATCGTTGCCCTTCAAGAAAGAGACGCCTTTCGATCTTTCCGGCTCCAGGCTCAAAGAGCTCGGGAGGCTGCTTCACAAGGAAGGCTGGACAGTCGGACCCGAAGATCTAATCGGGTTCCTGAGAGCCGCGATCGAGGGCAGGGAATTTTCAAAGTTCATTTTTACGAAAAGCGTGAGTGAGGTGATCGAACTTATCGCGGGGCTGTGCGAACGCTACGGCATCAGCAGGCAGGAGGCCTCCTACCTTGATATCCGAACTCTGCTTGGATTATACGCAACTGTCGATCACCGTGACCTCGAAAGCATTTTACGCGAGGAGATCAGCAGGAATCGGATTTTTTATGAAGCCACAAAGCTCATCAAAATGCCGCCGCTGGTTCTTCAAGCGGATGATATCTACCAATTCGAGCTGATGGACGATGCCCCTAATTACATTACCCTGGACCGTTGCCGCGCGGAGACGGTGAAAGAAGAGGACCTGCTCTCGGTCCCCCTAAAGGGCAAGATCATCTGTCTTCGTTGCGCGGATCCCGGATATGATTGGATTTTTTCAAAGGAGATTGCCGGTTTGATCACGCAGTACGGCGGAGCCAACTCCCACATGGCGATCCGGTCAGCGGAATTGAAGATCCCGGCTGTCATCGGCGCCGGAGAAAAAAAATATTTACAGTGGGCGCAGGCAGAAGCGCTCGAGATCGACTGCGCCAACAAGATCGTCCGGAGGATCCGATGATTAAAAAGGTTCTCGTAACCCAGCGCCTTGAACTGGTTCCAGTCTACAAAGAAGAACGGGAAATGCTCGACGCATCCTGGTTCGCCTTCCTGAGCCGCTGCGGATTACTCCCGATCCCTGTTTCTCACCGTATTGCTCCAAAGGATTACCTTAAAGCACTCACCCCGGACGGGATCGTTCTGACAGGGGGCAATGACCTGTCAGTTTTTGATCTATCCAACGAACTCAACAAAAAAAGGGACACCTTTGAAACCGAATTAGTTTCTCTCGCGTTGTCCCATGGGATCCCGATCCTAGGGGTCTGTCGAGGAATGCAATTGCTCTGCCAACTCGCCGGCGGGCGGTTGGAACGTCGGCCCGGTCACGTTGCGCAAACGCATTCCATTTCGATCTCCGCCGATGCCCGATTCCTCACGGCGGGTCCACGGTCCGTCAACTCCTATCATAATTTTTGCGTACTTGATGCAGGCGCGCAGTTCAAGGAGCTTGCACGCGCTCAAGACGGAGTCCTAGAAGCCATGGAAGATTCAAAAAAAGCTCTTCTGGCTATCATGTGGCATCCGGAACGGAATCAACCATACGCGGAAACGGACATCAACGATTTTAAACGCTTTTTTGGCTCCCATTAATGGCTCAAAAACTAGAGAGGATTTTTGGATGAAAGCGATCATTTTAGCAGCGGGGGAAGGACGGCGCCTGCGACCATTGACGGAGGACCGTCCGAAGTGCATGGTGTCCTATCGTGGCAAGCCCATTCTCGATTACCAATTGGAACTCTTTCAGCAGTGCGGGGTCTCCGATATCGTCGTCATTAAGGGTTATAAGGCGGAAAGTGTGAACCGACCTTTTGCAGCAACCGTGCTGAACCCGGCATACGATACGACCAACATGGTCTATACTTTTTTTTGCGCCAGAGAGCATTTTCGCGATGATATCGTTGTGAGCTACGGGGACATCATTTACGGTCCCGAGATCCTCAAGGCGGTCTTGAGCGATCCTGGGGATATATCCGTCGCGGTCTCGATGAATTGGAAAGAGTTGTGGCAGAAACGGATGCCGGATCCGTTGGCCGATGCGGAAACCATGAAGATGGATGCCGGCGGGTTTATCATGGAACTTGGAAAAAAACCGTCCGGTTATCACGAGATCCAAGGCCAATACATGGGCCTTTTCAAGATCCGCTCCCAAATGCTGCGTCGCGTCATGGCTTTTTATGACGGCCTTGACCGGCAGGGGAAATATGACGGTCAACCTTTCGAGAAGATGTATATGACCAGCTTCCTCCAAGAGCTCATTAATAACCGTTTTTCAGTCAAGGCCGTTCCGGTATGGGGCGAATGGTTGGAGATCGACCGGGCTGAAGACCTGAATGTGGAAGTTTCCATCTGATCCTCGCATGAAGATTGCCATTGTCTCAGACCGGTTTCAATACGAATCGCTTCTGAAATCCCCGGGCCGGCGGGATTTTTTTGTCATTTGCGACAATCCCCAATTTGAGGACCGGCTTCGGGCGGATGGCATTCGTTACGCGATGATTACCGAATATGACATCCGCGACCTTTGGCCGGAGATTAACCGGTGGGGATGTGAAGTCGCCTGCGAAGCGATCCGGACCGGTCAGGAAAAATCGGTTTTTCGGAGCGTGGACATGGCATCGGTGATCTTCCACCACTTTTCCAGGACCCTCGTTCATATCCGGAAGAACCACGCCTTTGCGGAACTCGTCCTTAATAAGTACCATCCTGAAGTTCTATGGATTCCGGATCAGACTTGTTCGGTTTCCTATCCGGATTTTTCCGGTAATTATTTTTTCCGATATTTTTTGGAGAAAATTGCAATTGATCGCGGTATCGGGATCGAACGGGTATTTGCTCGCTCCGCAGCAAAAACTCCATACCTGGAGGACCGGCGGCCTTTTTTTGAGAAATTACGGAGGAGCATCCTTCAACTACTTAAAAGAGTTTTGGGGTCTTTTCTGGGGCCGAGACCCTGCCAGAAGGACCAGGGTGCTATCCTGGCCTGCGGAGGATTGAATCATTTATCGTCCCTAATCATTGAGTTAAATGGCCGCGGAGAACGAATCGCTCTTTTTTCTGATCTCTTTCAGGGTCCCTGGGCGCGTTTCGCGGAAGCTTGTAAGATTCCGTATTTTCAGAAGGCGCATTTTTCGAAAAGGCCCAACGACGCTGGAGGTGGATGGGTCCGTAGTCGCAAGCAGGAGCTCCTGACGGTCCTGAAGCTGTTGAGCGAGCGGCATTTGCTCCGGTCTGGGCAGTATGATTTTTTCGGGGCTATTTCCGATCTTGTTTTCAGTCGTATGGACGCGTACCTCAGTCATCTGGCGAGGCGGTATATATTTTTAGAAAGATTGTTCGACGAATTGGAGCCCCGGGCGTGCCTGGCCCATGACGATTTCTCTCTTTCTAATGGTTTTATGGCTGCGTTTGCTCGTCTGCGAGGAGTTCCGGTTTTCTGCGTTTCCCACGCAACGCTTGCGTTGGATTTTGAAGTGCCGCAGGATAAGCGCGCTTTCTGTCAATCGATTACCTTCGTGAATTCCGAATTTGAGAAGAGTGTTTATGAGAAAAGGGGATGGGTCGGAGGGGACTTTATACGCGTGAGCGGAGTTCCTCGCTATGACCGGTTGCTGCCTGTCGCAGTGGCTAGACGCATGGTTTCGATTCCGATGCCTCCCGTTAAGATACTCTATTGCGCCACCGGTCTTTGGAAGCATTCCCCGGATCAAAGGGGGTTTCTCGGTAGCGATGTAAATCTTTACCAGCAGACCCAGAGGCCCGCTTTTCAATGCATGATCCAAGGCCTGCGGGGTCTCCCCGTGGAGTTGATCGTCAAACCCCACAGTCATGTTGCAGAACCGCTTTGGAACGAAGAAGTGAAAAAACAAGGCCCGTTGGATTTTAAGGTTCGGGTGCTGCCCCACAGCGCGGATATTTTTGATCTCTATCGTGAAAGCCACGTCATGCTCATCTCGTATTGGTCAACGGCGTTGCTCGAGGCCGCGATGATTGGGCTTCCTACCATCTTTATTGATCCGTTCCCACCGTACAGCCGTTCGCTTTACAAGTTTTCGGAAAATGGGTTCTGTAGCATCGTTAAAACCCCGGTCGAATTGCGCGAACGCCTCCAGCGATTACAAAAAGACGGAGCCGCCAGCTTTGAAATGCCGACGGCCGAAAAAAGGGAATATTACCTTGGGGTTCAGACCCCGGGGAGCACGCGCAGTGTTGCTGATGAAATCATTCAACGGATGAAGTCCTCACCGATGAGACGCGTCACCCATGAGTAACAAACGAATCATTCTGGGCCAGTTAACTTCCTATTCATCCGCCGTCATTTTTGCGCAGCTGGTTACCATGGTCACAGGGATACTTTCGCGTAACTATCTGGGGCCGGCACAAATGGGTATTTGGGCAACGCTCCAGCTGATTCTCACATACTCAAGCTATTCCGCGTTGGGGACTTCCGCCGGGATCGCCAGACAGGTGCCATTCCATCTTGGTAAAAAGGAGGAAGACAAAGCCGCCGAGATCAAAAATCTTGTTTTCACCTATCAAACTTCTCTGGCTTTCATCACATCAGTCGGCATGCTGCTATTTGCGGCTTTCTTTCGGGAAAAGCTGGATCCGTCACTATTTTGGGGTCTCATTGCAGCCAGTGCGTTGCTCATACTTCAAAGGATCAACGGTATCCAGATATCGGTCCTTCGGGCTTATAAGAAGTTCGACGTTGCAAGCCGGCTCACCTTTTGGTCCGCGGTCGTTAATTTGCTTTTAGTTGCGCTGTTGGCCCCTACCTTGCAATTTATGGGGTTTGTGATCGCGATGATCTTCAGCTTTGTGTTTAACATCTTATATTGTTCACATTACTTCAATTTCGGTTTCAGGATCCTATGGAATCCTGAACTTAAAAAAATCCTTGCGTTCGCATTCCCGCTGATGGCGTTTGGTTTTGCCGAATCTTTTTTTAAAACTCTGGATAAACTTGTGATTGTAAAACTACTTGGTTTTCAGGAGTTGGGGTACTACACGGTCGCGATTATGTTCTCGACTTTTCTTTCTCAGATCCCAAACTCGTTTGGCATTGTCATGATCCCGCACTTTGAAGAAAAGTATGGCAAGAACGAAAACGCTCAAGATATTTTGCCCTATCTTGAAAAATCCTTAAGCGGTATTTCGTATGCGATGATGGTCCTTGTGGGGATGGCCTGGATCGCGACTCCTTTTTTGGTCGCGGCGCTTATGCCGGAATACATTAGCGGGATCCTTGCCGCTAAGTATCTTGTGTTGGCAAGCTTTTTTGTGGCGCTTACCATGCCCTACTCAACGGTCATTGTGACTCTTCGAAAGCAGCTTTTTTTAATACCGTTGATCGGCGTGGTTTTGATTGTTTCGGGCGTTATTAATGTCGGGATGATTTTGCTTGGCCTCGGAATCAGCGGGGTCGCTGCTGGGATGATCCTGAGTTTCTTCTTTTACTTTCTGTGCTTTCATTTGTTAACAAACTATCTTTTTGTGAAAGCTGGAGTGAAAGAGTTATCTTCTGCCGCACTATTGCTTCGGTTCGGATATCTCTTTCTTGCGCTGACGTTCCTTGATCATTTGCCGCAAGCTTCGTCGGAGGTTTTAGGGCTTGTTCTACGCATGCTTTTGTTTTTTGTTTTCATGACCCCCGTCATGATCTCACTTCAAAGGGGTTATAAAATCTTTTCCTTTATGGGAAAGTGGATACCGTGGGGTGGTTCAAAGGACGGCTATAAAAAGTCCCCCAAAGATCTTTCAGCTAGTGATGTGTTTCTGGAAGCAGATGCCGAAAATGAAAGTTCGAACATCTTATAAAAATGGAGATTTTATGGCTAAAAAAGCATTAATCACGGGCATTACAGGACAAGATGGTTCGTACTTGGCGGAGTTTTTGCTGTCCAACGGATACAACGTGCACGGCATCGTACGACGTGTGGCATTGGAGGACCCGACGCACCGGACCTGGAGAATCAACCCTATTCGGGATAAGGTAAAACTTCATTCGGCTTCGCTGGAAAGTTATGCCAGCGTTTTTAATGTGATCGAGAAGATTCAGCCAGATGAGTGCTACCATCTTGCCGCGCAAAGCTTTGTCAGTATTTCTTTTGAAGACGAGTTTTCGACCATGAATACGAATATTGGTGGGACGCATTCGCTTCTTTCGGCGATCAAGGAGAGAGCGCCCAAGTGCCGGTTCTACTTTGCAGGTTCCAGCGAAATGTTCGGTGTGGCGCCTCAGAGCCCACAGAACGAGAATACGCCTCTTTTTCCGAGATCCTCGTACGGTATTTCAAAGCTGGCGGGGTTTCATCTAACGAGGAACTATCGCGAGGCCTATGGAATGTTCGCTTGCAGCGGAATTCTTTTTAACCATGAATCGCCGCGCCGGGGTTTCGAATTTGTGACCCGCAAGATCACGAATGCTGTAGCCCGGATCAAAATGGGGCTCGATAAGGAGCTGTTTCTCGGTAATTTGGATGCCAAGCGCGACTGGGGTTTTGCGGGCGATTATGTTCAGGCTATGTGGCTTATGCTCCAGCAGGAAAAACCGGACGATTTTGTCGCTGCGACCGGCGAAACGCATACGATCCGGGAATTTCTTGAGCTTGCTTTTGGACGGGCTGGTTTAGAATGGGAGAAATATGTCAAGGTGGACCCGCAGTTTTATCGTCCCGCAGAGATCTATGAGCTGAAGGGGGACTATTCCAAGGCTAAAAAGGTTCTCGGATGGAAGCCTTCCGTCAGCTTTAAACAGCTTGTTTATATGATGGTCGATGCGGACCTGCAACGTTACAAGGGGAAAGGCCTTTAATCTTTATGCCAGTGGTTGGTTTTGATGCGCAGGCTCTCCATGGTAGACAAAGCGGGTTGGGTGTCTATGCTCGAAATTTGATAGAGGCTCTTAAGGCGGAAATTCGTGAGCCTTTTTCGCTTCGCGTCTATGCTGGGAATATACCTCAGGACCGCAATGTGAGCACGTTTGAGCGGCTTCAATGGGAGAACTGGACGTTGCCGAGGCTTGTGCGTGAAGACCGGGTGGATCTATTGCATGTCCCGGCTTTTGCCCCGGCGTTTCGGAAACCCTGCAAACTTGTGGTGACGGTGCATGATATCGCGGGCAAGCTTTTCCCGAACCAGATCGGAAAACCCAGCGAGTTCTATTGGGGGAATTGGCTGCCGTTCGTGATCAAGCATGCGGACCGGATCATCGCGGATTCGGAGCATACCAAAAAGGATCTGATCGAGCATTTAAAGATCAAGGAAGCAATCATTCGGGTCGTTTATCCTTCTGGCCATGAGGCTTTTTCCGCGAGTATCCCGGATGAAGCTGTGCGGGAAATCAAGAAGCGATTTGGGATCAGCAGGCGATATTTCTTATTTGTGGGGACCATGGAGCCGAGAAAAAACCTTGGGCGAATCCTCGATGCTTTCAAGAGTTTTCAGATTGACTATCCTGATTTCCAGTTGGTGCTCGCCGGTTCCAAGGCATTCGCTCATGGGAAATATGTCGAGTTTCTATCAGAAAGGCATTCCCTGCGAACCGGTTCTGTGGTTGCGCCCGGCTTTCTCGAGCGTGAGGAATTAAATGCCCTTTATTGCGGAGCTGAGGCTCTTGTTTTTCCATCGCTCTATGAAGGTTTTGGGATGCCGATCCTTGAGGCTATGGCTTCAGGATGTCCCGTTCTGACTTCCAGTTGCACTTCGACGCCGGAGGTGGCTGGGGATGCCGCAATCCTTGTGGATCCGTACACAACGGAAGCTATCGCGGAAGGAATGAAAAGGTTTGCGTCTTCCAGAGAGCTGCGTTTGGACTTGCGAAACAAAGGCTTTAATCAGATTAAAAAATTCTCATGGAAAAAAACCGCGCGGGAAACGCTCCGGATCTATGAATCATTATTATGATTTCAGATGCAGTTGTTCTTCTTAATAGGGTTTGCTAAGCTATGGATATGAAAAAAATGATTAATGATCGCTGGGAGGTTATAGAGCCCCTCATACGTGGAAAGAGGGTGGTGGATATCGGATGCGTGAACCATGAAGCTTCAAGCGCGAGTAGTCCCGAATGGCTTCATGGGAAGATTTGTGCGACGGCAAAATCAGTCCTAGGCGTGGATTATGCTGAAAGCGAAGTCGAAGAGCTTCGGCGCAATGGGTTCGATGTTATCCACGGCAATGCGGAGTCTCTGGCTTTAAATGAAAAATTTGAGGTTGTGATCGCTGGAAATCTTATTGAGCATTTGTCGAATCCCGGGCTTTTTCTGGATGGCTGTTACCGTCACCTCGCGCCAGGCGGTACGTTTATTTTAACGACAGATAATTGTTATGGGCTTCGCTCCCTGAGGGGGATCTTTTGTCACGATCGGGTCGTTCCCAACCGTGAGCATGTGCTTGCATTCGAAGAAGCGGTTTTCCGCCAGCTTCTATCACGCCATCATTTCCGTGTCGTTGATTTCTACTACTACAACGGGCCGTACTCCTCGAAGTGGAAGAAAAGGTGGATCGATGGCCTGTGCCATATCCGAAAGTCCTGGGCTTGGCAGATGTTAGCGATTGCCGCGGCGGAATGACATGCGCGTTGAGATCGTTATTTTAAACTACAATGGCGGAAAACTGTTGTTGGAGTGTCTGCCGTCGATTTTTGAGGCGGCGCAGAGTTCGCGCCACCGGGTGACAGTAACATTGCTTGAGAATGGTAGCAACGACCGGAGCGACCTGCGTTCAAAGGAACAGTTCCCGGGCCTGAAGCTGGTTCGTGCTCCTGCAAATCGTGTTCTTTGTTCCTACAATGACTATCTCAAAGACAGCGATTGCGAGATCGCTATCCTGATGAATAATGATATCAAGGTCGATCCCCATTTTATCGATCCGTTGATTCGCCCCTTCGAAGAATCGGTGAATGTTTTTATGGTCACCCCAAAATGCCTTTCCTTTGACGGCTCTAAATTTGAGGGGGGTATCACACAATTCAGGATGAAGTTCGGGATCTTTTGGGCAAGCTCCCGCTTTCCCGGCCACAGAGAAAAGATAAACACTCCTTCTCTGACAATGGCCGCCGGTTATGGTGCGTTCGATCGCCGGAAGTTCTTAATGCTTGATGGTTACGACGATCTTTATTTGCCTGGAAGGCTCGAGGACAGCGATCTGTGTTTTCGGGCATGGAAGAAGGGCTGGACGCTTCTTTACGAGCCGGCTTCGGTCGTTTATCACAAAGGTGCCGTGGCTTTCAACGAACGCTTTGGGGAAACCGGGACCCTAAGGATCAATCACCGGAATTCTTTTCTCTTCGTCTGGAAGAACGTCACGGACGCAGGCTATCTGGCTGGCCATTTGTTTTGGCTCCCGTTTCGTCTTCTCTATGCGCTTGTGCGCGGACAAACAGAGTTCGTCGGTGGGTTTCTTGATGCGGTCCCGAAGCTACGGGAAGCCTTGGAACGCAGAAAAAAAGCACCACGGTCCAGATTCTCCGACCGTGTGATTTTTTGCAGGGTCTAGAAAGTCTCCATGAAAAAATGTCCTGTTTCGGTCGTTTTAGCGGTTTTTAACGAAGAAGCTTTTATCGAAGAAAGCCTGAAAAGCGTGCTTTGGGCGGAAGAGATCATTGTTATAGACGGCGGAAGCACAGACAAAACACCCGAGATCGTCCGCCGATATACGGACAAGCTTTTTATTGAGCAGAACGGCCCTGCAGAAACGCAACGCCTCAAAGGGGTAAAAAGGATAAGCTGCCCGTGGTTCCTTCTTCTTGACGCGGATGAGCGGGTGGATGAGCGGTTGCGGGACTCCATCATCCAGGCTACAGCCGATTCCGGGCCGTTTACCTGTTACCGAGTGCTAAGGCGAAATTACCGGATGCGGAAACCGGTTCATCTGCATCATCCGGATTTTCAGGTCCGTCTTTTCAGGGCCACGGAAACGGTCTCGCTCCCGGATAAAATTCATCGCGCACCGTCGCCGCAAGGTTCCATGGGCACACTGGGCGGGGAGTTGCGCCACCTTTTTTTTACTGATTGGGGGCTCTATCAAAAAAAATTTGATTTTTATACTGATCTTGAAGCGCGGTATTGGTGTGACTCGGGACGGCGGCTTGGCGGGGTCGACGCCTGCAAACGTTTGTGGCTTAGGCCCGTGGGCCGGTTTCTACAGTACTTTTTTTTACGCAAAGGCATCTTGGATGGCGGTTTTGGATTTAAATACGCGTGGAAAAGCGCCTGCTATGAAAGGGCGGTCGCTCAAAAAATAATGGACGCGCAGAAGCGGTCTCGCAGCTGCGCGCAACAACGGTGAACTATGGTCGAATCATTGCGGGAACTGAATAATCTTTGTCAGAAGCCGGATTATAAGACAAAAGGGAACTGGTATGTTCGGACGATCCTCCGGGATGCGTCGTTGCCGGTGACCTGGTTGCTTCTTCATACCCGCGTGACTGCTAACCAGGTAACCCTCGTTTCGCTTGCGGTAAGCTTCGCCGGCATGGTCTTTCTGGCAATCCCCGGGACTGGAGCATTTCTGACCGGGGCGGTGCTTCTACAGTTTTGGTATTATTTGGATCACGTGGACGGGCAGATCGCCCGTTACCGGAAAACGGCTTGCCTTACGGGCCGCTTCCTGGACTTCATGACCCACCACATTGTCCACACAGCGCTTTTTTTCGCGATGGGGTTTTACGTTTTTGCGATATCTCAAAACGTCTTTTTTGTGATCTGGGGATTTATCGCTTCGCTCGCCATTTCGGTTCTTAATCTTGTCCACGACGTCAAATATAAGACGTTCTTTGAAAGACTTGAATCCGTGAGAACGGCCCAATCCGTCATTCTGAAGCCGAAGGCTGAAGAATCCCAGCCAGAGACCCTTCGCAAAAAAGCAACTCAAGATGACGCGGGGGCGGGTAATGTGCCGAAACGTATATTTTCATTTCTGCACAAATTCTGCGAGATCCATGTGATGATGAATATCTTGTCACTGGCCGCTTTATCGCAACTTTTTGTAAAAGGGTTCGACCTCCGCATCATGCTTTTTTTGATCTATGGGGTTTTGGCTCTGATTCTTGCGATTACAAAATTGATTCACATCATTAAAACACTAGCGATTGACGAAGAATACAAAAAATATGTTTCCTGATTCGTCGAGCAATGGTTTTGGGATTATGAATAAAAAAGAGCTTCAATCGAAACTGCTGGCATGTGCATTCAGTCTGTGTTTGTGCGGATGCCTTTGGTTTATTTTGACCGGAGGTGCTTTTTTGATTGATTGGCCTTCGATCCAGCGCTGGAAGCAGATCTTCCGATTTTTTTATTATGGTTCGATCATGGTCGCCGCGCTTATTGTTTTAGGCAGTTATTTTAGGGGACGTGCTTTTTTTAACGCTTTATGGCCGGTGAAATGGGCGCGGGCGTTTTACAAGATGCCCCCGATGGTCTCCGTCGGCATTATCTCGCTTGTATTCGTCTCAACTCAGTTTTTCCAGCAAATGGCCATGCGCCATGCTATTGAAACCCACCTTTGGGATTTCGGTTTTTTTGATCAGGTCCTGTGGAATACGGCCCGGGGGGATTTTTTGATCACATCCGTTCGCGGAGGCCTGCATGTTTTTGTCGAACATTTCAAGCCGATCCTTGTTCTTGTAGCGCTGTTTTACCGGATATTTGATTCAACGCCTGCATTGTTACTCGCCTATGATTTTTTTCTCGCAGCCTCCTTGCCGGCCGTTTATTTAATTGCACGACAGGTTTTGAAAAGCCATAGCGCATCGTTAACGTTGGTGTTGGCCGTTTTTTTCTATCAGCCCTTGGCTAGTGGTGCGAATTTTTTGTTTCATACACAGACGCTTATTGATCCCTTTTTGCTTTTTGGTTTTTATTTTATTTTGAAGCGCCGTGTTTTTTTACCTTACCTTTTTTTCTTTTTGGCGCTGACGTGCAAGGAAAGCGCCCTTCCTGATCTTCTCGGGATAGGGCTCTTTCTGCTCGTTTTAGGTAGAAAGCGGGAGGGGTTTACAACTTTATTTATGGTTGCGCTTTGGCTGTGCCTTTTTTTATTTGTCATCGAACCTCACTATGTTTTTCCAGGTCATTTTAAAGAAAAATGGACCCTTTATAGGGGCTGGTTAAATCCTGATCCCCAGTTACTAAAAAACATTCTAACTCCTAATCCTCTCGAGTATTTATTCAAGGTGTTCGGCCCCTTTCTTTTTTTGAGTTTTTTCTGTCCGAAATGGTATTTATTGCTCTTGCCGTCGCTCCTATTTCGCCTCACGAGTCTTGAGGTTGGAATGCGGTCGCTGAACGCACATTACATGGGTGGTTTTGAGGCCCTGATCTTTATTTCCCTTGTTTTTGGACTTTCTAAGATTTTGAGCCACTCCCCCCCGCGGTCTCTTCCGGCGCTACGCCTTGGGCCGACGGTATTTTCGCGAAAAGCGATATTATTTTTGGTGTTGATTCTGACGGCGCTCCTATTTTCTGGCCGACCTCATTTAGTTACGATCGAACGATTTGTAAAGACCGCTTCAAGAGCTGATTATCAGCAATCTATCCGAATTCTTAAATCTGTTCCTCCTCGATTTTCTGTGATGACAAGCCAAGCGATTTCATCTTTTTTGACCCATAGGACTCGACTGTTTGTTTTTTGCGTTATGTTTCCCGATACCCCTTATCAGGAAATCGCCAGGAGCCCCGACCTCGTCATCGAGGATGCTCGAAGCGATGATCCTTGCGCTGCTTCAGAAATCGCGGTTTTAAAATCACGGGGTTATCGCTTGTTGCGTTCGATTGCTTTTATTCGGGTCTATTCCCGGTTGCCGGAAACGGACGAGCTGACGAATTTGATGAATAGCTGGGACAGGGTTCAAAATGCAGAGTTAGTTAATTGGCACGGCTTGGCGAAAAAAATATTTTTGGTTGTTTCTGCGATTGTCTTACTCTTTCTTATGTTATTTTATTTGGTTTGCGTATTTTTCCGACGGGATTGTCATTGATGCGCTATTTGAGGCTTTGCCGTAGAAATGTTTAAGCGCTCTTGAAATTGAATCACGTTCTTTCCGGGTTGGTGTTAATATTCATGACTGATTGCTGAGATGCAGGATTGCTTGACTTACGCCTGCTGGCATCCGACGGCTAACTTCGGGGATGGATAGCTTAATATGAGATGCTTAATTTTGGGTTCTAAAAGAGGCTAGGATTGTGGAAAAAAGAGAGAATTCTCAATCTTATGTGTGGATCCATGCTGCGCTTGTAGTTACGGGTCTGGCGGCCATTTTCTTTCTTCTAACGAATGGGATTCCGTTGGTCCAGCTTGGATGGATGAATGACCTGGGGAAGAAGAGCAAGTATCTCCGCTTGATGCTTATCTTCGTGCCGGTGTTCGCGGGGTTAATGTTCCTTGCCTGGTGGAAATGCCGGGAGGTTTTTGAAAAGTCGATCTGGGTGAGGCTCTGGCGCGCGGTGTGCCGCATGCCGCTCCGTGTCACGGCTCCCGTTTTTTTTCTGATCTATGCCGCGATCATGACCTGGGTCGGGTTCGAACGGCACTTGGCGCTTGAGACGCGCGCGTTCGATCTCGGAATATTCGCCCAAGCGGTCTGGAACACGCTCCAAGGGGATTTCCTGTTTTCTTCCATCAAGGAAAATATCAACCTGATGGGGGACCACGTCAGCCCGATCCTGCTTGTGACAGCGCCCTTTTACGCGATCTGGCCCGATCCGCGGACGCTGGTCCTGCTTCAGGCGGTCGCCGCGGCAAGCTCCTTTTTCCCGCTGGCGCTCATCGCCCGCGACAAGCTCCGGGACCGCTCCTGGGTCCTGATCCTGCTTCTGATGTTCTTTTTTTATCAGCCCATGCGCGCGGCGCTTCATGAGGATTTCCATCCAGAGGTCCTGGCCGAGCCGTTTCTTTGGTGGGCGTTCTTTTTCCTGGACCGGGGGAAAACGGACCGTTTTTTGGCCTGCCTGGCCGTCGCGGTGACGGGGAAGGAGAACTTCCTCGGGGTCGCGTTCATGCTGGGATTTTACGCGCTGGTGTGGAAGAAGATGCGGTGGACCGGCGTTGCGGTCATGTTTCTCTCGGTGACGGTCCTCTTATGGGAAACAAAATGGCTTGTGCCCCGACTCTCGGGGACGGCGTATTTTTATGGGGGCAATTACGCCCGGATGCTGGCGGATCCCATCCACGGGATTGTCCTGAAACTTTTAAGCGCCGAATCGGCCGAATACGCGTTCAAGATCTTCGTTCCTTTTCTGTTCATGCCGTTTTTCGATCTCCCGACCCTTCTCCTTGTCTTTCCCGTGTTGTTCCAGAATCTGCTGTCGGGGAACGGCGCCATGCGTTCATTCAATTACCACTACGTCACGGGGATGACGCCGTTCCTCTTCATCGCGACGATCTTTGCGGCCGCCCGTCTCCGGGACCGTCACGCGTGGTTCCGGAAACATTGGGCTCTCACTGGGTTCTTGCTTCTGTTTGCGGCCATTCTCCGTTCGGGCCCTTCCGAGTACTGGTATTTCTGGAATTCGCGGTCCCACCGCACGCCGCACACCGAAATGGTCCGGAAAAAACTTAAAGAGATCGGGCCGGAAGCGCGAGTCCTGACGCATAACAGTCTCATCCCTCAGATCTGTAACCGGAAATACATCTATCAGTTCAATTACAATCCCGCGCCGGACAAGCTCGCGTTCGCGTCAGAATATGAACCCGACCTTGTGATCTGGGACCAGAGTTGGTGGGAGCCCGGCACTGAAGCGCTCGAGACCACTTTGGAGAAATTCCGCGGGGCCGGCTACTCCGTCGATTTTGAACGGGATGGGTTTTATGTTTTGATTGATCGCGGAGAAAAAAATGTTTAGCAAGATCGACTATCGGCAATGCGCTGTAATGGCGATGCTCGTTCTCTGGATCAGCACGACCTTTTCGATCGCGCTGATGGAGATCTCTTTCGTCTGCGCGCTGGTGTTTTGGGCGGTGTGGCGTATTAATACCTCGTTAACCTCCGAGGTGAAATTTCGAGGCGCCGAAGTCACACCTCGGAGGTTTTTCGGGGGGGGTGGGGCGCTATGGGTCCCGCTGGCATTATTCTTCGCGGCGGTGTCGGTGTCGCTCATCTTCTCGGAATTCCCGAAGCAGAGCTTCCGCGGGTTTTTCAAGGTCCTGAAGCCGATCCTTGTTTTTGTCATGGCGGCGGATCTTTTCCGGGAGGGCAAGGCCGGCAAACGTTTTGATAGGGTCTTTCTCGCGACCTTTCTTCTGGTGACGATCGACTGTTCGATCCAATACGCGTTTGGGAAAGACCTTCTCCGGGGATTCGCCGCGGAGCCGTCCACCGCGGGCCTTCGCATCAACGCGCCCTTCGGGAATTTCGCCAAGCTCGCGACGTATCTGGTGCTTGTGACTCCGGTCTTTATGGGTCTCTTTCTGGGAGGATGGATCCGGCCGGAAACCCGGAAAAAATCTTTTTACAGTCTTGCTCTAGCGTTTGCAGGGCTATTGCTGCTTTATCTTACCCGCTGCCGGGGGCCTGTGGTGGCCATTGTCGCGAGTTTGGGGATCCTGGCACTCTATAAGCGCTGGTTCAAGGTGCTGGGCCTCGGCCTTATTTTGTTTCTCGCCGTCGTCGTCATGTCGCCGCGTCATGTCATCATCCACCAGGACGCGGAAGGGAAGGAGCAATCGATCGTGGAGCGGTTCGAGCTCTGGAAGCGGGCCCTACATGTGATCGAGGCCAAGCCCCTCACGGGGACCGGGATCAACACCTATAACGTCGCTCATGAGAAATATGACAAGACTCAGAACTGGCGTGTCCGGGGTTATTACGCGCACAATGGCTATCTTCAACTAACGGCAGAGATCGGCATTCCGGGGCTCATTTGTTTTCTCGTGTTCATTTTTATGTATTTCCGCAAGGCTCTTCGATGTCTAAAAAATACGCGGGGTTCTCCGGAGGCATATGTGAACTTGGGCATGCTGACCGGCCTTTTGGCATTTTTGATCTATGCCGCATTCGACAATAACCTTCAAAGCCCGCCATCCCTGATGTTCTTCTGGTTTTCTCTCGGGGTCTTGTTGGCACGTTCTGGCAAAGGCGTATATCCGCATGAAAAAGTTTGACTTCCTGATCCTGGGAGGCGGGATCGTAGGGCTTACGGTAGCCCGTGAGATCGCCGAGCGCCGGTTGGGAAGCGTCGCTGTCTTGGAAAAGGAATTGACGCTTGGGATGCACTCCAGTGGCCGCAATAGCGGCGTTATCCACGCCGGTATCTACTATAACCCCGGTTCCCTCAAAGCACATCTTTGTGTCTCCGGAGCGAAGCGTCTTTGGGAGTATGCGGAGGAGAAGAAGCTGCCGCACCACCGCATTGGGAAAGCCATTGTAACCACTCGGGAGGACCAGGTTGCGGTCCTTGAAGACCTCGAACGCCGCGCCAGGGCTAATGGGGTCCGCGTTGAAATGATCGGCGAAAAAGGCTTGAGTGAGATCGAGCCTCACGCGCGAACCGTCAAAAAAGCCCTTTATTCTCCCGATACGGCCGTTATGGATCCCAAATTGGTCTTAAAATCGATCGCGAATGATTTGGCTGCGCTTGGAGGGCATGTTCTTTATGACACCAAGGTCTTGCGTATCGATGCCGGCAAGCGCTTGGTTGTCACAAACCGTGACGCGTTCGAATACGGACATTTAGTTAATGCGGCGGGTCTTGATGCGGATGTGCTGGCGCACCAGATGGGCGTTGGCCTACAATATCGGATCCTGCCTTTTAAGGGCGCGTACAAAAAGGTCTCGCCCGAAAGCCCCGCGAAATTCCGCGGTCTTGTCTATCCGACGCCGGATCCTCAACTTCCTTTTCTCGGGGTGCACGTCACGAAGAATGTTTGCGGGGAGGTTTTCCTGGGTCCCACCGCCACACCGGCTCTCGGTCGTGAGAACTATACGGGCTTTACGAAGGTCGATTTTACGAGGCTCCCCGTGAATCTCTGGTATCTTGGGCTGATGTTCCTTGCGAATCGAAACGGTTTTCGCAATTTAGTGGCTTCCGAGATCGCCAAATACAGCGCGCGAGGTTTTTTTGAAGAAGCCAGAAAACTTTCTCCGGTACTGCGTCGGCATGACATCGTTCCATGCGAAAAGGTCGGGATCCGCGCCCAGCCGATCGATTGCCGGACCCAGAAGCTTGTCATGGATTTTTTGGTGGAAAAAGGCCCTTCCTCGACCCATATCCTCAACGCCGTTTCACCCGCCTTCACGAGCAGTTTCGCCCTCGCCGAACATATCGTGAAAGGAATCGTTTGAAATCAACTATCCGCTCTCCCATTGATTTTTT
>CAZSFZ010000016.1:0-11364 GCA_964606385.1 uncultured bacterium
CTTCGGAGCAGAGGGTTGCGTGTTCAAGTCACGCCGGGCGCGTTCTGCATGGGAAAAATTTTGATGCAAAAGATCATTTCCGTATGGTTGTGTTTATTTCTCGCAAGCGGTTGCGCGACGGCGGGAAAAAGAGGGCTGGATACGGAAGCGATCGCCCGCGAAAATGCCGGCACGAACGAACAGGCGGTCGGCGCGGAGATCCACCGTGAGATCCTCGCATCTTTCTACCCTTACACGGATCCCAAGGTCGTGAATTATGTGAACGAATTGGGACAGTCTCTCGCAACCCAGGCCAAACGCCAGGACCTCAAATACCGTTTCACCATTCTCTACAGCGAGAAGATCTACGCGACTTCGGCGCCGGGAGGTTATATCTATGTCACGACCGGCATGCTGAATTTCCTGCAAAATGAAGCGGAGCTGGCCGCTATCCTCGCGCACGAGATCGCTGAACAGCAATATCCGGACAAGCGCTTCACCAAAAGTGATGACGCGATCACGGCCGCGGCCCAGGTGGGTTCCCAGGTCGGGCCCATGTTCGGCCCGCTGGGTTCGCTCGCCAGCCTGGGGCTGGTCCTTTTACAGGCCTACAACGAAAGCACCTTCAAAACGCCGGAAGAGCGGTTGCTCGGAAGCGACGCGACGGCGATGAAATACCTGATGAACACCGGTTACGACCCGCAGGCACTGATGGATGTGCAGGAACATTTTTTGAGGGCGGGGGACAAGATGACGCCTTTCTTCTACGATTATTATCAGTCGCGTCCGATCACGGAAGAACGCATGAAGGCGATCCGGGAGGAATTTCAGAAGCTGCCGCTCGTCGAAAAATCCCTTACGACCGACGCGGTGGAATACCAGGAAGTGACCCTCGGGGTCCGCGAGATCTACAAAACTAATCGTTGAAGTCCGAATACCAAATATCGAAATCCGAAATAATGATCAAATTTATGAAGCTCGAATAACCCAAAGACTTATTTCAGGGCTTTTTTTGGAAATTGCGATATTGGGAAATTCGAATTTGTTTCGAGTTTTATATTTCGAAATTCGAGCCTGAAAATTTGTATCAGGATTTTTTCTCCCAATCCCCGGAGGAGGACTGGATCATATCTCCGGAGAGAGCCTTGTCGCGCTGGACCTCGGCAAAAGCCCGTTGGACTTCCAAAAGGCCGTTCGCGCCGAGCTGGTTCTGTGAAGCGAGGTTTTCGTAGATCGTCCGGCGGTCACGATTCTCCGCTTCGATCACGGACGCGGCCGCAGAACTTTTCTTGAGGTCTGCCACATAGCCCCGGTTATTCTCTCCGATCACACCTTCCCGTTTCAGCTCCTGGATCTTCGCGTAGCGGGTCTGGCGGTCCTGTAGCGCCTTTTTGATCCCAGGGGTCAGTTCCTTGAAATCGTAATTGGTCGCTGCGCATAAGGGCGTTGCGACTAGAATAGCCAGCACTAAAAAAAATAGAGCGATATGAAAATGTTTCATGGCAGGACCCTCCTTCAAATTTTTAAGAATAAAACGGCTCATTTTACGGCACCCTGAGCGACCATATCTTCAATATTGGTGGCGGTCTGTTTAAGTCCCCGGATATCCACCACGACATTCGCGTTGATCGTGATGGGGCGGTTGGGATCGCCCACAGCTTTCACCGTGCAGCCGGCGATGACGACGACAGCCAGAAGCAGTACCGTCCTTTTGAAAACAATTCTCATAATTTCACCTCAACGAGGCCCATGATCCGGGCGATTTGAGCGAACGCGTCTTTTTGATCGGTTTTCACATTCGCGTTTAACTTCAGTTTAAGATTATAGACCGGAATAAAAATTTCGAGGAGTATTTTCAGATCGTCGCTTTGAGGCAAGCTGATCTTTACGGAGGCCCGGTCATACCGGACCAGCTCTTTGCTTTGCGCGACTTTCCGCACTTTTTCTTTCTGGACCGCGGTGGGGAGGTAGGGGAGAAAAATATCAAAAAACCGCGCCTGGATACTGCCGCCGGGCTGGGGCGCTTCAAGATCCATGCTGAACTCAGCTTCACGGCCGGCGGATTGCCGGAACGATAAACTGCCTTTCATGGCTCCCGTTGAGCCTTCAAGATTATCGGGTTCCAGCCACTGCCAGTCCTCGAGATCGGTTGCACTGAGATCTGCGTTAAATTCGATGCGCCAGTCTTTTCCGGATTTGAGCATAACGGTTCCGGAAGTCCCGGGGCGAGTGCACCCCCGGGACCGGAAACCCGTGAAGTTGAAACGGACAGGTTTTTGAGTGAGGAAAAAATAAACGGGGTCCTGCGATTCCACGGAAGCGATCTCCAACGGGACAGGCCCCCGGCGGGTCTTGAAGTTTCCGGTGATCCCTGTCACGCGGACCTTGAAATGACGGTCCAGGGACAATTTTCCGATCCGGAAGGAGCCGTCGAAATATTCCTTGGAAGAACGGTTAGCAATGTCTTCCAAAAGGGTCCGTTCCCATTCGGGCAGGCGGGGATAAGCCCAGAGAATAGCTCCCAAGACTACTAATATAGAAATTGAAATAAAAAGGAATTTTCGTTTCATAGACGCCTCGCTTGTATTATGAGAATCCCTTGCAAAAATGCAACCTCCGAATGATACCGGGAACCCAAAAAATCACTAATCCGTTCCTTGTAAAAAAGGACTTTCTTGAGTAGAATACCCGCTCTTTGGTGGTATTCCGGCCTGTTTATCATGGATGGTTTGGCGGATTTTTTCGCGCCCTTAGCTCAGTTGGTAGAGCAAGTGACTCTTAATCACTGGGTCGAAGGTTCGAATCCTTCAGGGCGCACTTTTTCTCGTGATCACGCTCTAAGTATGCGGTCGTGGCGGAATTGGCAGACGCGCAGGACTTAGGATCCTGTACCGCAAGGTGTGGGGGTTCAAGTCCCTCCGGCCGCACTTGTTCTTGATGAACAAGTACGGCGCCGTGACAGCATAAGGACAGCTGTCTACGGCGGCGAGCAGACGAGGAGGGGTTGAAGGGAGCACAGTTTGCAAACATGACATGGGTCATGTTTGCTGTGCGGGTGGCCGACCGTAGCGAAGCGGAGGCGCCAAGTCCCTCCGACCGCATCCCGAACGGCAGTAGTTTCATTGACAAAGGTAAGATGCGCTTCTATTCCTTGCCGATGATTTTTTTTCAGATGGATGGCAAGGATGGCCCCAATTTCAACTTTGTTGAAATTAATAAGCATTGGGAATAGAATACGGCCTCCCAAGAATCGTAAGTCTCACCTGACAAGCGAGTGTAGCATAGTGGTAATGCTCTGCCTTGCCAAGGCAGCTACGAGGGTTCGATTCCCTCCACTCGCTCCATTTTAAAATAGATAAGGCGGTTATTGTGTTGCTGAAAAAGAAGAAAGAAGAAGTCTCCGAAGATCCCCTCCATAACGAAACATCACAGCCTCAATGTTCAGCGATCAAGATCAAGCTGCAGGACGGCAAAACCTGCGAAAAGATCCTGACGATCGAGGTGGCCCAGGACCGTATCAGCCAGGAATTCGAGTCTTTCTATAATTCCATCGCCCCGCGCGCCAAAGTGCCCGGCTTCCGTCCCGGCAAGGTTCCGCGCGATGTGTTGATCATGCATTATGAGAAGAACGCCAATGATTCCGTGCTCGAGACCTTGCTGTCGGAGTCGCTTCCCAAGGCGCTTCGCGAAAAAGACCTGAACCCGCTCACGACGCCCGAGATCCGGGACATTCAATTTACGAAGGAAAAACTCGCTTATAAGGCGCATATCGAGATCCGGCCCAAGGTCAAGCTCTCCCGCGTGACCGGCCTGAGCGCTAAAAAAGAAAAATCCGGCGTGAAAGCCGAGGATATCGAAAAGGCCCTCAAGCAGACCCAGGAAATGCACGCGCAGTATAAAGCGGTCGAGGGGCGCGCGGCCAAGATGGGCGATTTTGTGATCACCGATTATGTCTGCACGGTCGACGGCAAAGAGATGGAGAAACGGAACGACGACTGGATCGAGCTCAAGGAAGAAGAATACCTCAAGGGTTTCTCCGCGCAGCTCGTGGGCGCTACTATCGGGGAAGAAAAGGACGTTCAGATTTCCTTCCCGGCGGATATGGCGGACAAGAGGGCGGCCGGGAAGACCGCTGTTTTTAAAATGAAAGTTAAAGAGATTAAAGAGAAGATCCTTCCCGAATTGAACGATGAGCTTGCCAAACAGGCGGGGGAGTATAAAGACCTGGCTGATCTGAAGCAAAAGCTCACGGCGGACCTTGAAAAACGGGACGCTGAAGAAAAAGAATCGGCTTTTGAACGTGAGCTCCTGAACGAGCTCGTGAAGCAGAACAAGCTCGATATGCCGGCCGGGCTCCTGCAGCGCCGCGCGGAATACCTGATGGACCAGGCGCGCCAGCGTTTTCTCCAGCAGGGCGGCACGGATGAGCTTTTTAATAAGGAAAAAGAGAAATTGCAGAAAGATTTTGAAATAGAAGCGCGCCGCCAGATCCATATCGCCTTTCTTCTGGACGAGATCGCGGACACGCAGGGGATCAAGGCGGAAGAATCCGACCTCGCCCCGAAATATGAGGCCCTGAGCGCGCAGTACCGCCAGCCGAAAGAGACGATCGAGAAGTATTATAAGGAACACAAAGAAGCACGCGAGACCCTGCTGGACCAGGTTCGGAACGAAAAAGTCATCGATTTCCTGAAACAGAACGCCAAAAGCAAATAAAGAACGGGAGGGGTTATGAGCTATTTAGTCCCGATGGTGATCGAAACAACCGGTAAAGGCGAACGGGCTTATGATATTTACTCGCGCCTCCTGAAGGATCGCATTGTGTTCATCGGTACGCCGATCGACGACGTGATCGCGAACCTCATTATCGCGCAGATCCTCTTCCTTAATATGGAAGACCCGGGCAAGGACATCAATGTTTACGTCAACTCCCCGGGAGGGTCCGTGACCGCGGGTCTGGCGATCTACGACACGATGCGTTTCGTAAAATGCGATGTGGCGACCTACTGCCTCGGCCAGGCCGCCAGCATGGGCGCGCTCCTTCTCGCGGCGGGCACCAAGGGAAAACGGTTCGCCCTTCCGAATTCGCGCGTCATGATCCATCAGCCGTGGGGCGGGACTCAAGGGACGGCTTCCGATATCCATATCCAGGCTAAAGAGATCCTGAAACTCAAGGAGCAGTTGAACAAGATCCTTGCGAGCCACACCGGAAAGCCGGTCGAGCAGATCGAAAAAGACACGGACCGCGACTACTTTATGTCTGCGGATGAAGCCAAGAATTATGGTCTTGTTGATAATGTCATTACAACCCGTATGGAGACTCCAAAATCATGAGCAAACCCACGATCCTTTTAACCCCCGGCCCTACTCCTGTTCCTGAAGTCACCCGCAAGCTGATGGCGGAGCCTATTTTCCACCATCGCACCCCGCGCTACCGCAAGATCTTCGGGGATGTTTCCGAGCGCTTGAAAAAAGTGTTCCTGACGAAAAATCCCGTCTACACGTTCGCCGGCTCGGGAAGTCTCGCGATGGAAGCGGCTTTGGTCAATTTTCATTCCGCGGGGGATAAGGTCCTGGTCGTGGAGAACGGAAAATTCGCCGAGAGGTTTACCTTGATCGCGAAGGCGTTCGGATTGAATCCCGTCAGCCTGAAAGTTCCGTACGGCGAGGCGCCGGATCCCAAGAAGATAGAAGAGATGCTTCAGAAGGAACCGGACATCAAAGCGGTTTGTGTCCAGCTTTGCGAGACCTCGACGGCGGTCCTGAGCGACATCAAGGCGATCGGTGAGATCGTCGCGAAAACGAACGCGCTCCTTATTGTGGACGCGATCTCGGGCCTTGGCGCCGACCGTCTAGAAACGGACAACTGGCATGTGGACCTTGTGGTCAGCGGTTCGCAAAAGGCGTTGATGCTGCCTCCGGGGCTCGCGTTCCTGAGCGTGAGCGAAAAAGCCAAAGCCCGTATGGCGACCGCGAAACTGCCAAAGTTCTATTATGATCTGAAGTATTACGAAAAATCCCTCAAGGACAGCGATACGCCCTGGACGCCGGCTTTGACGCTCGTGATCGGCCTCCAGAAGTCGCTCGACCTGATCGAACAGGAAGGGATCGACAACGTTTTCAAACGCTGTGCCGCGAACGCCGTTTTCACGCGCGAATCACTCCAGAAGATGGGCCTGAAACTTTTCTCCAAGGCGCCTTCTTCCACGGTGACGGCCGCGTGGCTCCCGGAAGGGATCGACGGCGAAAAGCTCTGCGAAGTGATGCGCGACCAAAAAGGCATCGCAATGGCGGGCGGGCAGGGCGATCAGATGAAGGGGAAGGTCGTCCGTATTTGTCATATGGGCGCGATCACGAAAAAGGATATTGAAGACGGTCTCAAGGTGCTCGGCGAGACCCTCAAGGAAATGAAGTCCTCCTCCGGTTCTTCCTGCTGTTGCTGTAAATAAGGAAACGAACCGTTCGGACTATTATTTTAAAAGAGGAGATCGAAAAATGATGAAAGTACTTGTTTCGGATTCGTTGGGCCAGGGCGGGATGGATATCCTCCGCAAAGAGAAGAATATCCAGGTCGATGAAAAGGTGGGGCTGAAACCCGAAGAACTCAAGAAGATCATCGGGGAATATGACGCCATTCTCGTGCGCAGCGCCACGAAAGTGACAGCGGAGATCATTGAGGCGGGCAAAAAGCTCCGCGTGATCGGCCGCGCCGGCGTGGGGGTGGACAACGTGGACCTTGAAGCTGCCACCAAACGCGGCATCATCGTCATGAACACGCCTGAAGGCAACACGATCTCCACCGCGGAGCTCAGTTTTTCGATGCTCATGGCTGTCGCCCGCAACATCCCGCAGGCCGATGCCCATGTAAAAAAAGGCGAATGGAAACGGAACAAGTTCCAGGGAAGCGAATTGAACGGCAAGACGCTCGGGATCGTCGGGTTCGGCCGTATCGGGCGCGAAGTCGCGAAACGCGGGGCCGCCTTCAACATGAAGGTGATGGTGTTCGATCCTTTTATTTCCAAGGAAGCCGTCAAGGAATGGCCGGTCGAATTCGTGGATGTTCCGACCCTTCTCAAGAATTCAGATTTCGTGACCTTTCACACGCCGCTTACGGCTGAAACGAGGAATCTCCTCAATAAAGACACGTTCAAGCTCTGTAAAAAAGGCATGCGGATCGTCAATTGCGCCCGCGGCGGCATCGTCGATGAAGCCGCTTTGGCCGAAGCCCTCCAGAACGGGCAGATCGCCGGGGCCGCGTTCGATGTGTTCGTGAGTGAGCCGCCTCCGGCGGACCATCCGCTTCTCAAGTTGCCGCAATTCATCTGCACGCCGCATTTGGGCGCCGTGACGGAAGAGGCGCAGGAGAACGTGGCGGTCGACGTGGCGAAACAGGCGATCGACGCGCTGAATGACCGCGCGATCAAGAACGCTGTCAACATGCCGAACCTTGATCCGGACACGCTGAAAGGCCTGAAACCCTGGCTTGTGCTCGCGGAAAAGATCGGGATGCTTTACACGCAGCTCTTTGAAGGCAGCATCAAGAAGGTTGAGATCCGCTATGGCGGGGACCCGACCCGTTTCAAGACCGCGCCGCTTACGATCGCGATCCTGAAAGGTCTTTTGAAGCCGATCTGCGGCGATTCCGTGAATTTTGTGAACGCGCCGGCGATGGCCAAGGAACGCGGCATCAACGTTTCCGAGGGTTCGAGCACCGAAGCCGCCGATTTCGCGAACTTCATCGATGTCGAAGTGGTCCAGGGTAAGGAAACGAACCGGATCACAGGGACGCTTTTCTCGAATGAACCGCGCATTGTCCGTATCAATGAGTTCATGATCGATGTTGAGCCCAAAGGATGGGTGCTTTTCGTGAAGAACGAAGACCTTCCGGGCGTGGTCGGGACCGTCGGGACGATTCTCGGCAAGAATGAGATCAATATCGCGGAGATGTCGCTCGGACGCGTCGGAAAAGGCAAGAAGGCTTTTGCGATGACGGCCATTAATATCGATGACGCCATCCCGGAAAAAGTCGTCGCCCAGATCAAGAAGGCGAAGGCTGTTCTGGATGTCAAAGTCGTTAAACTATAGAAAGAGAAAAAATGAACCCCGTTAGATCCATCCGGACGGGACCATGTTTTAAACGTTTTATCTAAAAAAGTCTGACACATTCAAGATTTTCTAAAGAAAGGATTTAACGGGGTGAACAGGATTTTGATCGGCGCCCAGTGGGGCGATGAAGGCAAGGGCAAGGTCATTGATATCCTTGCAGCGAAAAGCGATATCGTGGTCCGTTTTCAGGGCGGGCCGAACGCGGGGCATACCGTCAAGGTCCACGGCCGCAAATTCGTGCTTCACCTGATCCCTTCCGGCGTGCTTTATCCCGGCAAGGTGTGCGTGATCGGGAACGGCGTGGTGATCGATCCCGACTCCCTGTTCGCCGAGATCGACATGCTGGAAAAAGAAAAGATCAATGTCCGGGGCCGTCTCCTGATCTCCGACCAAGCCCATCTCATCTTCCCGTATCACAAAGTGATGGACCGGCTTCGTGAAGAAAGTTTGAAAAAGGGAAAAGCGATCGGCACCACGAAGCGCGGCATCGGTCCTTGTTATGCCGACAAGATGGCCCGTATCGGTATCCGGATCTGTGAACTCAGATCGCTTGCGTACCTTGAAAAGCGGCTCGCGGATATCGTCGCGGAACGCAATCAGTTCCTAACCAAGATCTACAAAGCGAAACCCATTTCGTTCCGTGAAACGCTGGCCTACTGCAAGCGGATCCGTCCCAAGCTTTTGGCCCTTGCCGTTGATACGCCGAAGTATCTTTATGATGCTTCCAAAGCCGGAAAAAATATTTTATTCGAGGGTGCCCAAGGGACCCTGTTGGACGTGGATCACGGGACGTATCCTTTCGTGACCTCTTCCAACGCGACCGTGGGCGGCGCTATCACCGGTACCGGGATCGCGCCGACCTTTATCGACCGGATCATCGGCGTGGTGAAAGCCTATACGACCCGGGTGGGCGAGGGCCCGTTCCCGACGCAGTTCCCGCCGAAACTCTTGAGCTATGTCCAGAACAAAGGCGAAGAATTCGGTGCTACGACCGGACGGCCGCGCCGTTGCGGCTGGTTCGATGCCGTGATCGCGCGCCACGCGGTGCGGATCAACGGCCTCGACGAGATGGCCATCATGAAGCTCGACGTCCTCTCGGGGATGAAGGAACTGAAGATCGCCACGGCGTACAAGGTGAACGGCAAGCTTACAAAGGATTATCCCCACGCGGTCAATGAATTCTCCGCTGCGCAACCCGTTTATGAGACCATGCCGGGATGGGAGGAGGACATTACGCAATGCAAGAAATGGAAGGACCTTCCCGTGAACGCGCGGAAATACCTGAAAAGACTCGAACAGCTGACGGAGACGCCCATCAAGATCGTCTCGGTCGGCAGCCAGCGGCACCAAACCATATTTCTATAAAGGACCCCGGACGCGCCCTGGCGGCGCGAACGGTACCGGAACATGGTTAACGAAATCCCCAAGCATGTCGCGATCATCATGGACGGCAATGGGCGGTGGGCCAAGAAACAGGGCCTGTTGCGCATTCAGGGCCATGAAGTCGGCGTTCAGCGCGTTGAAGAGATCATCAAGGCTGCCCAGGACAAAGGGATCCGTTACCTGACCCTCTACGCTTTTTCCAAAGAGAACTGGCGCCGTCCCAAAGAGGAAGTGGAATTCCTGATGGGGCTGTTGTCCGCTTACCTCGATAAAAAGATCCAGCTCCTGATCAAAAATAACTGCGTTTTTAATGTGATCGGAGAGATCTCGGATCTCGCCCCGACACTGCAGAAAAAACTCACGAAGGCCATGGAAGACTCGAAACGTAATACCAGCTTGGTCGTGAGTTTTGCCCTGAGCTACTCAAGCCGCCGCGAGATCCTCCGGGCCTGTCAGAACCTCGCGGAAAAGGCGGCGCAGGGGGCGATCCGGCCTTCCGAGATCACGGAAGAACTTTTCTCCGGGAATCTTTATACCGCGGGCATACCGGATCCCGAGCTTTTGATCCGCACGAGCGGGGAGATGAGGATCAGCAACTTTCTTCTTTGGCAGATCTCCTATGCCGAGCTTTATGTGACGCCGAAATTCTGGCCGGAATTTACCCGGGACGAATTTGAAAAAGCCCTTGAAAATTACAAAGGTCGCGAAAGACGTTTTGGCGACACGGTCGCTGTGAAAGGAGTGCCGCAGTGAGCCCTCTCATGAAACGTTTGGCCGTTTCCGCCGTGTTTATTTCGGTTGCCATCGCGGTGGTCTTTTATCTTCCGCACTGGTGTTTTTTTCTCGTGGTCGAAGCGTTTGTCCTCATGGGGCTGTGGGAATTTTTTTCTCTCGCGGAGCAAAAGGGGTTGCTGGTTCACCGGGGGTTCGGTCTTGTGTTCGGCGCGCTTTTGCCGTTCTCAGCTTATTTTTCGCTACAACCCACGAACCTGCTGATGGTCTGCGTGGCGCTTTTTATATTCCTGTTCAACCGAAAATCTCCGGATAAAACCATCACGAGTGTTTCCGTGAGCGTTTTCGGGATCATCTATGTCGCATGGTTCTTTTCCTACCTGATCAAGATCCGGCTGCTTCCGGACGGAGCGGCCTGGGTTTTTTACACCCTTCTTATTGTGAAATCCGGGGATGCGGCCGCCTATTTTATCGGAAAAAAATTCGGGAAAACCAAACTTCTGGAACATGTGAGCCCCAAAAAATCCATCGAAGGCGCCATCGGGCAGATGTTCGCAACGATCGCCCTTTCGGTCGGTTCCGTTTTTTATCTTCACGTGTCGCCGGTCCATTTGTTGATCCTCGGGACCGCCGTCGGAGCGTTGGCTCTTTTGGGCGATCTCGCGGAAAGCCTGATCAAGCGCGACGCGGGCGTCAAGGATTCCGGGAATATCCCGGGTCTCGGCGGCATGCTGGACGTGATGGACAGTCTTCTCTTCACGATCCCCGTGGTTTATTTTTACCTGACCATGATCCTCGGTTTTGAAAGGCTATGAGGCAGCTTTCGATCCTCGGTTCCACCGGTTCGGTGGGCGAGAATACCCTCCGCGTGGTTCGTATCCATCCCGAGCGTTTTTCCGTTAAGGCGCTCGCGGTCAAAAAGAATTTCGAAAAACTTTACGAACAAGCCGTTGAGTTCCGTCCCAAAGTGGTCTGTATTTACGACGCGCCGGCTGCCAAGAAGGCTGCTCCGAAGTTCAAGCGGATCGGGGTCCGGATCGTGACGGGAGATGAAGGCCTGGAAGAGGTCGCGACGCTTGCGGGGGTCCAGGAAGTGATCTGCGCGATGGTGGGCGCGGCGGGCCTCAAGCCCATCTTTGCCGCGGTGCGCGCGAAGAAGACCGT
>CAZSFZ010000016.1:11464-51056 GCA_964606385.1 uncultured bacterium
CCGGCCGGGAAGATCGAGGTGCTGGTGCATCCGGAGGCGATCGTGCACGCGCTCGTGGAGTTCGTGGACGGTTCGCACCTGGCGCATTTGGGGGTGACTGACATGCGGCTTCCGATCCAGTACGCGCTCAGCTATCCCGAAAGATTGCAGGACCACTTGCCGCGTCTGGACCTGACCCAGCTGGTCGGGCTCCATTTTGAGAAACCGGACCGGAAGCGGTTCCCGTGCCTGGAACTGGGTTACACCGCGAGCAAGATCGGCGGGACCCTGCCCGCGGTCCTGAACGCGGCCAACGAGATCGCCGTGGAGGCGTTCCTTTCGGGGCGCACCGGGTTTCTCGGGATTCCGAAGATCATTGAAAAGACACTACGCGCGCACCGCATTATTTATAAACCGGTCCTGGCCGATATCTTCGCGGCGGATGCCTGGGCCCGAGAGACCGCTGAGGAACTTTTATGAGCTCTTTGATCGCCCTTTTGCCCGCGCTGATCGTTTTCGGTATTCTTATCATCGTGCACGAATTCGGACATTTTTTTGCCTGCCGCCTTTCCAAAGTCCGTGTCGAGAAATTCTCGATCGGGTTCGGGCCGGAACTTTTCTATTGGCAATCCGGTGAAACGCGTTTCTCCATTTCGCTTTTTCCGTTGGGCGGTTTTGTAAGCCCCGCGGGCGAAGAAGCCTCCAAGGTCGGCCCGGAAGGGCCGAAGCCCGGCGATTTTCTCGCGGCTTCCGTCGGTTCGAGGATCTTCATCGTGATCTCGGGAGTGGCGATGAATTACATCCTCGCCTTTTTCGTGTTCTGGGCGGTTTTTATGATCGGCCGGCCGATGCCGGGGACGGTGGTCGGAGGTTTCGTTAAAGGTTATCCGGCCGAGGCAAGCCTTCTTAAGGCCAATGACAAGATCCTGAAAGTGGATGACCAGGCCGTGGCCAACTGGCAGGACATTCTCAGAAAATTCGATGAATCATCGGGCGCCATGATCAAGCTGGATGTCGAACGGCCGGTGGCGGGTGCGCAGCCGGAGCTTTTGATCGTCCAGATCAAACCGAAAGTCGAGGAAGCCAAGGATCTTTTCGGAAAAGCCGCGCGGATGAAGCGCGTCGGGATCACGCCCGATCAAAAAGTCTATGTTACGGAACGTTACACTCCCTTTCCGGCGCTCGCGAAAGCCTGGGAACTCGAAGTTTTTCATACGGTGCTGACGCACAAGGCCCTCTTTTACCTCGCGACGGGACAACTTTCGCCCAAGAACCTGATGGGACCTTTGGGGATCATCCAGATCAGTGGCCAAGCGGCCCAGGCGGGGATCGCGGCGCTCCTGCAGCTTTTGGCGATCCTGAGCGTTTCGCTCGCGGTGATCAACCTTCTGCCGCTTCCGGCGCTGGACGGCGGGCATCTGGTGTTCCTCCTGATCGAACTCGTGACGCGCCGTCGCGTGAGCCCTGTGTTGCAGGAACGGATCACGACAGCCGGGTTTTTTCTCCTCATGGCGCTTATGGTGTTCGTGCTTTATAATGACGTCGTGAACCTTTCGATCCTCGAAAAAATACAAAACCTTTTTCATATCAAATAAGCGAAGGATGATCCCATGCGCTGGACACAGACCCTGATCCCGAGTCTCCGCAACATCCCCAAAGACGCCGAAGCCATCAGCCACCAGCTCGCACTGCGCGCCGGGTTGATCCGCCAGCTCTCATCCGGGGTTTACAGTTACCTTCCGCTTGGTTTCCGGGTGCTTCTGAAGATCATCGGGATCATCCGGGAAGAGATGAATCGCGCGGGCGCCTCTGAAGTCTTGATGCCGGCCCTCCATCCCGCCGAGATCTGGAAAAAATCAGGGCGTTATGAGACCCTGGGGGATGACAAGCTCGCGTTCAAGAACCGCGCGGGCCATGAATTCGTGCTCGGGCCGACCCATGAAGAGATCATCACCGATCTTGTGGGCACGAACATCAAATCCTTCCGCGACCTTCCGCTGAATCTTTATCAGATCCAGAATAAATTCCGCGATGAGGCCCGCCCGCGTTTCGGGGTGATCCGCACCAAAGAATTCATCATGAAGGATGCTTACAGCTTCGACGTGGATGAAAAGGGGCTGGATGTGAATTACCAGAAAATGTCCGAGGCTTATCACCGGATCTTCACCCGCTGTGGTCTGAAGTTCCAGGTCGTGAACGCGGACACCGGCATGATGGGCGGCAAGATGAGCCAGGAATTCATGGTGATCTGCCCTTACGGCGAGGACCGGGTCGCGAGTTCCGAGGATGGTTATCTCGCGAGCCAGGACATCGCCATGCGCGGCGATCCGAACCTAAAAACGCCCGCGCCGAAGATCTCGAAGCCGGAGGCTTTTGACACGCCGAACCTCCGGACGATCGAGGAGATCTCTCATAAATACAAGGTCGAGCCGCACCATATGATCAAGACGCTCATTTTTATGGCGGACGGAAAGCCCGTCGCGGCTCTTGTGACCGGAGACAGCGAAGTGAATGAAGGAAAACTCCGGAAACTGATCGGGGCGAAAGAGCTCCGGCAGGCGGACGGGCATGAGATCCTGGAAGCGACGGGAGCACCCGTAGGATTCGCGGGGCCGGTCGGCCTCAAGATCCCCGTTTACGCCGATTGGGATATCCTCGGCATCGCGGACGCGGTGACGGGAGCGAATCAAAAGGATAAACACATTAAGGGCGTGATGATCGGTCGCGATTTTACGCCGACAGCGACCGGCGATATCCGCTTCGTGAAGGATGGGGATCTCGCACCGGACGGGAAAAGTAAACTGGCGCTCACGACCAGCATGGAGATCGGGCATATTTTTAAGCTCGGGACCCGCTACTCGGAGTCCATCGGGGCTTATTTCCTCGATGAAAAAGGGGAACGCAAGCCCGCGATCATGGGCTGCTACGGGATCGGCGTGAACCGTATTCTCGCCGCCGCGATCGAACAGCACCACGATCTCAAAGGCATCCAGTGGCCCGAGGCGATCGCGCCGTTCGCAGTCGAGGTTATCACCGTCAATCATGCCGACGAAAAAGTCCGTTCTGCCGCCGAAAAGATTTACGAAGATCTCACGAAGGCCGGTAAAGACGTTCTGTTCGATGACCGCGACGAACGCGCGGGGGTCAAATTCAACGACGCGGACCTTGTGGGCATTCCGGTCCAGATCGTGGTCGGGGAGCGCAGCCTCAAGGAAGGTAAAGTTGAGGTCAAGAACCGCCGGACCGGCGAAACCAAACTGATCGAACTGCATTCGATAGTTTCTTCTTTCTGATTGGAAAGTGTCACAGTATCAAAGTATCAAGGTGTCAAAGTGTCAAAACTTTGATACGCTGACACTCTGATACATTGACACTTTATGAACTGGCCCCGTAAATTCATCCACATCGACATGGACGCGTTCTTCGCGGCCGTGGAGCAGCGTGATCAGCCGGAACTCAAAGGCAAGCCCGTCATCGTAGGCGGGAATCCGAATAGCCGAAGCGTCGTAAGTACTTGCTCCTATGAGGCACGGAAATTCGGGGTTCACTCCGCCATGCCGACTGCCCAAGCCAAACGTCTTTGCCCCCACGGTATTTTTCTTACTCCCGATTTTGGAAAATATAGCGCCGCTTCCAAGTCCATCATGGCGATCCTTCACACCTACACGCCTTTAGTCGAACAAGTGTCTCTGGATGAAGCCTACCTGGATGTTTCCGGGAATAAACTTAAACTTGATGACCCGGTGAAGCTCGCGGGTCTGATCAAGCAACATATTTTTGCCGTGACCCGGCTTACGGCTTCTGCCGGCGTGGCGCCCGCGATGTTCCTCGCGAAGATCGCCTCCGATATAAAAAAGCCGGACGGACTGACCGTGGTCTTTCCGGATAAGGTCCTGGAATTTTTAAAGGACCTGCCGGTGAGGAAGATCCCGGGAGTGGGCCCGCGCACGGAGGAGATCCTTCACGGGATGACACTCAACACTTGCAGCGATCTTTGGGACGCGAAGCCCCAGGACCTTTGCGCGAAGCTGGGGAAGTGGGGGCTAGAACTTTTCCGCAAGGCGCGCGGGGAAGAGGACCGTGAAGTCAACCCGCACTGGGAACGGACGCAGTTGAGCGCGGAAGAAACGTTTCCCAAAGATGTTACGGATATCCCTTGGCTTAAAAGGAAACTCGCGCAGCTCGCGGAGCATGTGTTTTACGATCTGGAACAGGAAGGGAGGACGGGGCGGACGATAGTGCTCAAAGTGAAATATCATGATTTCGTACAGATCACGCGTTCCAGGACCCTGGCCGCGCCGCCGGCGGATTGGCACACGCTTCACGAGGTCGCCTGCGATCTTTTGAAAAAGAAAACCCTGGCTGGTCGTAAACCTATCCGCCTTCTCGGCCTTGGTGTGAGCGGGCTCGATATCCCCAGCCGGTTCCTGGCTTCGAGGCAGGGCGAGTTATTCACTTAGTCGGCTTGCCTTACATCTTCATTTTGCGATTCAACGAATGAATCAAAAGTCTGGTTTTGAAATATAAATACCCAGACGCTCTTAGGATTTTAAAGCAAAGGTGTTTGCCAGGTCTATTACAAATGGCCGAATAACGGGGCATGCTTTTTTTTGAATTTTAAATATTCGAGTAAGACGGCCAAGGCCTCTTCTTTTTCTCCATTTTCATTGTACAGGAGAGCGAGCGCTTCATATCCATCCTTGATCAGAGGGGCCAGATTAATAGCTTTTCGGAATGAGGCGATCGAAGCCTCCCTTTGTTTCATTTCATGGTAAATTTTTCCGAGCTGAATGTAGAGATAAGGATTTTCAGGTTCGATTTGAATGGCTGTCGTCATGGCCTCGATGGGATCTTGGTTGACAGAAGCTCTGTCAGCGGCCAGCGGAGGTGAAGATAATTTTTTATAAAAAATGCCCCTATAATGATCGCTTTTACTTAAGTTCCCGAGCCGGGCGTATGCAGTTGCCAGGTTGTAGTATGTCAGGGGAGTGTCGAACCCTAATTCCAAAGCTCTTTCATAAGAAATAACCGCATTTTTATCATCTTTTAACTCTCTGCTGTAAGCGTCGCCGAGGCTGGCATGAACGATGCCTTTAAGGGGGTATTTTTTTAAAGCATCAAGGCTTAGTGAGATTTTGTTTTTCCACACATCGTTTCTGGCATAAGTTGCGGCTGAGAGAACGGTAGCGAGAGAAAATACGACGAGAGCAAATACATTGAGCGATCTTGCCAGTATCCACAGCAGGGATACAGCAAACAGGGAGAAGCCAAACATAGGAAGATAGAGGCGATGTTCAAATATGACATCGGCAATGGGAATGAAAGAAGATTCCACGCTTAATGTCAAAAAGAACCATAGAATACCAAAAGAGAGGAGACGATTTTTTTTGATGAGATAAAGCATGACGGTGAGAATCGCCAGAAGCAACCCGCCCGCCAACCATGTCTCCATATCTCCCCAGCCTGATGAGATCCGGTAGTCATAATGCAGGCACTGATTGACAGGAAAAAAAAGCAACCGCAGGTAAGTCCTTATGACGCGAAATTGAGTCAAAAAATAATCTCGGCTTGAAATGTCGGTGGCGGCCGAGGGTAAGATATTCATAGATCCGCCGGACCGCGTAAGGTGTTCGGCATTAGTCCAATAGAGCCATGGAATGATAATGAAAAATGCCGCGAATGGGAGCCAGCGCAGGATTTTCTTTCGGAGCTCGGCGTTTGAAGAAGGCGGGAAAAAATATAACTCTGTAAATAGGATCGCCAAAGGAAGCGTGAAGCTGATCTCTTTGGTGAACATGGCCATGGCGGCAAGCAAGCAGGTGAGTCGAAAATATCGAGCGTCTTCAAGGCGGGCTTTCAGATAAGCCCAAATGGTGCCAAGATAGAACAGCGAAGCCAATGATGTTGACCGCTGGACGATGTAAGTCACGGCTTGTGTTTGAATGGGATGGCTCAAGAACAAAAGCGCCACCGCTAAGGAAAAAATGTTTCGTTGTGATGGCGGGACATAATTTTTCTCAGGAAGGGTTCGGAGGATCAATTCGACAAGATTGAAGACGATCATGGCGTTAAGAATGTGTATCAAGAGATTGAAAATGTGAAAGCCCCACGTTTCAAAGCCTGACAAATAAATGTTGAAGGAAAAGCTAAGATTCGTGATGAAGCGGGGAGGGCTGTAATCCCAAAGACGGCCGGGATTTAACGGGTAAAGGGAAAGATTCTCCGCGATATTTGGAATATCATCAAAATGGAAAGGGCCGTTTAGCGTGTTCGAATAGGCTGCGATCCCGAAAAACAGAAGGAGCAAATAGCAGATTCGCAAGGATAACGGTTTTGGACCCATAAAACCCCAATGTGTGATAAGTGAAATGTCGGCCGAGCATTATGTTTAATGCGGGAGAAGGGCGCAAGGTTTTTCTTTCTAGTAAAAAAAGTGAACGGTTTGCCGAAGGTGCTTCAAAGGTAGTTCCCTCCTTATTTTAGCGACGGGCCTCACTTTTTCTTTTAACGGGTTATTTTTGAAAATAAAGGTAATTCATCAGCTTGTGGTATTGGGATGCACAATCCTTGCGAATTCGTCCTGAATCCATATAATTGTGCCTCCACCCCAACTTGAAATTTTTTACATAAATGGCAGTTGGGGTTGCCCCAATTTCCGTCCAAGTCTTTGATTTCTTGGATGGCGAATTGGACGGCCCCAATCACAGCGATGCTGTGATTGATCGGTATTGGGACCGATTCGCAAAAATTGATAGGTATTGGGACTATGAAGAAAACGCTTTTCGAGAAGATATGGGACGCGCATGTGGTCAAGACCTTCCCCGACGGGACGGCCCTTCTTTATATTGACCGGCAGCTGGTGCATGAGGTGACAAGCCCCCAGGCGTTTGAAGGGCTCCGTCTTGCCGGGCGGAAGGTGCGTCGGCCCGAGCTCACCTTTGCCACGATGGACCATAATGTTCCCACCGACGACCGTTTTAATATCAAGGATCCGGTTGCGAAGGCCCAGATCGACGCGATCACCCGGAATTGCGGCGATTTTGGCGTGAAACTCTTCGGCTTGGAAAGCGACCAGCAGGGCGTGATCCACATTATCGGCCCGGAACTCGGGATCACACTCCCCGGACAAACGATCGTTTGCGGGGATTCCCATACCGCGACGCACGGCGCTTTCGGTGCCTTGGCGTTCGGGATCGGCACTTCCGAGGTCGAGCACGTGCTCGCGACGCAATGCCTTCATCAAAGGAAACCTAAAACGTTTAAAGTGGAATTCACGGGAAAGATCCGTCCGCCTGTTTCGCCGAAAGATATGGTCCTTAAACTGATCGGGATCATCGGGACCGCGGGAGCGACTGGTTGCGCGATCGAATTTTGCGGCGAAGCCATCCGCGCGCTTTCCATGGAAGGACGGTTGACGATCTGCAATATGGCGATCGAAGCCGGCGCGCGTTCCGGGATGATCGCCCCCGATGAGGTCACATTCCGATATATTGAGGAAAGAAGCCGGCCGTACGCGCCGAAGGGAGAAGCACTGGAAAGATCCAAGGCGTATTGGAAAACCCTTTTTACGGATCCGGGCGCAAAATTCGATAAGGAACTTGTGATCGATGCTTCCAAGATCGCGCCCCAGGTGACTTGGGGAACCAGTCCCGGAATGGTGACGGACGTGGACGGACGTGTACCAGAACCGGATCAGGTTCCGGGATATGCCAAAGCGGATGTGGAAAAAGCTTTAAGTTACATGGGATTACGATCCGGCATGCCGATGACCGACATCAAGATCGATACGGTCTTTATCGGAAGCTGCACGAACGGCCGGATCGAGGATTTTCGCGCCGCGGCTGAATATCTCAAGAGGCACAAGATCGCTCAAGGGATCCGCGCCCTTGCGGTTCCGGGTTCGCAGCAAGTCAAGAAGCAGGCTGAGGCCGAAGGCCTGGACCGTATTTTTAAAGAGGCCGGGTTCGAATGGCGTGAATCCGGGTGCAGCATGTGTCTGGCCATGAACCCCGATCAATTGACGCCGGGGGAGCGTTGCGCGTCCACGTCCAACCGCAACTTCGAAGGGCGTCAGGGCAAGGGCGGCCGGACCCATTTAGTAAGCGCCGAGATGGCTGCCGCGGCCGCCGTCGCGGGACATTTTGTGGATGTCCGGAAATGGCCGGGGGTGCTTTCATGAAGGCCTTTGAGAATTTTCGCGGGGTGATCCTGCCGCTCGACCGCGCCAATGTGGATACCGACGCGATCATCCCGAAGCAATACCTGAAATCCATCAAGCGCACGGGATTCGGGGACGCGCTTTTTTCGGATTGGCGCTACCTGCCGGATGGAAAACCCAACCCCTCCTTTGTCCTGAACGGAGAAGAATACCAGAACGCGACGATCCTGGTCGCCCGCAATAACTTCGGATGCGGTTCCAGCCGGGAACACGCCGTATGGGCGATTTGCCAGTACGGGTTCCGGGTCGTGATCGCCCCTTGGGCCGGTGAGGGGAAAGCGCGCGTTCCGGGCTTCGCTGATATTTTCAGGAATAATGGCGTCAAGAACGGCCTTTTAACGATTGAGCTTTCTCCCGAGGATGTCGACAAGATCTTTTCGTTCGTCGGGCAAGAGCCTTTCCTCGAGGCGACGATTCATCTCCCCGATCAAACCGTAACCGTGCATGCGTGCGGCAAAGATCACTTGTTCCTTTTTGAGATCGACCCTGCCGTGAAGGAACGATTCCTCCTCGGGCTCGACGATATCGGAATTACTCTTAAAGAAGAAAAAGCCATTCGCGATTTCGAGGCCAAGCAAGGTCCCCGGATCCTCCCCGCCTGATCCTTTTTTTCTGCAACCCCGAATTCCGTCCGAAGCGGCGGTTTTTAAATTATCTCCATTAAGAAAAACCTTTGGAGGGCCGAATAATAAATGTAATATATCAGGCCAGATCCTGGAAAAGTCCTGGCGGAGGCGTGTTTCGGGTTTCCGAGTATTGGCAACCCAAGACTTTTTATTCGCAAGCAAGGAACTTATTTGAGCGTATAACCTTAATTGAACGAAAGGGTTATCCCCATGCAGGAACTCAAAGAAAGAACGATCAGGATTGCGCAAGGACGGGACCGGAGCGTTCCCACGATTCCAGCCTCCAAAACTCCCCGGTTTTTTTTCCGGTTCTTTTCCTCTCCTTCGTCCGCCACCCCTTCACAGACCGGCACGAATGCTTCAAAAAAAAATACGTTGAAAGATTCGTGGCCCCGCATTTCTAAAGATGACCTTGTCGCGGTGAGAAGCTGGGTCGCTCTTGAAGAAAAAATAATCCATGATTACCAGGAGCAGAAGCCCATCTTATCCCCCAAAGCAGTTTCTTCCCTCAAAGAGCCTGCTTCAAAAAATCCTCCTCAAGCGATATCGTCGCGTGCTATTTCCTCCGGAAAAAGCGCATTAACGACAGGAGGCGGGAAGAAGTTTGACCTCTTCGGTTTTTTGAAGTTCAGGAAACCGGTGCGAAATAATAAAAAAATCCATATAGCTTTTAAGCAGCCCGAAGTGGAAACTCGTCCGTTGAGTCCGGGGAAAGCGGATCTTCGCGCGATCCATGATTTTGTCGCTCTTGAGGAGAAGATCATCCATCATTATCACGACAAAAAAAGCGATCCAACCGCGCCAAAGGTTTCCCAGCCTGCGGTTTCAAGCCGACAGATTCGTGTCGCGAAGGAGCCCCAACGGCTGCCGGCCGTTTCTTCCGGATCCACGGCAAAAAAATCTCCAGATACCTTTCAGGCCTTTAGCAGCCATACGGGTATTTCTTCCGCTGGCATGCTTCCGCGACGCGAAACCACGCGCGACCCAAGGCAAATCAAGTCCTTAAAACCGGCCGGTCTTTTGGCGTTCGCGGGATGGCTGGTAGCCGGGGCATTTTTATTTTTGTATTCACAAAGCGTGGATTTGAACCGGGAATTTTCAACGAAGCTCGATCAGGTTCTGGCGGAAAAGGAGCAGATCCATGCTTCATATGCTGAGCTAAAAGATCTCTCTCGGCAGCAGATCATCGAAATGAAATGGCTTAATGGTCAGCTCCAGGATCTATCGCTTGAATTGCAAAAGTCTAGAGCTGAAAAAGCAGATATTGAAAAAAACCTTGAGCAGGTCTACCTCAAGAAACTGGGTCAGAGTAACGTCCGGTACGAGAAAGATCTTTTGGTGCTGCGCGATAAGATACAAACGCAAAATGCCGTCATAAGCGCTTTAAAAGCGCAAAGCGCGGCGTTTGAGAAAATTATAGGCCAGGCGGGCATGGCAGCGCTTTCCGGGGCCTCGGCCGGCATGGCGCAGGAGCCCTTTGCGGGGAGCGAAGGATTTCAAGGCGAGGTGGTTTCACTAAGCATCCGTCAAAAATCCGTTGTAATCAGCCTGGGGGATACCCATGGAGCCCGTTTCGGGAGTCCAGTCAAAATATTCCGCAGCGGGATCGAGATCGCTGCAGGACGTATCGACCGTGTTTATCCGACCATGTCCGTTGTGCTAGTAACGGATGCCGGCATGCTTAAATTAGTTCAGCCCGGAGACAAAGCCATTTTGTCCTAGAAAGTTCCAAGGGGGATCATGTCCAAAGGTGTTGGAGTTTATGTCGGCCGCAATGAAGTGATCGCGGTTTCTGCGGTCCGTACGATGACGGGTCCCCAAATCCAATCTTACGCCATTGTTCCGATCAGCCCGGCAGAGTCCCCGGAACCAGCCGTGGGCAAGGATGCCCAAAAGATCAAGAATATCAAACCGGAGAGACGGGCTATTCTCAAAGCTTTGAAAGATATCAAAGAGCCCGGGGCGTTTGTGAACGTGGCCGTTACCCCTCTTCAGGTCGTGACACGGCATTTTCTTATGCCGGTCGTTCCCAAAAAAGACGAGCCCATGGCGGTCCGTAATGAGGCGAGCCGGTATGTCCCGTTCAAGATCACAGAATCTTCCATGGACTACCATTCTTATCTGACGCATAAGAATGTGGTATCGATCACCGCCACCGCCATACGGAATGAAAATCTCGAAACTTATTTGGAGGATCTGCGCTCGGCGTCCGCTAAAGTTCTTGCCGTGGAACCGGTCTATAACGCGGTGGGGCGCGCGTTCTCAGCGCTTAACCTTGTCGGCAAAGCCAAGGTTCATGGATTCGTAGTGCTGCAGTCGGATGGTAATGTCAATGTGACGCTGGCGTCCAGGGGAGTCGTTTATTTATCGCGGGATTTTCTGTTGAGCGGGAAGATCGAGGAGGACAAAACAAGGTTTCGCGACGAACTCAAAGCCTCCATGGATTACTTTTACAAGTTAACAGGAGGCGAAGCGATCGGACAGATCTTTCTTGCAGGGGCCGGGGATCTGAAGGTTTGGGTCGAATATCTGGAACACGCATTTAATTATACGATCCGTTTTGACGTTGCAAATCTTCCCAATGCCAAAAATTTGCCCCCAGAGACTTTACACGCTGTTTTGGTCGCTTTCGGCTTGGCGCTCCGGTCCCTGGGATATTCCTCTTCCCTGGGAGAGATCCAGCTGCTGCCTCCCAAAGACCGAAGGTCTGATCTGGTTCACCTTTTAAGGTTCATTGCCATCGAATGTTCTGCCATTTTTGTTTTTTTTCTGTTGATCCGCCTCATTATTTTACAGCCGTCCCTGATGTTTCTGGAAAGCAAGAAGAATTCGATCCTTGGCCCTGCGGACCAGGAGTTTTCCGAGCTCGCACAGCAATCTTACGAAGATCTTGTGCTCGAGAAAGAAAATATGAAGGAAAAAGCGATGCAATTGGATAGATTTTTAAATGACAAATCTTCCGTAGCTGGATTCGTCATATCTCTTGGGCAAGGTCTGCCGCGGTCGATCATGCTTGACTATGTTTCCTTTGAAGACGCAAGCGGCACCTTGGTGTCGCCAGAAGCAAAAAAGAAAAAAAGGCTGGCTCTGCGGGGTGTTTGTTACCTTGGCAGTGCTGAAAAGGAAACAGAAGCTACAAGCGCGTGGGTTAAGTCCCTCGGCGAGAAGCCGGCCATGGCGGATTATTTTACCGAGATCAAGCTAGAGGAAATCAAACGCGATAAGTTCCGGGGCCGTGAAGTTACGCGGTTCAAAGTGTTAGGGGAATAAGGCTCTATCTATGCCAAAGACGACCATTACTGAGCAGCAAAAAGAATGGGCCATTAAAATTTCGGCCGGGGTTGCGACATTGGTTCTTTGCTACGCCATGATGATCAACCCGGTTTTGGCCAACTTCCCTTTTTTGATCCAGGGCATTCGTAATTCTCAGCAACGCATTCAGCTTTATCACGATATCCGGGATCTAAAACAAAATCTCGAAAACAGCGAAAGTTTCATGCCGGCCCTTACGGAACGTTCACAGCTCCTTGGGAAGATTACCGATGTCGCATCCCGCAACAAGATCCGAGTACAGACACTGACTCCCAGAACAGAAGCGGAAGGAAGTTATGTCCGACTGAGGGTTGAAATGGACGGGCAGGGCTCATTTCTTTCCTTGATCAAATTTCTTCAATCCATAGAAAAAATGGGAGCCTCGGTGAAGGTGAAGGATGTTTCGGTTCTGTGGAAGCCTGCCCCGGACAGCAAAGACAGAGCTTATTCACTGCAACTACAAATAGCCTTTGAAACCTTCTTAAAACAGCGGGTCAAAAAGAATGTATAGAAAACAGCTTCCTGTGTTAGGGGTTTTATTTTTTATTTGCTGCCTCGAGATGCCTTTTTTGTGCGCCGCGGAGCCGGCTGTTCCGTCGACGGCACCCCAGGATAATGCCGGGCCCGCCGCGGGAGAAGTCACGCCGGGGATCGATAGCGCGATCAAAACAGCCCAGCAGGAAGTCCGGGATCCCTTTGCTGTCGGCGAGTTTGAAGAGGTCGCGGGGGTGCCTGACGTGAACCCGGATCAGGCCACACCTATACCCACCCTGGAAGGGATCGGTTTTGGAAGCGTGGACGGTTATGCCGTCATGGGAGGGATGGTGTACTTAAAGGGAGACGTAAAAAACGGAATAAAACTGCTTGAGGTTCGAAGGCGTGAGGTCGATATTGTAGTGGATGGTGGCAAGGTGACACTACCTTTATTTCCCGGAGATGACGTGAAAAAAGCCATGGACCGCGCGGGGAAAAAGAGCATACAGCAAGATGATCTGGAAGGTTGATTTGAATGATCAATGCGGTAGCGGCTGTGCAAATGCTGCGCAGGCGTCATGATTCGATGCTTATTTTTCAGGAAGGGAGCAGCCGGTATGACAGATAAAACCAAATCCTTCAAATTTGTTTTACGCATCAGCGGGGCAGCCCTTTTTGCCACGTGTTTCCTTTGTGTCGGTTCCCTGATGTCGGCTGAGGAGACCTTGGCCTCAGGCAGCACCGCCGCGTCCGGTTTGATGGCTGTCGGGGATGATGACCTGGTTATTGAAGACATCACTCTTGCTGAACCTGAGACCTCCAAGGCAGAGCGGACCGAAGAAGGGAAGTACTATCTCGACTTCAAGGCGGCGTCTCTGATCAACGTTCTTAACGTGCTTTCCAACCTTAGCGGGATCAATTTTATCGCGGGAACGGAAGTGGCTGATCGACCTGTCAACATGACCCTCGATAACGTCGTGTTGGAAGATGTTCTGCAGGCGATCGCCTACGGGTGTAACGTGACTTATGATTTTATCCCTGGGAGGAATATTTATCTTTTCCGCGCTTCCGCGGACAAGAACGATGCGGCGCCCCTTTTAACCCGAGTCTATAAACTTTACTACGTTAAAGTCAGCAAAACCAAAGAGATCACGTCGGGATCGGATTCCTCCTCGGGCTCAAGCGGTTCCTCATCCAGCTCGTCGAGCAGCAGCGGCTCTTCGACAACGGGCCTTGCCACTCTCGCCGGTCCTTCCGAAAAAGCCGATTTGGACGCGCCTATTGTCAAATCTGTCGAAAAGATCCTCTCGGAACGCGGGAAAGTCACGGTGGATGACCGTTCCAACAGTTTGATCGTGACAGATTCCGAGGACAGGCTCAAGATGGTGGAGTCCGCGATCGCGCAGCTTGATCGGCCGCTTGATCAGGTCCTGATCAATGTGATCCTTGTGGAGACCTTTGAAGACCTCGATCGGAGCTTGGGGATCGAGTGGGGAGATGAAACCGGTCTCTTCGGAACGATTTCCGGAGGGATTCAAACCACCGATTTTCCGTTTCGTGCTGGTTCGGTACCCTCGGGAGGAAGTGCCAAGGATTTTTTTGGAAATGTCATCAATACTTTCCGGGATTCGGCCAACCAATTCAACCCAACCGCGCAATCCGGGACCATGAATCAAAGTGTTGATCCCGCAGGCAATGCCACCTTTGGGTATCGTGATTTCTCGAGTTTTCAGATCCGGGTCCGGGCTCTGGAGGACGCTCAAAAGCTCAAGATCCTTGCAAAGCCAAAGATCCTGGCTTTGGATAATCAGGCGGCTTTGATCAAGATTTCCACGAATGCGGCTATCAGTTCGGGGCAGGTGACTGAGGCTGGAGGAGCGGGGACCACCTCCGTCACCGTGGAGCGTTATGAGATCGGAACGATCCTCAGGGTTACACCGCTCATTAATACCGGCGGGCGCATCACCCTGACCATTGAGCCCACTTTCGCGACGGTGAATGAGTCTGCCATTCAAGTGCAGGCAATAGGAGCCGGGCAGACCGGAGATCCCACGGTACGGACGGCCCGAACGACCCTGATGGTCAATGATGGGCAAACGATCGCTTTGGGGGGCATGCTGTTCAGCGAACAGTCGAATGCAGATCGAAAAGTCCCGTTCTTCGGGAATATTCCCGTGATCGGCAAGGCTCTTTTTACCAGCAATGAAAAGTCGATCAAAGACCGGGAATTGATCCTTTTTGTGACACCCTATATCGTGAACGACCCTAGTATGCTCATGAGCCCGAATCTTCCCGACAAGAAACTTTATTTTAACGAGGAAATCGCTCCATTCTGGAAGGTGAAGGATAAGCAATGGTACAAAATGCTGAAGGAAAACACGACGCCTGCCAAACAGGATTTTGACGGATATTTCAATCTCCGGAAAAGGCTTATGGATTCGACGCTGATCACGCTGGAAGAAAGCGCCAAGTCTACCGTTTCGGCCCAATCCTGAGGGGGATCGCACACAAAAAACATGGGTATCAACGCCTTATTAGGTGACATCCTCATAGAGCGCCGGCTTATTAGCCGGGAACAACTCAGTCAGGCCCTCGCCGCTCAAAAAGAGACCAAAGAACCGCTGGGGCAGGTTCTCATTCAACTAGGATTTCTCGAAGAGGCCCAGCTCCGGATCGTTCTCTCCGAACAGTTGGGGGTTTCGTTCCTTTCCACCGAGCAACTCAAACCGCGCAAGGACCAGCGTCTCAAAGAATGCATCACGGCTGAATTCGCATCCTCGCATCTTGTACTTCCCCTTGACCGTGAAGGCCAGGTCCTTAAAGTCGCGATGGCCAAAATCCCCGATCTTATTTTTCTGGATAATCTCCGTAAAGTCACGGGATACGATATCGTCACCGTTCTTTCGACCGAAGGTGAACTCCGGCGGGCGATCGAGGCGTTCTACGGGAGCACCGACTTGCAGGATGTGATCACCGCCGCTGAAGTAACGGATGCTACCCAGGATTTTATCCATGAAGTTGCGGAGGATCACAAGGTTGATATCGGGGCCGAGGTCCATGAGGCAGGAGCCGCCCCCGTGGTTAAGCTCGTCGACGTTATGATCCGCAAGGCTCTTGACGATCGCGCAAGCGACATTCACATTGAGCCCAGTCAGGAAAAGATCGCGATCCGTTATCGCGTGGATGGTGTCCTGTACGAACTTCCGTCGCCCCCCCGGGAACTCCACAACGCTATTGTTTCTCGCGTTAAGATCCTTTCCAAGATGGACATTGCCGAAAAAAGGATCCCCCAGGACGGCTCTTTCGCGCTCCAATACAAAGGGCGGAAAGTTGACGTTCGCGTTTCGACCGTTCCGATCGTTTTTGGGGAGAAGGTTGTCATGCGTATTCTGGACAAAAGGCTGGATCTTCTGGATATGAATTTACTGGGATTCGAGCCCGATCAGCTCGCCCAGTTCGAAACCGCGCTGATGCGTCCCTACGGGCTTATTTTTGTGACCGGTCCTACGGGAAGCGGTAAAAGCACGACGCTCTATGCAGCTTTGAACAAGCGTCTTTCCCCGGAAGTTAATATCATGACGATCGAGGACCCGGTGGAATACCAGATCTCGGGGATGAACCAGGTTCAGGCAAAGCCGGAGATTGGCCTGACGTTTGCTTCGGCGCTTCGCGCCTTCCTGCGCCAGGACCCCGATGTCATTCTTGTCGGAGAGGTGCGTGATTTGGAAACTGCTGAAATTTGCATTCGCGCTTCACTGACGGGCCATCTGGTCTTATCGACCCTGCATACGAACGATGCCGTGACGGCTGTAACCCGGTTGATCGACATCGGCATTCAGCCCTATCTTGTCTCAGGTAGCCTTGGTCTTGTGGCCGCCCAACGCCTGGTGCGCGTTCTCTGCAAAGAATGCAAAGAGCCTTACAAGGTCGACGAAAAGACCAAGCAGGATTATAACCTCCATGTAGACACCCTTTATCAAGCCAAGGGCTGCCCGAAATGCCGCAAGATCGGTTATTGGGGACGTATGGCCATTTATGAGATATTTCCGATCGATGAAGATGTCCGGAAACTCATCAGCAAGGATGCCGATCTCTCCAAGCTCCGGGAGCTTCAGAAAGAAAAAAAATATGAGACATTGCTTCAAAACGGCCTCAGGAAGGTGGAGCGGGGACAGACCACCCTCGATGAGGTTTTAAGCGTGGCTTATGAATGAACCCACGCCAGGCTCTTCCAAGACCGCAAAAACTTTCGGGGCGCTATTGAATTTTGATTGTCGCGTTTGTCCCCGGGACCTTCCGGGACAAGTCAAGAGCATGGTTTTGGAGGCGGTTGATGCGGAGGAAGCGACTCAAAAGCTTCTTGCTCAGGGGTATGTGGTTCTCAGCGTCAAAAAACATGCGCAAAAGCCGGCCAATCTGCAGGAGGTTTTATCCTCCCTTAACAAGCCTGTCGGGGCTTCGAAACCCGGGGGTTCGTCCCTTTCGTTTTTTAATAGTGTTTCGGTCCGTGAGACCATTTTTTTCTCGGTGCAGCTTTCGACGCTTCTCAAGGCCGGCATTCCTCTTCTTCGGTCACTGGAAATTATCCGTCGGGGCATCAAAAACGTTTATTTTGTCAGCGTGATCGACCAGATCTGTAAAAAGGTCTCCGGCGGAGTGACTTTCAGCAGCGCATTAAGGAACTATCCGAAGGTTTTTCCCTGGATCTGGGTGAATCTAGTTGAAGTGGGTGAAGCTACCGGGAAAATGCCGGAATGTCTCGAGGAGATCGCGCATTACCAGGAAGCCTCCGTGCGGCTCAAATCGAAAGTTCTAACGGCATTCTTCTATCCCGGGATTCTGGCCATCGCCGTGACAGGGGCGCTGACCTTCCTCCTGATTTTTATTATTCCTCAGTTTGCAAAAATCTTCGAAGAACACCATTTGCAGCTCCCGACCTTAACCAGGATCGTCGTGGGAGCGAGCGATATCCTGCGCCTTCATTTTGTGTGGGTCGTAGCGGCGGTCGCATCGATCATCGTTGCTTTTCTCTACACGCGCAAAGTTCCAAAGATTAAACTCGTGTATGACCGTGCGGCCCTCGAGATCCCGCTGATGGGGCCCATCATGATGCAGGTGGCCGTGATTCGATTCACGAGGTCGTTGGGGACGTTGCTGCGGGCCGGTGTGCAGATTCTTCAGTCGCTTGAGATCTCCGGCCGTCTTGTAGAAAATCAATATCTTGAGGCGGGCATCAAAAAGGTGAGCGAGCAGGTGCGGAGCGGACAAGGGTTGGGCGTTCAGCTTGAATCCAAAAAAATATTTCCCGTTTTTATGACACAGCTCGTTGCGGTCGGCGAAGAAAGCGGCCAGCTGGACCGCTTTTTGGAGCTCTTGTCAAATTACTATGAAGACCTGGTGGATACATTTCTCGCCCGCTTGACAACGATGCTCGAACCCATCATGCTCGTCTTTATGGGAGGCGTGATCGGCGTGGTGGTTGTGTCGATGTTTATGCCGATCATTGATCTGTCTACTGGAAAAGCGCTATAAAATGCTATAAATTAAGTGGCTGGGAACCCTGTTTTTTCTGAAAAATAGGGTTACAATCGTAGTAGTAGTAAATAGTAGTGAAAAAGGAGGAAGTAAAAATGAAAAAGCAGAAGGGGTTTACACTTATAGAGATTCTGATCGTGATCGTGATCCTCGCCGTGTTGGCGACGATCGTATTACCAAGGATGTTGGCGCAGCCTGAAAATGCGCTAGTAGCGGAAGCGAATCAGCAGTTAGGTGCATTAGCTCGTGCGCAGGATACGTACATGCAAATGACCGGAAGCGCAACGGGGTTGACGCCTCTAAACTGGGCCACTTTGGGCCTCCAGGCACCCGGCGGAGGTCGGTTTACCTACGCATGTACGAACACCACATGCACAGCCACAAGAACGACCGGAGGGACAATCACTATTAACTACACGGTGAACCCTCACACGTATACTTGTACGACTCCCTATGTCGTAGGGACCGATACAACGCGTGGCTGCACGAGATTGTAAGATCGATCTGAGCAAGAATTGCCTTATCGCACGGGGGCCGTGTGGGCGCCTGTGCGATAAGGTTGTTTTAACGGGACCCTTATGAAATCCAAAAAGATATTATTTGCGTTTTTGATCATCTTGGCGGTTTTAGGTTCCGCCGCGGCGGTGGGATATTTTATTTTCAGCAGGCCCGAACCGGAAGTGGTGTTTCGGGCCAATCTGACTGAAGCGCAGAAAATGCTTGAGATCATGAGAAGGGCTGAGATCGCTTACGCGCAATCCTCGAGCCGTTATCAGACTATTTCAGCGAAAAAGGATGCGGGGAAAAAAGTGGTTTATTCGGACGGATGGCGCGAGATGAAGCTTCCGGAGATTGACCGAGGCGCCGGTTTTGATTACGAGTGCCTGACGGAGGAAGGTGCTTGTCAGGCGATTGAAATAGGGGAGAAGGGGGCTTCCGGCAACGGGGTCCGGATCGATATTGAGACGGGCATTTATGAGTGTTTAGGCGTTTATAAGCCGGTGACGACGGAAGGTTTTGACGGCGAGCTTGTTACGGTTGCTTGTCAGTCCTAAGGAGGAATCATGATGAAGAGCAGAAAAGGTTTGACGCTGATCGAGGTTCTTGTGGTGATCATGATCCTTGGGGTTCTGGCGGGGATCGTATTGCCACGGTTTTTTGGACAGACAGAACGGGGGTCCATTCCGGAAGCGGTAGAAACACTTTCCGCGATCCGTCAAGGTGAGGAAGCTTACCGGATGGAATATGGTGCTTACTACGCTCCGGGTAACTGGGATCCTCTCGGTATGGATACGCCCAATAACACCCGATGGACGTACGCGGTGGCTATCAACGCTTTAACCTATACGGTGACGGCGACGCGTAATGCTGCCTGCGGGACCCAATGTTGCCCCGGCAGGACGATCACTTTGACCAATACGGGTGTTTACGGCGGTACGCATCCTTGGGGGCCGAATCCGGCGGCTGGGTCGACCTGCACCTAAGTCTGAGCGGTGACGCCGAAGACCATGCCCGAACATCCTGTCTTGTTGCTGGAAAAACGCGGTGGGATGTGGGGCGGATTCCTGAAAAATTATTTAAGTGATACGCCCGCGACTTTAACCGGCACCGAAGAAGCCGGGCGGTCATCCGCTGCTTTCGATAGACTCCTCCCACGGATCTTTTTTGCGGATCCCTCGTTTTTAAGCAAAGCCTTTCTACAAAAGATCAAGGTTCGTAAAAGCACCGATCCCGCTTTTCGCTTTTGCCTGATCGGGGCGTCTTCCTTCACCGATAAGGATGGTATTGTGGATATCGTATTTCCTGCCGATCCTTCGCAGGTCGATTTCAACAAGAAGTTCGTGGAAATGCTGCCGATGCCGGAGACCCTGAAGCTGCTTGTCGTGGACGATGAAGAAGAGATCGGGGAAATGGTGCGCGATTATCTGGGAGGCCGGACCGCACCCGCCTTCACGGTCTCATGCGCTCCGAACGGGAAAGAGGCGCTTGCGATGATCGAGCGCGAACGCCCGGACGCGATCATTCTGGATATCAAAATGCCCGTGATGGACGGCCGCGAATTTTACGCCAAACTGAGAGATATGAAATCAGAGATCCCCGTGATCGTTTTTTTCGATTCCATTTCCGGCGAAGAACTCGCGGAGGTGCGCCGGCATGGGAATCCTGCCGTGATCGAAAAGGGTTATAAAGGAAGTTCGCTTTCGGCCATGATGCTTCTCATTAAAAAATTGGTTTATTTCAGTGTTTGACCTCCTTCGAAAATCCCCGGTTTTCTGCGGATTATGCGTCATTCTGATCCTGCTGATCGGGGTCGGTGAGCATGCCCATGCCCAGGAAGCCCCGCCGGTCGATCGCAATGCGTTCCTTGACGAAGTCCAACAAAACGCGTTCCGGTATTTCCAGGAGCAGCACAATCCCCATAACGGTCTCGTGCGGGACAGTGCGCCGAATCGCGCCGGGGCCCCGAGCAATGCCCCCGCGACAATCGCGGGCGTCGGATTCGCGCTGACCGCGTACCCCACGGCGGTGGAGCGGGGGTGGATGAGCCGGGCGACCGCGCAGGAACTCACCCGGAGGACTCTGGAATTCTTTCTCCGCGATGCGGCCCAGCACAAAGGCTTCTTTTTCCATTTCCTGAATTTCGATACGGGCGAAAGAGCCAGCCGTTCGGAGCTTTCGCCGATCGATACGGCGCTTTTCCTGGCCGGCGCGCTTTTCGCGGCAGAATACTATGACGAGCCGGGGATCCGCGAGCTGGTGCGGCAGATCTACGAGCGGGTGGATTTCCCCTGGATGCTCAACAATGGAAAAACCTTCGCCTTGGCTTGGAGCCCGGAAACAGGTTTTCACAAAGCGCGCTGGGACCATTTTGACGAGTCCCTGCTTCTCTATGTGCTGGCGATCGGTTCGCCGGCGCATCCGATCCCGGCCGAAAGCTGGCGGGAGATCTTCAGGCCCGTCGGGAGTTATCGCGATTACCGGCTGATCCAGATGCCGCCGCTTTTCACGCACCAATACCCGCATGTCTGGCTGGACCTTCAGGACCAGAACGACGGTTTCGCGGATTATTTCCAGAATTCCGTCAACGCCACGCGCGCGAACCGTGCTTTTTGCATCGATCAGGCCTCGAAATTCGCGGGGTACGGCCCGAACCTTTGGGGCCTTTCCGCTTCGGACGGCCCCGCCGGGTACCGCGCGTACGGCGCGCCTCCGGGATGGTCCGTCCTGCATGACGGGACGGTCGCGCCCACGGCTTGCGGGAGCTCGATCGTATTCACCCCCGAGGAATCGATCGCCTGCCTTGAAAATATCCGGACCTATTACAGCGACGCGATGTGGGGACCGTATGGTTTTTCCGACGCTATGAATGTCGGGAAGCAATGGTTCAGCGACAAGGTGCTCGCGATCGATCAGGGGCCGCTCCTTCTCATGATTGAGAATTACCGTTCGGGGCTTGTCTGGAAATACATGCATCGCAGCGCGCCGGTCCAGCAGGCGCTTCAAAAGATCGGGTTCAAGAAAGGCCACCTGCCGCTGACTTGGCCGAAACCGCCGGTTTATAAGGTGCCCTATGCCTCTCGCGGCATCCGGGTGGATGGGTATCTCAAGGACTGGCCTCCGGGCAGTGCGATTGCCTTGAATGCTGAAGATCATAAGGAATTCGGGGAGTTTGACGGGCCCGAGGACGTCAGCGCGACGGTGCGTTTTGCCTGGGATTATGACTACCTCTATTTCGTAGCGAAAGTGACCGATGATGAAGTGATGGCCAAAAAGGCGGGCAAGCATATCTGGCGCGATGATCTTTTTGAGATCTATGTGGACCCGGAAGGCAACGGGCTGTACTGGAACGATCCTTCGGATTATCAATTGGGGTTCCGGCCGGGGCGCGACGAAACGGAGCTTGCCGCCTGGTCCTGGTTCCAGGGAGGTGAGGACCCGCTGGAGAAAAAACAGGCTTTTGCGAAAAGTTATACGGATGACAAGGGCTACATCATCGAGGGGGCGGTTCGCTGGGATTATCTGGGGGTCACCCCGGAACCCGGCAAGGAAGTCCGGTTGACCCCCGCGGTACATGAGATCGATAAAAAGGGCGGTGATGGAAAATTGGTCTGGTTCTTCCGGAACGAGGAGAAGTACCAGCGTTTTGTCTTGGGCCAGGTGATCCTGGAAAAGAAGGAGGAACTCTGGAATGCCGAAGGCTAAAAAAGAGATCACGGAACAAAAAAGGACCGCCGCGCCTCTCGACATCGGAGAAACGGTCAGGCGTCTGCGTGCGGAAAAAAGTCTAAGCGGGGCTGAGCTGTGCCGGCGCGGTCAGGGGATCGATGCCAAGACACTGGTGGCTTTAGAAAAAGGAAGGATCCGGAACCCCTCGATCGCTACCCTGGAAGCCCTTGCGAAAGGATTCGGGATGAGCGTGAGCGATCTTTTTCGGCGTGCGGAATTCGACCAGCGCGAATATTTTTCTTTTGGGAACCAGAAGGGTCTTTACAAGATCGAATTGTCTCAACCGGGCATCCAACTGATCTCGTTCACGCCGCTCATGGAGGAATTTTTCTGCGGCAAGATGATTCTGGAGGGGCAGAAGCAATTCAATGAGAGGCTCTTGGGCGGGATCGGAACGGGCGCTTTTTTCATCATGACCCTGATCGGACAATTCGAGGGCGAAATCGAAGGGCGCCTAGTGGCCCTCAAAGAGGGTGAAAACCTTTATTTCTACGGAGGCATGAGATTCCGGCTTATGAACGCGCTCCAGCGCAACTCCACCTTGCTGCTGGTATCTGTCCCGTCCTGCCTTAAGGCTCAAGGGCCTTCCCGGAAGCAGGTGTTGCCGCGCCCTGAGCTCTGAAGTATTTTTGCGGAGGGAAGAGCCCTCAAGACCAAAGGCCCCGGTCGCTTGAAAGACGGATTTACATCCTTAACTTGACTGTTTCCATGCCGATAAACTAAAAGCGGTCCCAACGGACATCTTGGGGACCCTAGGAAGTTTGGGCTGTGAATTTTACGGTTAACCGTGGTAAAATACTGTCTCTACAATGCTTATGAAAAAATCAGTTTCGTGTTTTATGATGGTTTTGTTCGGGATTGCCGGGTGTGTGTGCGTACCCGCGGCTCAGGCCTCCGACAGTCCTTTGCCTGTCGTGGGTATTACCTCGGTTTCCGACAATCAATCCCAGCCCTCCGCCTCTTCGGGCGTAAGCGCCGAAGCGTCGGCTCCCAACATCATGGAGTCCGCACTGAATGCCGCGGCGGCCGCATCGGTTCAATCTGTTCCGCCTCCGGCATCTTCCGTGGAACCCGTGGCCGTACGCAAAGACGCGCCCCAGGCCAAGATCGAGATCTCGGAAAAGGCGGATAAAAAAGCCCTCAAGAAGAAACGCAAACAGGAAAAAGAGGAAGCGCAGGCTCGGGCCGAGGCCCTTGAAAAGGCCGTGGACCAGCAGGTGGAAGCCTTACGGGCCGAGCGGGCCAATGAAATGCCTTATCTGGACAAGGTCTATATCCGGACCAGTATTACGCCGCTGAAGATCCAGCAAAAAGAGGAATTTCTGGGTAGCGGCGCGAAGGACCTCGAGGATCTCATCCTTCGTGCGAAATCCGTGCATACCCAATCCAAGGCCTCCTACGAGAATATCGCGTTGTATAACCGCCGGGTCCTCATGGCGCTCCGGAAACTTTTTCCCGAAGCTTCTTTCAATTTCAATAACCGCGAAGGCGTGTTAAGCAGCAACGCTTTTGCAGGGAATGACTGGCATGTAACGCTTCGCCAACCCATTTTTAACGGAGGCGTCCTGTGGAACACGCTTTTACAGGAAAAAGCGAACCTCGAGGCGGCGAAGAAACAATACGACAAGACCGTCGCGGAACTTGTTTTTGATCTGTCCCGCGCTTATTTTGAATACCAGCGGACCCTGCAGACGGCGGAAGAGAATCGCGTGGTTGTGGACAAGATGAAAAAATTCGCGGATATGTCGGAAGAAAAATTCAACCAGAAGCTCATTTCCGAAATCGAGCGCCTGAACGTTCAGTCACTTTACAGCCAGATGCAGTTCGATCTCGAATCCGCCAATCAGGAGCTTGAGATTGCGAAGCTTGATCTTCAGAAATATCTCGACCTTTCGGTGAACGATCAGGTCACGTTGGCCAAGATCTACGATTTGGATGAGGTGGTCCAAAACCAGCAGGCATCAGGGGATAGCCCCGCGGATTCCAAAAATCCTCCGGATGTTTTTAAAGGGCAGGACAAAGCCCCGGAGCTCACCAAATTGATCGATATGTCTTATGGCCATCGCTCGGAACTCCAGGTCGAAGCCGCGAAGCTTCAGGCCATGCGCCTGGGGGAGAGGATCCGTTGGGGCGAATTTTTACCCAAAGCGAATCTTACCTATCAATTCGGGGCTTTGGGCGAGGCTTATCTTGATCCGGGTTCCGCTTACGGTAGTAATTATGCGGCCGCCAAGAACGACCCGATCCTCAAAAAGGAATGGCAGTTGATGTTGGAACTCAACTGGAATGTCGGGGCCAACAAAGTCAGTTACAATTACAGCAGGGACCAAAAGGCGCCTTCGATCACCCAGTTTGACCAGGCAAACGGTTCCTACCTCAGAAAGAACGGCATGACTTTCGGAGTCTTGGACGGACTGGACGCGTTCGTAAACGTGAAGCAGGCCGAAGTGGATAAACTCAATCAGGTGGTGGAGCTCGAAAAAGCGGAAAAGCAGGTGCTCCAGGACGTGAAACAGGCCTATTACGATTATCAAAAGGCCATGATCCAGGTGAATTCCACCGTGAAGCGGCTCGAGTACCGCGAACGTCTCCGCGATTTTTCTGAGCACCGCTTGAGTAAAAAGGAAATAGAGCTCTCCGAGTACCTCCAGGCGGAGACCGATCTCGTACGCGAAAGGGCGGAGCTTCATAAGGCGCTCAAGGATTATTTTTCGGCCCGCGCGGCCGTGAATCACGCCGTGGGGATCCAGAATTTCTTGAGCATGCAGAATATCCGGAAGAAATAGTCGACCGTTTTCTTTTTAAAACGGATCTTTAAAAACTGCCATCATAGACGGAGTTTCCAATGACCACGCAGGATAAGAATAATCCCGGAAGCGAAAAACGCCCCTTCAGCATCAAGGCCCCGACGTCACATCCCCAGCCTCCCAAAATGCCTTTTCCGGTTCCCGAAGCCATGAAGGGGAACTGGTTCCTGCAGAACAAGGTCCGTTTGATCATTCTCGCGGCGGTTCTGGTGGGAGCGGTGATCGGCGGGAAAATGATCCTGGGGATTTTTAAGGGAAAAGAGCCGTCTTTGAGCGAAACGATCAAGAAACAGCAGGAGGCCGCGAAGGACGCGCCGGTCGCGGTGAAGGGGTTTAAGGTCGGCCGGTTCAACTACGAAGATTCCATGAACGTCTTAGGGACCATCAAGGGCGCCATGGAGCTCAAGCTCAGTTTCGAGATCCCCGGCGTGGTCAGTTCGATCAATTACAAGGAAGGGGAGCGCTACGAAGAGGGCGCCCTTCTCGTATCCCTGAAACAGGACGATATTTTGCTGCGCTTGAAACGGGCGCAGGCGGCCTTCAATAAAGCCGATTCCCAGGCCAAGGTCGCGGAGAATGAAGTGGCCGAGAACGAAAAACTCCTCAAGATGGGCGCGATCCCGCCCTCCACTCTTGAGAAAAAGAAACTGGAAATGGATGCCGCGAAATATGAGGCGGAGGCCCAGCGGCTTGAAATGAAAGCGAATGAAGCCATGCTCGAGAAGTCCAACCTTTACGCCCCGTCCTCCGGTATGTTGGGCGATGTTAATATCGAAGAAGGGGAAAATATCAGCCAAAGCACGCTGATCGGGACCCACATCAATACGGAATACACCTATGCCGAGTTCGGGATCGTGGAGCGTGACGTCCAGAAGATCACGCTGGGTCAGAAAGCCAAGGTGTTCGTCGACGCGTATCCGGACAAGACTTTCGAAGGTGTGATCGAGAATATCGCCCCCCAGATCTCGGGAACGAGCCGCACGTCGACCGCGAAGGTGCGTATCGAGAACCCGGAGGGATTGCTGATGCCGGGTATGTTCGCGCGTGTCCGCATCATGCTGTACAGTAAAAAGGATGCCCTTGTCGTGCCGACCGATGCCATTCAGGGCGGTGAGGGGGAAAAATTCGTCTATGTGCTTAAATTGCCCGGAAGCGGCGACGCGGGCGGTGCCGTGGAGCCCAAGGTCGCGGGCGCCATGGGCGGCGGTTTGGGAGCCATTGCGGCCCTGACCAAAGGACAGGACAAAAGTGGTAAAGCGTCCGGCAAGGAATCAACGGAGACGGCCAAGATCGAAGAAGGGACGGCGGAGAAGCGTCCCGTGACCGTCGGTTACACCCGCACGGATTATTCCCAGATCGACGCGGGGCTGACCGAGGGCGAGATCGTGGCCATGACCGGATTTGAAAGATTGGAGGATGGAAAGAAGATCCGTTTGATCGAAACCCAAGAAGCCGAGATGTAGCTTTATGCGGATGAGAACCGGCTTCCGCAGAATGACCCCGACCCTATGAGCCTTCCTGAATTCGCGATCAAGAAAAAAGTAACGATCTACATGTTCACGCTCGGGTTGATCCTCCTGGGCGTTCTTTCTTTTCAGCGTCTCCCCCAGGACCTTTTTCCTCCGATTACGTTTCCGCAGGTCACGATCGTGACCGATTACTCGAATGCCGCGCCTGAAGAGATCGAAACGCTTATCACGCGTGTCGTGGAAGAGGCCATCGGCTCCGTGGCGGGCCTCAAGCGCATTGAATCGGTCTCCCGCGAAGGCCGCAGCACTATCATGGCGTCTTTTAACTGGGGCCAGGATATTGATTTCGCGGCCCTGGCCATCCGTGAAAAGGTCGACCTGATCAAGGAAAGGCTTCCCAAAGAAGCCGAAGACCCGGTGGTCTTGAAATTCGACCCGTTGGCGCGTCCGATCCTGCTGCTTTCGGTGACCGGCCCCGAGTTGCCGCCGGTGCGTTTAAAACTTCTGACCGAAAAAATGATCAAGGATCGCCTGGAGAAAGTGGAAGGCGTGGCCTCCGTGAGCCTTTCAGGCGGTGTGAACCGCGAGATCCTTGTGGAGATCGACCAGCCGCGTCTTCTGGCCAATAAGCTTTCATTGCTCGAGGTAGTCAATTCCCTCGACGAGGCGAACGTCTCGTATCCTGCCGGAAGTATCAAGAAAGGTCTTTATGAATATTTGATCCGGACCGTCGGCGATTTCCGTACGCCCGCCGAGATCGGGTATGCGATCGTCGGCGTCGATACCGTGGAAAAGCTCCGGCGGGAGGACATCAGCTTTGTTGAACGGGACACAAGCGAGGGTCCCCGCGCCACGATCGAAAGGACCCGGGGCGATCTCGAAAAACAGATGCTCGAAAAGCGTTTGGTCACGGTCCGGGATATCGGAGGCGTGGTGGACGGGCTGGCCGACAAGACCAGTATTTCCCGTTATAACGGGGCCGAGAATATTTCCGTCGCGATCCAGAAACAATCCAACGCGAACACGATCCAGGTCGTGGACAAGCTCCGGAAAGAACTGAATTTCCTCAAAGAAGACCTGAATTCCCGCGGGCTGGAATACAAGATCATTTATGACCATTCGATCTTTATCCGCAACACGATCGAGAACCTGGCCCATGAGGCGATGCAGGGCGGCGTGCTGGCCCTGATCACGCTCTACATCTATTTGCGCGCGGTCGCGATGTCGGTCCTGGTGGTCGTTTCTCTGCCGCTTACGATTCTGGGAGTGTTTTTCCTGATGGCGATGGCGGGCGTGACGGTGAACATCATGTCCCTCGGAGGCCTCGCGATCGCGATCGGAATGATCACGGACACCAGTATCGTCGTGCTGGAAAACATTTTCCGCAAACGTCAGGAAGGGGCCAACCCCGAACAGGGGGCGATCGACGGTGCTACCGAAGTGGTGTGGCCGGTCATTTCTTCGAACCTGACCACGATCGCCGTGTTCTTTCCCCTGATCGTTTTCGTGCCGGGGGTCGCGGGCCAGATCTTCAAGGACCTTGCCTGGGCGATCATTTTTTCCCAGGTTATCTCGACCTTTATCCCTTTGACGCTGATCGCGTTGCTTTCTACGTATGTGACGGTCAAAGAGCAGGAGTACAAACCCCTGAGCCTTACGGGCGATCTGGACCGGCGCATCATGGCCATGCCGACCAAAGGCGAACAGAACCGTTTTATGATCGGGATCCTGCTTACGGCTTTCGCGGTGCTGGCCTCGACCTTTCTGATCGTCCCCACGATCGACCGCGAAGTGCTGCCCAAAGTGGACCAGGGGCAGTTTTATGTGAAAGTCGATATGAAGCTGGGGACGCGATTGGGCGTGACCGACGGCGTGTGTCAACGGCTGGAGGAGATCCTCCGGTCCGAGCCTTCCGTCCAGGATGTGTCCGTTGCGATCGGGAGTGAAAAAACAGGCCGCGGCGAGATCAAGATCGAGACCTTGCGCCCTTCCCAGGCGCTCATCCTGGTGACGCTGGATAAGAAACGCAAACAGCCTTCCTCGAAGATCGTGGCTTCCCTCAAGAAAAGAGTTGGTGAATTTAACTTTGAAAAAGATGAAGCAAAGATCGATTTCATTCTTCAGGAAAGCGAATTCTCGGTCGGGGCCGGCAGTATCAAGCCCATCCTGATCGAGGCGAAGGGCTACGATTTTGTGCAGATGGAAGGCCTGGTCAAGCGTTTGAAAGAACGTCTCAAAGCGATCCCCGGCGTCGTCAATGTCGAGGATGATATCGGTGAGAAAACGCCTGAGACCAAGCTTGAGATCAATAAAAAGCGAGCGGCCCTCTACGGAGTTTCCGCGATGGATATTTCGCTGACTGCGAAAGCGGCCATTGAAGGCGTGGTCGCGACGCAGTACCGTGAGGCCGGCCGCGAGATCGATGTCAGAGTTCGTTTGAGCGAAAAAGACAAGGAAGACATCAATAACCTCGGGGAACTGCTCCTTTATTCAAAGGTCCTGGATATCCATGTGCCGCTCAAAGAGATCGCCCGGATCGACCGAGGCCAGGGTCCGAGCGAGATCAAGCGCATGGACCAGGAACGCACGGTGACGATCTCCGCGGATATCGACAAGAGGCGTCAGGACAAAGACGTTCTGGACGATGTGCAAAAGTTCCTTGCGAGCCTTAAAATTCCCGACGATATTCCGCAGGATTTTCAGGTGCGTTTGTCGGGGAAGGCCAAGGAGATCAAAGAGAACTTCGGCGGCGTCATTTTTGCGTTTGCCCTGGCCATCATGCTCGTTTATATGATCATGGCGGCGCAGTTCGAGTCGTTCCTGCAGCCTTTGATCATCATGGTCACGGTGCCGCTTTCCTTCGGCGGGGCGCTTATCGCGCTCAAAGTGACCGGAAGTTCTTTCAACGTGATCTCGCTTCTGGGTCTTGTGCTTTTAGGCGGTGTGGTGGTGGGGAACGGTATCGTGCTGATGGAATATATCAACCAGCTCCGCTCAGAAGGTAAAGAGATGGTCGCCGCGGTGTGGGAGTCGGTGCGTACCCGTACGCGCCCCGTGCTCATGTCCTCCACGACGACCATCATGGGCATGGCCCCGATCGCGCTTGGGCTCGGGGAAGGCGGCGGCCTGTTGTCGCCTCTGGCCATTACGGCCATGGGCGGTCTTTTCTCCTCCACGGTCTTGACCCTGATCGTGCTGCCATGCTTCTATATCATCGTGAACCGCTTTATAGAAAAATACCTCGGTTACGAAGAAGAAACCGTTGAAGAAAGCTCCGAAACGCCTCCTGCGGCCTGACCATGGGACTCCCCAGTTTCGCACTTAAGCGCCCGGTATTCACCGCGATCCTTTTCGCCGCGGTGATGGTGATCGGCCTGATCTCCCTCATGCGACTCAAGGTCGAGCTCTATCAGGGGCAAAGCCAGGGGATCATCTCGATCGTGGTGCGCGCCCGCGGCGGACTGCCCTCCCAGGATGTCGAGAAAATGATCACCAAGCCCATCGAGGAAGCGATCGGCACGGTGAGCCGCATGAAGAACCTCTATTCCAGTTCGCGCGAAGCGGAATCCCGCGTGACCATGGAGTTCGAGGCGGGGACGAACATGAAGTTCGCGGCCCTCGAAGTGCGCGAGAAATTCGCCCGTGTAAAACCCCTCCTCCCCAAAGAGATCGAAAAACCCGTGATCGCCAACTACGACGACGCTCAGGCCGCCATCATGGTGTTCGCCGTGACCTCGGAGAATATGTCGCCGGAAGATATCCGTGAAATGGTGGATATCAAGCTGAAGCCCGTGCTGAGCCGTGTGGACGGGGTGGCGAGCGTGGAGGTTTACGGCGGCCGGGAGCGCAAGATCCTGGTCGAGCTCGACCGCGACAAGATGGTGGCCTACAACATTTCGATCGAACGCGTGATGGACGTGTTGGGCCAGAGCAATATCAACCTGCTGGCCGGCAACGTCGAGACCGGGAACTTCGAGTATTCGGTACGCAGTATGGGGTCCTTCCTTTCCGTGGATGAGGTGGGGGATATCGGCGTCAAGGCGACCCGCCAGGGCTCGATCATTCCGCTCAAGGAGATCGGAACGATCAAGGATTCCTATCTGGAAGCGACCGACCAGGCGCGTCTGAACCTGGAGCAGAACGTGACGGTCTATGTGAAGAAAGCGAGCTTGGCCAATACGCTGGACGTAGCGGACGACCTGAATAAGGTGCTGGATATCTTTGAGCAAGAGAATAAGGAACACATCAAGATCGTGATCGTGAATGATCGCGCCGAGACGATCGCGCGGGCGATCGATGACGTCAAGGAGGCGCTTTATCTTGGGTTGGTGCTCACGATGGCGGTCATTTACGTGTTCATCCGCAACTGGGTGCTGGCCGCCATTATCCTTATCGTGATCCCGTGCTCCCTGGTGGCAACGTTCATTTTTATGGCGGCGTTTGGCATCAGCATCAACGTGATGACTTTAAGCGGCTTGTCGCTCGCGATCGGCATCCTGATCGATACCGCGGTCGTGATCATGGAGAATATTTTTTCGAAGAAGGAACAGGGACTCGGGGACACGGCGGCGATCCGGGACGGGTCCGAAGAAGTGTGGCTCCCGCTTCTGGCGTCGCTTCTGACCATGCTGGTCGTGTTCTTACCGATCATTTTTATCGATAAGGCGATCCAGCTGACCTACGGCGGGTTCGCGTTCACGATCAGTATTTCCCTGATCGCTTCGTTCTTTTCGGCCCTGATGCTGATTCCGATGCTGATTCGCCAGTTCGGCGTCGCGGCCCTGAACGCGCACCGGCCCGATACGTCGAGCTCGTTCATCGACCGGGTCAGGGAAAGATACGTGAATGCCATCCGATGGTGCATCACGAAGCGGTGGATGGTTGTTCCAGCGGTGTTCGGGCTTTGTTTTCTCTCCATCTTTTTGCTCGTCCGGACCCCGATTGACTGGCCGTCCTCGTTCGAGGAGAACGAATTCGCGGTCGTGACCTTCCCCCTGGCGGGGGCCCGTCTGGAATCCAACGACCAGGCCATGAAAAAGCTCGAGGAGATCCTCGCGAAGATCCCCGACATCACGCTTTTTTCCACGACGGTCTCCAAAGACGACCTCCGGCTTTTTGTCCGTTTGAAACCCGCGCGCAAACGGAAATTCTCCAAAGAGGAGATCATGAAGCTGATCGACGAGCAGGGGAACGCCGCCGTTAAGGAGATCCACAGCGATTACAGCCTGATCGTGGACGAGGGCGCCGGCTCGTCGGAATCCAAGAAGCTGGTTGTGAATATTTACGGTCAGGACGGGGACGAGCTTGAAAAGCTCGCCAAGGAATTCGCGAACAAAATGTCGAAGATAGACGGCCTGACGAACCTCGTTATGACCGACCTCCGAAAGCGGCCGGAGTACTCGCTTGTGGTGGACAAGGGGAAAGCGGCCATGTACGGCTTGAGCGTCAAGACCGTGGCGGACAGCATGCACGCCCAGGTCCGGGGGATGCGGCCGACGAAATTTCATGAATTGTCCAAAGGCGAAGAGATCGAGACCATCACGCGCCTTCAGGCCATTTACAGGCAGAAGCTCGACGATCTCGGCCAGGTTTATGTTCAGACCGAGGAATCCAAGCAGATCGCCCTGAGCGAGATCGCGAATTTTTATCCCTCCACCGGGCCGCAGACCATTGACCGCAAGGACAAGCACCGCTATGTGTTCGTCAAAGGCGACGTGAAACGTCCGATCGAAAAGATCGCGGCCGATGTGAAAACAGCCCTGAAAGACGTCAAACTTCCGGACGATTACTATTGGCGCTTCGGGGGCGGGTTTGAAGAACTCATGGAGAGCAAGGGACAGCTCGCTGTGGCGCTTTTGGTGACAATGTTCCTGGTCTATATGGTGATGGCGTGTCTTTTTGAGAATTATCTTTATCCCCTGATGATCATGAACAAGATCCTTCTGAATTTTATCGGGATCTGGGCGGCGCTCGCGATCACGCGCAAGCCCCTGAGCACCCAGGTCTTCATCGGGATGATCATGCTGGCCGGGTACTCCGTGAACGCGGCCATCCTTCTGGTCGATCACGCCCTGCATTTATCGCATGACCAGAGCAAAGGGGAGCGTTTCATGCAGGCGGGGGTGGACCGCCTCCGGCCGATCCTGATGACCGCGATCGCGGCCATCCTGGGGTTCCTGCCGATGGCCCTGAGCTTTGGCCAGGCAAGCGACCTCTGGTCGCCGCTGGCCGTGACGATCATCGGCGGGCTGATCAGCTCGACCATTCTGATCCTTTTTGTCCTTCCGGCCCTTGTCATGGTGACCAACGATATCGGAAAAACGCTCTTTCTTTATCTGGGGCATACCCGGGTGGGGCCCGTGATCGTCGCTTTTTTTGATCTTGACCGAAAAGAATTGATGTCAAAACCGGTACAAACGTTTAAAATCCAAACCGTATCACCATAAGCCGTCCCGGACGGCAAGAGGAGAGATCTTATGGACGCAAATATGAATGCTCAGGCTAAAGTGGCAACCCCGCCCCATCGCCCTTATAAAAGACAGGTCAAGAACCTCATCATCCACCGGCCCATGCAGCGGGAATTCTCTTTCATGCTGATCGCGCTCTTTATGGTGGCGTCGGCCGCCGTCGCCTGGGTCATCCATCAGACGATCCGGGATGCCGCTTTCGGAGGCGCCTTCACGTTCGGGAAAGTGAACCCGACCGAGATTCTCTATGACGTGAGCTACTCGATCATCATCCGGGTGACGCTCGTGCTGATCCTGACGCTTATTATTATCGGGGCCTACGGGATCGTTTTTCTTCACCGCGTGGCCGGTCCGGTCTACCGCTTCCGCCAGACCCTCCTGAAGGTGAACCGCGGGGAGATGCCCCAGGACATCAAACTCCGTGAGGGGGACTTCTTTCATGATATGGCGCACGACATCAATATCATTCTGAGACGCCTGCGCGCTGAGCAGGAAAAGATTGCGGAGCTCAAGGACAAGGTTGTCGATCTGGAAAGGCATTCGTCTTCGGAGGACACCCGCCGCAAGGCCGGAGAAATGAAAGAAGTTTTGGATTCTTTCGCGAAGATCTAGGCTGTTTGCCGTGCGGTTTAAAGTCTTTTTCGGAAGGATTTCCGGTCTGCCCCGGGAAGGTTTACGGAAAGTCTTTCCATTAAAAAAAATTAATCCTCATTAATTTTTCTTTTTCCCCTCGGACGATTTTTTTGTCGGGACCCTTGTCTTTATCTTTTTAAAAGTGTATACTTCGTTTTGACCCTCGCCATAGCAGTACATTTCACGAAAGGAGTAACACAAAAATGAAGAAGTTCAACATCAGTTTGACGTTAGTGCTCGTTGCGTTGATGGTCGTCGGTTTTGGAGTTGCCAGCTACGCGGCCGCTCCCGCAGGCGAGCTTGTGATCGCGGATTTTGACACCGGGGACAAGCCGAACAATATCGGCGGTGATTTCGGTGGCTGGGATAAGGACCCGAACGATGAGTCCCAGGGAACCCAGATGTCTTTCGATACGGACGACAGCCAAGGCGATGCTTCCGGCTATGCGATCCGCCTCGATTACGACGTGGACTCCCCGAACCCGGCTTATAACGGTTTCTGGATGAAGCTGAATGGCGAGGATGCGACGGCTTACAACACCCTGAATTTCTATGTGAAGGGTGATGCGAAGCTCGGGTATACCAAGCGTTTCAAGATCGAGCTCAAGGACATGACGAACAAGCCTTCCGCTTATATCGTGAGCGGCGTCACGGACCAGTGGCAGAAGATCTCGATCCCGTTCGAAAAGTTCCGCCGTATCGAGAACTGGAACTCTTTGAACGAATTCGTCATCGTGTTCGACGACATCAACTCCAGTCCGAAAACCGGTGGTATTTTGATCGATCAGGTTACGCTCTCGAAGCAGTAATCGAAGCGTTCTCTGAAGCAACCGTTTCAAAACGGCCTCGCTCGAAAGAGCGGGGCCGTTTTTTTATGCCCAGAATTTCAAGGGACTTCTCCTCGTCATTCGCTTTTCCCCGGCGAGGAAAAGCTCACTCGCACTTCAGGTCTCGCTCCTTCTCTTCGAGAAGTCCTTGCCCGCTTGACCTTCAGAGCGCGCCTCAAAATCCCTTGCAATTCTGGGGGCTCCTTCGTTGGGAGGGGGATGAGGTTAAAAGACCCTTCTTTCCGGCCGATAATATGAGTGCTTCATAACCAAGGGAAGGTTTCGGACATTACGGAGGGGATCACCCTGTATGGAGAAACATGACGGCATCTTTGCCGTGAGCCTGAGCCGTGTATTGCCCGCCAAACGGTGGCAGGTCATGCGCCTTTTGACGCGCCTCGAGGCTTTCCCCGGCTTTTTGCCTAATATCCTGGAATGCAAGATCCTGTCCCGCGAGCGGAACCGCGTGGTGAGCTCCTGGCTTGTGGAAATGGAGAAGATCCCGCTTTCCTGGCAGGAAGAGGAGGTCCTTGACCTGCGCCGGTTCATGATCACTTTCCGGGCCCTGAAAGGGGACCTTGAGAAATTCGAGGGTTCCTGGAGGCTGACGGAGCATCCTTCTGGCGGGACCGAACTTTTCCTCGAGGTAAAGCTTAAGGTCGGGATCCCGGTCTTTGAGGTCGTGGCCGGCGGGATCATCGCGAAAAAAGTCCGCGGGTATTTTGATTCGCTCATGAAGGCTTTTGAGACCGAACTGGTCCGCCGCCGCTATCACGGCCTGGAGGAACGCAAACCCCGGAACGTCTCCGGTTTTGCCGTGATCGGCCATCCCTATAATCTCCAGCACCTCATTCATTTTTTCGAGGCCCACAAACAGGGCCGGGCCATCCAGTCGCCGGAATTTCTCGCGCAGATCTTTGAACAAACGCCGTCTTTTGAAGCCGACGCCATCCAGGAATTCCGTTCTGCGACGGGGAAGACCGTTAACGGGTCTTTTATCGTCTGTAACATCATTCCGGACATGCTGGACATGGATATCGCGAAGGCGGTCCAGAAAGTGGTGGATGCCTGCCAGCTGGCTGAGCGGCGCGGGTTCGGGATCGTCGCGCTCGGTGGTTTCACGTCTATCGCGGGGGAGCGCTACGGGGACGATTTTCTTAAAAAGATCCATATTCCGGTCACGACGGGGAACACGTTGACCGCCGCCCTGGCCGTGGAGCAGGTCAAAAAGGCGGCGCGGCTGATGGAGATCGATCTCGCGAAGACCCGCGTGACCATTCTGGGAGGGGCGGGCGATATCGGCAGCGCGTGCGCGCGCGGTCTGGCCGGCAAGGTCCGCGAGATCACGGTCACAAGCCGGACGGGGAAAAGTTTCGGTTGGATCAAGCGTGAGATCGCGAAAGCCGGCAAGGCCAAGGTCCGCACGAGTACGGATAATCGCGGTGCGGTCAAAAATGCCGACATCGTGATCGCGGCCGCGAGCGCCCACAAGGCCATCGTGGATGTCCGGGACCTCAAGCCCGGCGCGATCGTCTGCGATATCGGTTATCCGAAAAACATCTCGTATTCCCCGAGCGACCGGCAGGACATCCTGGTCTTTTCGGGCGGGATCTGCGAGATCCCCTGCGATTTCAGGAATTCCTTTGATCACGGCCTGCCGGACATCCGGATCCTTTACGGCTGTTTCTCGGAGGCGATCGTGCTCGCGCTTGAGGAGCGCTTTGAGCGTTTTTCCTGGGGGAAGGGGAACATCACGAAGGAGAAAATGACGGAGATCCTCGCGCTGGCCGAAAAGCACGGGTTCCATCCCGCGCCTTTTTTCTGGGGCGAACGGCTTTTGCCGGATGATGAGATCCGTTCGATCCGCGCGGCGGCATTGCGGTAGGTTTTAAAATCGGGAAAGGAAAGAATCTTCATGCTTCAAGCGTTCTGGCTTAACGGGTACGCGATCCCGGTCGGGGTGGTCGGCATCCTGATGTTCCTGACCGGCCTTTTTATCCATCTCCAGAACCGCCGTTCGCCCGTTAATTTCTCGTTCTTCCTGATCTGCGTGTGCGGGATCCTGTGGCTGGTCGGGATCGCCGCCGTTTACGCGGCTTCCGATCCGGTCCTGGCGCTCAAGATCTACCGGCGGGTGAGTTTCCTGGGCGTTTCTTTTATCGCGCCCTGCATCTATTGCTTTTCGGTGCTTTGGCTCGGCCGCTACCGGAAGCAGAAACTGCTGGTGTGGACGTTCTTCGCCGCCGGCGCCGCGTTCTACCTCACGGGCCTTGTTTCGGCGGAAAGTTTTCCGGGGACCTACCGCTATTTCTGGGGTTTCTACCCGCAATACGGCCCCGTGAATCGCTGGTTCCTGGGTTTTTTTATGCTCGCGATCCTGGTAGCGTTCTATAACTTTATCACGGCCTATCTCCGTGAGGCGCCGGGGCTTCGCAAGACCCAGATCTCCTTCATCACGCTGGCTTTCATGGTCTCCTTTATCGGGATCTCGGACTTTATTCCGAAGCTTTTCTGGAATCCCGTCTACCCGCTCGGGTCCTTGTGCGTTTTCTTCTGGATGCTCGTCGTGGCGTACGCGATCATCCGTTACAAGGCCATGGATATCGAAACGGTGATTCACAAGACCCTGATGTGGCTTTTGACGACCGCCGTGGCCATCGTACCGTTCGCCGCGTTCATTTACTGGACGCAGTGGCTCCGGGACCCGAAGTCGGCCTGGGGCTCGATGTTCTATTACCTCCTGGTCTCTATCACCTTTTATTTCTATTTCCGGTCCATCCAGCCGCGCCTGGACCATCTCTTCCAGCGCCAGAGGAAGAACCTGCTCGCGGTCATGACCCAATTCTCCCAGGAGCTCGTCCACCTGAAGAACCTCCGCGACCTCCTTCAGAGCTTTGCCCGCATGCTTCGCCGCCAGCTTTACGTGCGCCGTCTTTCCGTCTTTCTTTTTGATGAGAAGAACGACACATATGTGCCCGTGATCGCGAAGGGGCTCCGGAACCTGAAGCCTTTCCCGAAGGGGCATCCGTTCCTCGCGTGGCTCGAGGGAAAAGACGCGGTGGTGATGGCGGACCTGGTCGGCGCGGATCCCGAGGTGGAGGGCTTCCGTTCCGAGATCGAGGAGTTCTTCCGCGCGACGCAGGGGATGGTCGCGGTGCCGCTCGTGCTGGGCGGGCGCATGATCGGAGTGGTGAGCCTCGGCCGGAAGGCCAACCTCAAGCCCTACCGCGCGAGCGAGGTCCACTTCCTCACGCATCTCAAGATTCCGGTGACGATCGCGTTCTCGAATTCCATGCAGTACGAGAATATCAACGAGCTTTATACCCAGGTCCGGGGCATGAGCGAGGAGCTCAAGCGGTGGAACGTGGAACTTGAAAAACGCGTGGAGGACCGGACGCGGGAACTTGTGAAGACCCAGGACCAGCTCGTGCAGGCCGAGAAGCTCGCGACGCTTGGCACGCTCGCGGGCGGCGTGGCGCATGAGATCAATAACCCGCTTACGGCGGTTCTGACGAACGCGCAGATCCTCAAAATGACCGCTGGCGAGGAGGTCCGGGAATCGCTCGACCTGATCGAAGAGGGCGCCAAGCGGTGCCAGGGGATCGTGCAGAAGCTCATGAAATACGCGCGCAAGACCGCGGAAGAAGCGCCCCACAAGGACGTCGACCTGCGCGAAGTGGTGAAGGGGACCTGTTCGCTCCTGGGGTTCCAGTTCCAGCAGGAAAATATCGAGGTCGAGATGGCCCTCGGGGAAGTACCGCCCGTCAAAGGCCTTGCGGGGGAGCTTGAACAGGTGCTGACGAATTTGCTCTTGAACGCCCGTGACGCGATCCGCGGCGGCAAAACCCGCGGCAAGATCCGGGTCGAGACCCGGAAGACGGCGGACGCGGTGGAACTGGCCGTTACCGATAACGGCGTCGGGATCTCCAAAGAGGATCAGAAAAAGATCTTCGATCCCTTTTTCACGACCAAAGATGTCGGTTCGGGCACCGGGCTGGGCCTCGCGGTAAGTTTCGGCATTCTCAAGCGCCACAATGCCTCGATCTCGGTCGACTCAAAACCGGGGAAGGGCGCGACTTTCACCATCAAATTTCCCATCCCCATAACCGCCCAAGCATGAATCCCTATAATTTTTCTGTTTGGTCCTTTGGTATGGCGTCTTTTCTGCTGGGTCTTATGGTTTGGCTGAAAAGACGAGATGAGCTTGGAAAAATATATTTCTTCACCTCAATCAGTTTCTCAGTATGGGGATTAGCGCATGGTATTAGTCTGAGCAATACTCCTTCCTACGATCTCGCCCTTATAACTGCCAGAATTGCGAACGGAGATGCTTTCTTTATAGCGACGCTTTGGTTCCATCTTGTTTTATTGTTCACGGGTAATAAAGGCCGATATCAAAAGCTCTTGCATTTCTTGTACGTTGTATCCGTTATTTTTATTCCGTTGACGTTCTCTCCTTGGTTCATTCCTTCCGCCAGGCCAATTGTAGGCATAAAGTTTTATGTATGCGCCGGCTATCTCTTCCATTTTTTGCCAGCGGTTTTTTTCGTAGTAATCCCCTTCAGTTTTTTTCTGCTGATCCAACAGCTCCGGAAATGCCAAGGGCAGGAAAGAAAACAAATAGGCGGATTTTTGACGTTTGCAAGCGTCGGGTTTTTAGGGGGGAGTCTGACTTTTTTACCCGTTTATGATATCCCGTTTCCTCAGTATGGACTTATGTTGCTACTCATTTATCCGTTTGGCACAGCGTATTACATGATCAAAGAACGGCTCTTTGACGTTGAAGAGCTCGCTCAGGCGGCTCACCGGGATAAATTGACGGCGATTGGTGTCTTGGCGGCAAGCATCAACCACGAGGTCAAGAATCCCTTGTTCATCATCAAGGGGTTGGCGGAAGGCTTCCTGGAACGTCAAAAAGACGGGATTTTCCCTACCGAGAAAAAGGCTCTCGAGAATTCCAATGATGTCATGAAGCGCGCCATCGAACAGGCGGATCGCGCGATGGATATCATCAGGCG
>CAZSFZ010000017.1:0-50879 GCA_964606385.1 uncultured bacterium
AAAAAATCAATGGGAGAGCGGATAGTTGATTTCAAACGATTCCTTTCACGATATGCTCGGCGAGGGCGAAACTGCTCGTGAAGGCAGGAGAAACGGCGTTAATGATATGGGTTGAAGACGGGCCTTTCTCCACCAGAAAATCCATGACAAGCTTCTGGGTCCGGCAATCGATCGGTTGGGCGCGGATCCCAACCTTTTCGCATGGGATGATATCCTGGCGGCGGAGAACAGGTGAGAGTTTCCGGGCCTCTTCAAAAAATCCCCGTCCGCTGTATTTCGCGATTTCGGAACCCACAAGGTTCCTGAAACCGTTCTTGTTCTTTAAGAACATAATGGCAAGGCACCAGAGATTGACCGGCAATCGCATATAGTCGATCCTGGCAAACCCCGTATAATTCTCCTTCCCGAGAGCAGGCGTCGCGGTAGGCCCCAGAAACACCTCGTCGTAGACATTCTTTGTGACATGGACCCCGAGAAATGGCAGCTGCGGATCCGGCGTCGGATAGACAAGGCCTCGGAACTTCGCGGGACTTTCCGGGGACACCTTTTTGTAAGCACCTTTGAAAGGCAGGATCCTGTATTGAAGCCCCACACCCATCTGATGCGCGAGCGTATCCGCGTCCAGCCCGGCAGCATTCACCAAATGCCCGTATTCAAAAACATCACGATTCGTGATCACCCTTTTGCGCGAGGTGTCGATGCGCAAGCCCTTCGTGTCATAATGCACTTGCCCACCCAAGCCGATAAGGTCGTCCGCGATCGCTTTAAGCATGAGCTTGGGGTCCATGACCGCCGTATCCGGCGAATAAAGGGCTTTTTGGACGGTGCTCGCGTGCGGCTCGATCCCGCTTAAACCTTTTTCATCGATCATCTCGATCCGGACCCCGTTGGCTTTTGCCCGGCGTTCAAGGTCCTCAAGGACCGGGATCTGGTCCTCCCGGGTAGTGACGATCGCCTTGCCGATACGGTGATGCGGCAGCTTCTTCTCTTCCGCGTAATCCCAAAGGCGTTTCGCGCCGGAGACGCACAGATGGGCCTTCAGGGACCCGGGGGTGTAGTAGATCCCCGCGTGGATCACGCCGCTATTGCGTCCACTCGAATGCATGCCGAGCGTCAGCTCTTTCTCCAGGAGAGCAACGCTCCCCAACCGGCGCTCGGCGATCTCACGGGCTACCGTGAGCCCTACGATCCCCCCGCCCAGGATCAGGAAATCAGATTTTTTCATGCGGCTATGCGCCCTGCCGGACGCGTGCCAGCAAAGCCCCAAGAGAAAACCAGAAAAACATCAGGGAAGGCGGACTTTGAAGGTTATTATCAAATGCGGCGTAAATGAGGAAGGCCAGGATCCCGGCCAGGAATCCCAGGCGCGTGTATTCTTCCGGGGAACCTCGAACGTCCCGGATCCCAGCCAAGACCCTGCGGAAATACATGGCGATAAAAACCAGGAAAAAGATCACCCCGGGGATCCCGATCTCGGCGGCGAGCTGGAGGTAGCCGTTGTGAGCGTAATAACCCCGGACACGCCAGTTCTGCGTCTTGTCATACTTCTCATGCGCGACGTTGTAGGTGTTGATCCCGGTCCCCGTCAGGGGTTTAGCCTCGATCACATGCAGGGCCCGCTTCCAGAGCTCGAACCGCTCGACGATCGACTGCTCCTTCCCTTCCGCGTCCTGGTGGATAATGACATGGCGCGGTGACATGGCGATGACGGCGAGAAACACAATAAGGCCGAGGCCCAGCACCTTGAACCAGCGCTTATAGAGTGCCAGGATCCCTAAACTCGCGACCAGGGCCACCACCGGCCCCCGGCACCGCGTTAAATAAAGCAATAGCAGGCCGGATAATGCCAGCCCCAGAGCATAGAGCGACTTTTTATGGCTACCGGGAGCCCTAAGATCACCCAGGAATCGCCCCAGAAAAACAGGCGTCACAAGGACAAGATAAGTCGCAAGTTTCGCGAAGTTACCGAACGGTCCCACAAGCCGTATCCCCGCCGTGGAATGCTCCGCGGCAAATCCCCGCAAAAGATCTTTCCCAAAAGCATACTGGATCGAACAATCGATGGTCACCAGAAGGAACGTCGCTAAAAAAATACCGCCAAAACGTTTCATGGAGCGGGAATCCCGGAAAAGATCCGCCGCCATAATAAAAACAAGGATCGGTTTCAGGACCTTGAAAAACCCGCGGAAGCTCTGCTTCGGGAACTCCGAGAAGATCCAGGACACAAGAACAGCCGCAAAAAAAAGAGCTAGTGGGATCCACAGCGCCCAATCGACCCTGAGCAACCCCCGAGGTTTGATTTGGCGGCCACCAGATTTAACCTCGGGGGTTAAAGAGGCATTAATACGCCACACGACCCAAAACACCAGCGCGCAGACAAAAGAGATCTCCATCAGCGCGATCGAGAACGTCGTGCTGATCCAGAGGACCAGCAGGCTGATCACCGCGTACGACCGAAAATCAAGATTTTTAAAGTTGATCATATATGCCGTGCGAATTCCACGAAATCCAACCTCCGAGGTTGGATAGGTGCCTTTTCCTATCGCCCTTTCCAATACCGCCAGTACTTTTCAAACGTGTAATAAGCGGAAAGGATAGCATATTGGAACCCCGCGACACCATCCAAAATGCCCAGCCGGAAAAAATACAGCTGCAGGAACCGGGCCAAAGTCATCAAAACTACTTTGAGGATCCCCGGACGAACGCCTTTCGCGCGCAAGACCTTTAATTCATGCGACACATACTCGTTCATCTTCTTGCGGTACTGGGCAAGATCGCGCGTCGTGTAATGAGGCATCGGATTTTTCAAGATTCGGATAGGCAGATCCGTCACGATCATTTCATGGACCGGTTGTTCCCAGAGGACCCCGTCCCTTGGAAAAAACCGCACCGGGGCGTCCGTCCTCGCGTCGCCAAAACGAAGCCGTCGCCCGAAAAAATAGGTCTGGCGGGGAATGGCGTATGCGGCCTTAACCTCCGAGGTGAAATTTCGCAGCCCCAAAGTCACACCTCGGAGGTTGTTCGGAGGGTTAGCTTGGGTAATTGCTTTAATCTCCCCCGCCAATTCCGGTGTCACCCGCTCATCCGCGTCGATAAAAAGCACCCAATCCCCCTTCGCTTGAGCCATCGCGAAATTCCGCTGGGACGCGAAATCGGTCATGGGATGGATAATAGCTCTAGCTCCCAAACTTTCTGCGAGCGTTATCGTCCGATCGGTGCTTCCAGAATCTATGACCAGCACCTCATCAGCAAACGATAAGGCTGCGAGGCACTCCCGGATATTCGCTTCCTCATTCTTTGTGAGTACGATCGCGGAAAGCCTCATGACTTTGCACCACTCTCAACCCCCGAGGTGTGACTTTGGGGCTGCGAAATTTCACCTCGGGGGTTGCTGTGGGTTAATGCTTCAAAAAATCCCGCCACAAACCCTACTCTTCCCTTAAGAAGCATCCACACCATCCGGAGAGGCAGAAAAAAAAGATGAGCGGCCCAAAACCGGAACCCGAGGTAATTCTTCCACATGAAAAGGAATGTATTTCGGTACGCAAGTATTTCGCGCTTCAGATCCGAAAAAGCCTTTTTGAAACTCGCCTGCCCCATGTGATAAACCACGCTCCGGGGTTCATAATAAAGGCTGTATCCGCCCCGAGCGGCCCGGAGACAGAGATCCGCGTCCTCCATGATCCCGGGAAAATACCTCGGGTCGTAGCCGCCGAGCTGAAGGAACTTTTCACGGTGGAAGGCTCCGAATCCCGAAGCGAATGTTTTAGAAGGAGCCATGGTGTGAGCTTCGTACCCAGGATACCGAGCGCTCGCCCAGAACATCCCGAATTTTATTCCCGCGCGCGTATCCACCGCTTCGATCGATTTCCCGTCAAAACTCATAACTCTTGGAGCCACAAGGAACGCGGCGGAATCTTCCTCGAATTTCGTGATGAGCGGATCAATGAAGTCCTTGTCGACCCGGATATCGTTATTAAGCAGGATTGCGACCGACCCGGTGATCGCCTTAAGGTAATCGTTGTAAGAGCAAAGCACCAGGTTCTCCGGAGCCTTCACAAAATCCATCTCAGGAAAGTTCGCCCGTACATAGGCTTCGCTTTTGTCCGCACTAAGATTGTCCAGGATCGTCACCCTCGTCGGCGTCTTGGCATGACGAACCGCTTCCGCGACACTCGGCAAGCATTTTTCAAGCATCTCGAGGCCATTATAATTTAGGATCACGATACGCGCGCTCAGCATGCAAAACCTCAGGTCTTCTTCAGGACATAGAAACCGTCCTGCTCAAAATCGACGGCGTAGCCGGCCCCACGGAATTTCTCCAAAGTGGGCTCGAGCGCTTCCGTGCCGGGCTCCCACCAACTCAGGTCCCAGATCACAAGGTCGGGGTCGTATTTTGACGCGAACGCGAGCTTGTCCGGCGCGGGATTGTAATTGAACTGATAAATGTATTTCCGGTTACAGATCTGGGGGATGAGACTGTTATGCGTCAGAACTCGCGCCTCCGGTCCGATCTCTTGAAGTTTTTGCCGAACTATTTCGGTATGCGGCGTGCGATGGGAATACGAATTCCAAAAATACCAATACTCGGAAGGGCCCGAACGGAGAATGGCCGCGAAGAGAAGCAGAAAGCCAATGAGGGTCCAATGTTTCCGGAACCATTCATGACGGCCCCGGAGATAGGCGGCCGCGAAGATAGTCGCGATGAAAAGGAACGGCGTCATCCCCGCGGCGTAGTGATAATTGAATGATCTCATGGCGGCATTCCCTGACAACAAATTCTGGAACAATATGGGAAAGACAAGGAGCAGGGTCGGGAGATGAAAAAATGGCATGAACAGAAAAGGAACAAAGATCTTGAACGCGTATTCGGCCGATTCAGCGCTTAAAAGCTTCAGAACAACCCCATGAACGGGATCCGCCAGCATTTTGGCGTAATTGCCTCCATAAAAATACGCCGTCCCCGAGAGTCGGGGCACAAGCCATTTTGTTTCCCATAAAAGGACCGTCACCGAGAGGAACATGACCGCAACGCCGGTCCACCGCATCTTTTTCCAGACAAAAGCGTAAAATCCCAGCACAAACGTGATCCCGAGAAAATTCTCTTTTCCCGTCGCCGCTACGGCCAGGCAGGCCAAAAACCGGACCGTTTTGCCCCGGTCCAGAAAAAAGAACGCCCACCAAAGGAACGGCTCCACCAGAAGCTCCGGATGGAAATCCTCATGCAGCGCCGCGCGCATGGGCTGATAAAAAAAGAACATCAGAAGCAGGATCAGGACCCAGGAGCGGTCCCGGAGCTTGTCGCGGGCGATGAGCGCCAGCGGGAAAAAGGAGCTTGCCGCGGCGACCGCCTGAAGCAGGACCAGCGTCCGCGGATCGGGCCAGATCGCGTAAAAGGGCGCTGTCACAAGCAGGATCGGGCTGACGTGGTCCCCCATCAGGTTGATATTTTCCTTGATGGAAGAAAACAGGAAATCCCCTTGGAGCGTGTTCCAGACCGCTTGGGCGAATATTCCGAGATCGAACGCGCGCGTCTCAAGCGCCAAGTGCCGTTCGAACCCGACCCAGGTCATGATCGCGGCATAGATCAGAAAAAAAACGGGAGCCGTGACACGGAGCGGCATGCGGCACACCGCGCGCCAGAGCCTCACCCAGATCGACTTTTCAAAAACCTCCCGGCATTTCCACCAGGCAAGGAACATTAACCCCGCGAACACCGGCACGAAGATAAGCATCAAGCGGAGATACTTGCTCTTCTTCCCCAGGTCCTTCATCCATCCAAGCTGGACCAACGGAATCCCATTCGTTAGAAGAAAGAACAAGGCCGCTATTCCGGCAATAAAAAGCAACCCTTGAATGATCAAAAAAAACCGCCCAGGTTTCGCTGAAGAAGAAATGGGCTCAGCCATTCGCAGAAAAACGGTGTTTAAGAAGAACCATGATCGCGATAAAAAAATCGCGCGCTTTGATCTTTTTCCCTTCGCCGACGGTCCGTCCTTGATAGCTGATGGGAAATTCCATGATTTTTTTATGCCGCTTAGCTAATTTCGCTGTAATCTCCGGCTCAAAATCAAAACGCTTGGCACTGAGGTTGAGAGAGAGGGCGAGATCTTTTTTGACAAGCTTGTAACAGGTTTCCATGTCAGTGATATGGATGCCAAACAGAACGTTCGTAAACCAGGTCAAAACAACGTTCGCCAAATAGTTCGGAAGGGCCATACCCTGAGGCCGCCCTTCGCGCAAAAAACGACTTCCATAAACTACTTCCGTCTGTCCTTCCAACAGCGGTCTCAAAAGGCGCGGAAGCTCGGACGGGTCATATTCGAAATCGGCATCTTGAACCACAACGATCTCCCCAGCCGCGGACTGAAAACCGCGAACAACACTAAAGCCCTTACCTTGGTTAGTTTCGTTTCGCATCAGGCGAATCTTATCACTCCCGTATTCCCGGATCAGGTTTTCAACGACCGAAGAAACACCGTCTTTGCTGCAATCGTCAACGATAACGATCTCATAGGGCACGGCAAAAGGAACATTTAAAATTCGCCGCAAAAGCTCCGCAATGGTTTTTGACTCATTGAATGCCGGAACGATAATCGAAAGACGCACCATCTGGATTTCCTTGTCGTGGCTATAGACTCAAGAAGCAATGCTAAGCATATCTCACACACACAAAAAAAAGCACTCCAACCTAACAAGCGCCCCAAAAGAAAACTACGGCAAAACTCACTGCTGGCGAAATAAGGGTCACCATTCATTCCCCGCAAAGTCGTTTATACACATCAAGATTCTGTTTCGCGATCAGATCCCAGGAGTAAAAAGATCGAATGCGTTGCCGCAAGGCATCGGTTTTTGAACTCTGCAAAGCTTTTTGTATTTTTCGTCGAATGTCTCCGGGATCACCCGGAGAGACATATTCCACCAAATCTTCAAAATACTCACGGGTAGAACCCTCGCGGGTAATCACAACCTTCGCCCCCGCAAGCCCGGCTTCCAACGCAGCCAATCCAGGCGTTTCAAGCCAAGTCGGAAGCACAAAGGTATCGCAAGCCGCGTAAGCGGACATCAATAACTCCGAACCGTGGGGCAAACCGCCGAGAAAGTGGACGTTGGGCCCCGCCTCTCGAAGACATGCCTCATAGTACTTTTTATACGGAGAAACAGACTTCCCAATGATCACGAGCTGGACCTTGGTCCCCTTCAGCGCGCGAACCAAGTTCAATTGGTTTTTTCGAGGCTCGATCCTCCCAACGCAAAGAACAAAATCTTTGAGTCCGTACTTCGCGACAAATGCATCGGGCTTAGCCTCCGCAAAACAAAGCTCGGTGCCGTTGGGAATCATCCGAATCTTATCCTTGGGGACACAAAAGTAGCGGCAGAGCTGGCGGGCTTCCATGTCGGAATTTGGTATCAAGATATCAGCGATCTCCATCATCCTCTTGCGTTCGGATGGAATAAAAGGAAGCCCGACCTTCGCGGCATGACGCGCCACCGCCGCCACTCTTGACACCCAAGACCCGTAAGTTCCCCACGCCGATTTCCAGCTGTACCAGCATATCGTAGAAAGAACGATCTTGATCCCTGCCAACTTTGCCTCCTCCATCATCGGCAAAGCATCCTTTACCGATCCAAAAACATGCAGCAAATCAAAGTCGCCAAGCCGATCCGTCCAGGTATCAAAAAGCTTCACTGAAACACCCAGCTTCTCAAGATGTTCTTTGGTTTTAAGGAGCAGGATCTCCCCGCCCCCTATATTTTGAAACGCTGTCGGATAAACGTAGAAAGCGATCTTCATGGAATCCGCCTGGCCACGCTCTTAAAGGTCAGTGAACGGCGCGCCGCGCGGCTGATAGGCGCCTGATGAAGGAACTGGTCTATGATCCTGACGATCCGGGCGCAGGCCCTACCGTCCCCATACGGATTTTTCTTGGTCAGAGATTTCATTCTTGCATAGGCGCGCGCCGAGGTCAGGAGCTTTGCTGTCTCGGCAACGATCTTCCGCGTGTCCGTACCTGCCAATTTCGCGACGCCGGCATGGATCCCTTCCATCCGCTCCGTAAGATTCCGGAGCACCAGGACCGGCTTTTGAAATGAGGGGGCTTCTTCCTGGATCCCGCCTGAATCGGTCAGAATCAAATAACATCGTTTCATAAGCCAATACGTTTCCTCATACGTAAAAGGGCGCATCAAATGGACGCGGTCAAGGCCTCCGAGGATCTTATGAGCCGGGCCGGAGACATTCGGATTAAGATGCACCGGATAGATGATCTCCACATCCCTGAAACGCTGCGCAATTTTTCTAATAGCATAAAAAATATTTTCGAGACCCGCGCCGAAGCTTTCCCGTCGATGGGCCGTCACAAAAATCAGCCGTTTTTTTGGATCAATGCTCCGGAATATGGGATACCGCTCCTTCACGCACGAGGCCGCCATGGCAACGGCGTCCACAACGGTGTTCCCAACCTGAAAAACATCCGTCGCCGGAATACCTTCTTTCGTAAGATTTCGCGTCGCGATCGATGTCGGAGTAAAGTGAAGATCCGCGATGTGGGAGAGAAGTGAGCGATTCATCTCCTCAGGAAAAGGCTGGTACTTATTGAAGGTCCGCAAGCCCGCCTCAAGATGGGCCAGCGGTTTCCTGGCATAAAAGCACGCAATGCCCACCATCAGGGCTGTGGCCGTGTCTCCCTGCACAAAAACAAGGTCCGGATCCCGCTTCCGGATGATCTCCCCAAAACGCGACACGACGCGACCGCTGACATAAGCCAGGGTTTGGTTGGTCCGCATCAGATGAAGATCTTCATCGATCTTGATCCGGAAAAGGTCCACGACCTGGTCGACCATCTGCCGATGCTGCCCCGTCAAACAAACATAAGTTTCAAATTTGGGAGACCGTTGAAGGGCGCGGATCAAAGGCGCGAATTTGATGGCTTCCGGACGGGTCCCGAAAGCGATCAGAATCTTTTTCTTGGTTTTGATCACACCACGCTCCCCCGCATCAGACGAAAAACGCCATGTCATACGAAGATCGGGCGCCCCTGAGACCGTCATGGACCCAAAGGGACTGCGAGGCGAACATGGTCACCCAGGCATTCACATGGGCATGGGATGAGCCGTTCTCTTCTTGCCCGTACATAAAACCGCCGTCCTGCGCTCCTCCGGAGACCTGATAGGTTTCAAGTTTCGATCGAAGTTTATCCAGCGCCATCGAATGGCCGGCCAGCAGACCTTGTTGCATGACGATGGAAGCGATTCTCAGGGTTTGCGACAGAACGTCAGCCCGAACAAACGGTTTAAACTGCCCGTCTTTAAAGAAACAGAATACAGAGCCGTCGCTATTTTGACGTTCCAGGATCCATCGGACTCCCCGTTCTACGGCCTTCAGGAGGTCTTTTTTCTTTTGAGAAAGCGCATAGGACGCCAAACCTTCCAGCGTATATAAAAAAGGGTGCAGGTGCGTGCTGCCTTCATTGTCCTGCGTCACAAAGCGTCCGTCAGCCATCTGAACGGATAAGGTTTTAGCAAGAAGACGGTCGGCGCTTTCGCGGTAACAAGATTCCCCGGTCAGCGCCAAAAGCTTCGCGAGAGCCATCAAGGCTTTGGCATGAAAACTCCCGGCCTGCCGGGACCACTTGTCGCCGAATTCAACGGCACGGTTCTGGGCGGAGTCGAATAAAGGATAAAAGAAGCCGTCCTCCCTAACCGTTTTCCCGAGAAGAAACTTCGCGATGGAAACAGCGCCGTTAAGGAACCGGGCCTCCCGGGTCACCTCCGCAAGACAGGCCAATCCGTAGACAATGATCCACTGGTCGAACATAAAAAAACACTGATCAAAATACGGAGCCTTGGAATCATCCAGCCAGTAGCGTGTTTGCACCAGCCCGGTCAAGGGACAACGATTATTCAACAGCCAATCTCCCGCCCGAATAGCCGAAGCCTTATAGGTCCCATCGCCGGTGGACCGATACTGGAACAAAAAAGCATTTACCGCGTATCCAGTGATCTCGGCATAAATAAACGGATAAGACTTGCGATCAAGATCATACCAGGAAGCAACACCTCCCTCCTTCGAGGGTTGGTCGCTCCGTATCTGGATGCCGGAATCCCGCAGCCAGCGGAAAGCGCGATCCACCGGTTCCGTGACCGTCTGTGTTTCTTTTGCTTTTAAAGGAGTCATTTTTTTGTGGTGTTTTTAGCTTTCGTGACGTTCAAACGCTTGCCGCATTTGGGACAGCTTGCTTTTGAGGACTGCGCGCCCGCTTTACGGACGCCACCGCAGGCGCAGATATACCCCCTCAATGTTGCGGGATTACCGTAAACCAGCGCGTAAGCCGGAACATCTTTCGTGACCACGGAACCGGCTCCGACCATGGCATGCGCGCCAATGTTGACGTCCGGAAGAATCGTCACATGAGCACCGATCGAGGCGCCCTGCCCGACCTTCCAGGAGACATTCCTCAGATCACGGATGACGCCGCTTCGGGGCCAGGCATCGTTCGTGAACACCACGGCAGGACCGATAAAAACATCATCTCCCACGACAAGACCGTGATAGAGCAACGCCCTGTTCTGAACACGCACGCGGTCGCCGATACGGACATGGCGATCCACATACGTTCCATTTCCGAGCACGCAATCGGATCCGATGACGGCATGCTCCCCGACCTGACAAAATGCCCAGACCTTCGTACCGGAGCCGATCTTGGCCGTGGGATCGATAATGGCGCTAGGCGCTATGAAGGCTTGACGCGATGCTGACGGTGCCATTCGATATTCCGTTTTAACCCTTCTTCAATGCTAACCTCAGCTTTCCATCCAAACAAACGCCTGGCCAAAGAAGGGTCGCAAAGGAGTTTTTTGACCTCTGCCATGCGTTTCTCAACATGGATGATCTTCGAACGGCTGCCGCTGATCGAAACGATCGCCGATGCGATCCGGTTCACATTCACATGAGTTCCGGTGCCAAAATTAACCGCCTTGCCGATCGCGGCCTTATGCTGCCCCATCACCAGAAAAGCGCGGATCATATCGTCGACATAGGTGAAGTCCCGGCTCTGCTTTCCGTCGCCGTAGATCGTGATCGGTTCATTCTTGAAAGCAAGGTCAATGAACTTGGGGATCACATCGTAAGTATGTCGAGGGCCATAGGTATTGAAGGGGCGAATGATCGCGACGGGAAGCCCGTAGGTCAGATAATAGGAAAACGCGAAACGGTCCGCCGCGACCTTGGATGCGGCATACGGCGAGGTGGGGTTCAGCGGATGATCTTCATTGATCATGGGACGTTGAGCCGTTCCGTAGATCTCACTCGATGAAGTACAAACGATCCTTTCAAGGTTCTTGCAGCGCATGGCCGCATGGAGCATATTGAGCGTCCCGTGCAGGTTGGTCGCCATGACCTCGTAAGGATGATCAAAGGAGTAAGGCACATACGCATCGGCCGCCAAGTGAAAGATCACTTCCGGGTTTAAGCGCTTGACGAGCGTCGTCGCATCACTGCTGGCGACATTGACCGCGATGATCCGGTGAAGATGTTGGCGTAGATGCGGGATATTCTTAAGCTCGTATTTGTAGGTACCGCTAACCGACGAACCGCGGACCAACACGGAGACTTTCGCTCCGAGAGTGACAAGGCGTTCCGTAAGGTGCGATCCCATGAACCCGTCGGCCCCCGTCACCAAGACGTTTCTTCCCTTCCAATGGCCTATTTTCTTATCTCTCTTCACTTCTAACCCCTTTGGCTGCAAAGACATTGCGTTTGTTCGAAAGTGTTGGATTCTAGCAACTTAATGCAAAGCGAGCAAGCTCTCTAAAGATTAATGCATGGACCGCGACGGCTCTTTCACCTGATATCTTTGAAGATCCGCGTCGACCATCATGTAAACAAGCTGTTTAAAGCTGATGGAAGGCTCCCATCCCAGGATCTTTTTGGCTTTTGAATAGTCCCCGCGCAGTTCATGGATCTCTGCCGGCCGGAAGAACTGCTCATCTTTTTTGACATATTGCTTCCAATCAAGACCGACATGGCCAAATGCAAGCTCAAGGAATTCACGGATCGTGTGCGTCTCGTTGGTGGCAGCCACAAAATCATCCGGCTGGTCCTTTTGCAGCATCATCCACATCGCCTTAACATAATCTCCGGCAAAACCCCAATCACGCCGGGCGTCCAGATTACCGAGAAGCAATTCCTTCTCAAGCCCCATCTTGATCCGCGCCACGGCATCCGTGATCTTGCGCGTCACGAATTCAAACCCTCGCCGGGGGGACTCGTGATTGAACAGGATGCCATTACATGCAAAAAGGCCATAAGCTTCTCTGTAATTCCGGGTCAGATGGAACCCGGCCAGCTTCGATATGCCATAAGACGATCGCGGCATCATGGGCGTGTTCTCGCTCTGCGGGCTCACCGGAGCATTTCCGAACATCTCACTAGACCCCGCGAAGTAGAACCGGCACTTAGGGGCCCTTTCCTTGATCGCGGAAAGGATCGAATGGGTCCCGTTGATATTCGTGTTCATGGTCGAGAACTCATCCTCAAACGAAATACTGACAAAACTTTGAGCCGCGAGATGATAACATTCCGACGGCTGTACTTTTTCTACGACGCGAAAAACGCTCGAATAACTCTCTAACGATGCCGAGTGGAGCTTGATACGGTCCCGAATGTGATTGATCCTCCAGGTCCGATGGGCGGGATCTTCCAACGCCACCCGGCGAACGATCCCATGAACTTCATAGCCTTTGGACAGCAAAAATTCGGCTAAATAGGAGCCGTCCTGTCCCGTGATACCCGTAATGAGCGCTTTTTTTGACATAAAATGATCCTCTCTATTTTTTAAATTTTTCAGCCAGGATCTTCACAATAAAAAATTTTCGGTTCAGTATCCAGAATAAAGGCGCGCAAAACGCTACGCACAATAGGCATTGAAGCAGCGCGCTTTTCACCGTCAACTCGACACATGAAAAAAAACGAGCAAGACACACAACAAACACGCACAAGTAAAGAAAGCAACCCAGCAAACGCGCATAAAAGCCCAAAGAAGTCTTGAGATCGCCTAAATAGCGACTGGCGATAAAAAACAGCGCCGTAAACATTATAAAATATATCATACAGGCCGCGGCCGCCATCCCGGCAATACCAAAACCCGAATGGATGGCCCCCCAGTAGAATCCGAATGATAGCAGAATGCTCGCGCCTAAGAAAGGGAACAAAATCATGTGGCGACGAATCGTGATCAGAAAATCAAAATATGGTTGAAATAGCGCGACAAAAAAAGCACTCAAGATGAGGATCCGTAGCGCAAGCAATGATTCCATAAATTTTGGAAGAAAAGCTGTTACAGCCAGAGGCGCAAACACCCCGGCAGCCCCAATTAGAATCGGCATCGATAAGGCATAAGCTGTAGAGGATTTCTTTAGATAACTACTCATACCCTGAGCATGCCCGGCTGAGGCATACTTTTCTTGTCCATGCGGAAAAAGAACCGTTCCGACAGCAATCGAAAAATTGCTCATGTAGGAGCACGTCATCAAAGCGATGCTGTAGAGCCCCACCGCTTCGAATCCCAAATATCTTGCCATCATGATTCTGTCTAAACTTTTTATCGCAGTCATAAGCAAGCCAATACTCATCAGAGGAAGACCGAAGGCAATAAGCGGCTTCAGTTTTCTTAAGTCAAGCATCCACTGAAAATTATAACGGTATCGAAATAGAAGATAAATAATATTGAACAAAAAACTCAACATCATCGCAAAAATGAAGCCGTAGATCTGGAAACGATAGGTCAAAAGCGCGATAAGCACCGCGTTCACGATCGCGGAAAGAACCATCTGTGAAGACTCGACGGAAAATTGCTTATAAGCTCGTAAAATGCAGATCAACAAATTGTTGAGACGTTGGAGTATGATGATCCCAGCCACCAGAAGAAGTCCGATCACGACTTCTTTACGAAACATATGCCTAGCAAACACAGCAAAAATTACGAGTCCAAGGGCGATCAAACCCGAGGTCGTAATGATGAACGAAAATGCCAAGTTCTTGATCTCATAAGCTCTTTGGCTTTCCCCTTTGCCCTCAAAGAATGGGATGTCCCGCCCTACAGACTCCATGACCCCCAATGTGGAGTATTTCGAATATTCCACAAGAACTTGAAGTGTGGACCAAATACCGGTTTGAAGAGGCCCCAGGATGCGTCTCGCAAAAATCGCGACCACTACGGTAATGAATTGCGTGACAAAGGTGCTCCCTACATAGATCAAGATTTGCTTGAATATTTGGCGGCTTTTTTCCAAGAGTAAATCCTAGAGTATACGTTATTTATCCATAAAAATCGTTGTTTGCCTTGCAAGAAGATTGGCGACTACACATCAAACCCAACTTAAACTTGCCACACATGTCAGGATAAAAATTGATGGCATGCTTTCAAAATGGATGATGCAGAGCAATTATCTTTTACCTCGTCACGAGATGTCCTCTTGAAGCACGGAATCGCGAAAAAAAAGGCAACGCTTGCAAACGTCATTTAGCTTCCGTGAAGATATCTCACCTCGAATCTGATTCATCCGCTTAGAATTCCAAATCTCCTCAATGCTCTGCCTGTGAATGTTCCCGACCGGCAGCTCTTTTCCGTAAAAAGTACAACATGGTGCAACGCTACCATCAGGGGCAATGCTTAGGCTATAAAAAGGATACGCGCAACGGGGATTTATAATGTTTTCGTCTTTAATAATTGTTTCCTTGTCCCTCACATGCGTAAGGTCTTGGAAACGCTGAAAATCGACAAAATCCACTTTGTCCTTCCATTTTTCTAAAAAAAGTTTTTGCTCGTGTTTGTTTTTATCAAGAACCACAAAAGAAACGCGGACAATCGGCAAAACACTCCCCCGTATTTTTCTTTCATTGAGAAGGTGATTAATGTTATTCTCTATCAAAGTTAAGGCGTCGCTTCCCCTTATCTCCTGGTAGGTCGTTTTTGTCGCGGCATCCAGCGAAATAAAAACTCTCGTAACTTTTGCCGCGAAGATAAGTTTCACAGTCTCTGCGTCAAGCAATATGCCATTAGTGCGCAGAAACACATCCATAATCCCACAGCTGCCAAGCATCTTAATGACCTCTGGAGCATTCTTTGAAACCAAAAACTCAGTTCCAGCGCCCAGGATAAGCGAAGGCAAGTTCTTCTCTTTGCATTCCTGTAATATCTTCTGGATAGTCTCACTCGTCAGCGCAACGAACTTCTGTTTTTTGGCGGCTTCGCTTGACTGAAAACACATAGAGCACTGCAAATTGCATTTGTTTGATAGTTCCAGAGAAATGGTTAGCGGAAATTTAGGGAAACTGTTCGAATAGTTGTAGTATTGTTGCGCTCTATTGAACGCCTTTCGGTAGTCTGAAAAACTTGCGCCGTACATACTTGTAAGTAGCGCCTCGATATCAACGTTTTGATGTCGAACTAAAATTCCGGAAGAATCTTTTTGGAGTTTTTTCATATTATTCTTTCGAGTTGTGAATTTGTTTAATAGTCTTGACGAGATCCGTGCGGCGAGAATCAAATTTATAGCAAAAACAGCTCGCAGGGCTTGCTAAGAAGTTGCTTATTTGCGAAATAGCTTCTTCAAAATCAGAGAATTTCGCGAGCATGCCGCGCTCTTGCCAAGCTTTCGCTTGGTCTTCCTGTAGTTCTAGAAAATCAGCACAAATAGCGAAAGTCGATATTCCAGAACTGATTGCTTCAAAAAAAGCTGTGGCGGGATAATCCACCAAAACACGTTCTGTTCTGCGGAGATGTTCCTTGAAGGGGCGGCAGCTGATGGCAACATTTGCGCATCGCTTGCTCTCAATGAAAGAAGTAATTGCGGCTGCGAATTCGCTAGCGCCGCTGGGGAGTTTGTAAACAAATTCGTATTCACCACGCGCACAAAAAAAGTCTATGATCTTTTTGTGGAATTCATAATACCAGATGGGAGAATAGCCGAGATGATGAAATTCTCTGACGTTGGTTAGATTATGATGAACCACAAAGGTAACTCTGGGTCTCTTGGAGGCTAGAAAATGTCGTCGCGATACGAAAAAGCTCCTCTTGCAGTTCTCGAAATAATGCGGGGAGCAAAAGATTTGCGCTCGCGTATTGCCATATTTTCGTGACATTTCAGCGAAGTATTTGGCTGAAAAAGAATCGATGGCAAAATAGTGATTAAATATGCGCAGCTCATTTAAATAGTGAAGCATCTCTATAGCGCCAGAGCCGTGCTGAAAGCATATGCTCTTAACCCCAAGGCTGTCGGCGGCCAGGAGACTTCCAACGTGGGCCTGCCCAGAGCAAGCCCGCGCGATCACAAAATTAATCTTCTTAGCTCTGATAAACCCCTGAATCGTTTCATCAGCCGCGCATGTTTGCGGGCAAATGTTGATGATGAAATCTTTTAGGTATGGAAGAATGTATTCGGAGACATCGAAGTCGCATTGTTTGTTGATCCACTGAATAACTGGATGATTGCGTGAAAGTTGTTCGTAGGCTATAACACATAGACGTTTGTAGTACTTCATCCTTGACGCAGAGGCGGTGCTTTCAAGATCTAAAATCTCATTTTCCCATAACGAGTTGACAGATGTTATCGATTTCCCATCGTTGAAGTAAACATTGGCGCCTGCCATGATGAGTTTCCTCACAACAGGGTCAATCTCAGAGCTTCCGCGATCAAGTAGCAAGAAATTTAGGCCGTCTAGCGCCTCGTTTTGAAATGGCCAACGGATTTTTTGGTACTTCACTGCAAGGTAAAAGCATTTTGCGATCCTTCTTAAAAAAGATTTTTTTTTCGCGCACTTCGAATTCGAAGCAACCTGTAGCTCTCTATTTGGCTCCTGAGGAAAAAGAAGCAGTTCTAGGCGTTTGTGCTGTCCTGCATAGGTTAAAAAAAAAGGAAGCAGAGAGTAGCGCGAGTGACTCTGGAAATCATAAATCGAGGTGGTGTTTCTATCCGCAGGAATTTCTCGCTTGAAATAAAAACTGATTCGTTGCGCCGAAGTTTTTTTCATGAAATCGGAAACGATTCTTGCACGAATAATAGTGGAATCGACTAAGTATTTCAGTCTTGAATAAAAAGCGCGCGCTAATGAAAATGAACCAAAAAATGATGATTCGAAGGATTGTCGAAAAAAAACATCGAAATCCTCAAACCACAACGCTTGGTTTCGGAAATAGGCATCCTCGTCTCTTCGAAAAGCAGTTTCGGAGTAGTAGTTTTCAATGCAGGTGTAAGGTATTTTCTTCGAAGCCAAAAAGTGAGAGCTGCTAGGAGAGAGAGAAACGATTCTGTCGCATGGGGGCTCGAAATCATTACCACAGTGCTCGACCAAGCAAAATTCAGCCGAAGGCATTTATTTATTCCCTCGATTCAGCAATGCCCAGTTCAAAACATCCCAGTATCGTCCTTTTTTTAAAAAGGCATCTCTTTGGACACCCTCATTGTGAAATCCGAGTTTTTGGACGACGCGGATCATCCCGGTGTTTTTCGAAGCTATCCCAGCATAAATCCTATGTAGTTTGAGGCTGTTGAATGCGTATTCCATCACTAGCCTAAAGGCTTCAGTCCCGACGCCCTTCCCCCAGCACTCTGTGGCGCCGATAAGGATGGCGATTTCACCCGAATTGTTTTGGGGAGAAATGTACAAGCTAATATTTCCGACATGACGTTTGTCTTGTTTCATAAGGATGGCAAAAACTTTTTTGTGAGCATCACTTCGAATGCTCTTTAAATATTTCCGAGCTTGCAAAAGCGAATACTTTGATTCGCCATGACTATTCCAACGGCACACCTCGGGATTGTTCAGCCATTGCAGATATTCATCCGAAAGATGCCTTTCAGCAAATGGTTCCAGAACCACACATTGCCCGACGATGCATTTTTCTTTTCGAATCCCCTTTTTTTTCATTTCACACCTCCTTGTCTGTGAGATTCATCGTTAAAGATACGGACAATGCCATCAAAGGGAAGAGACGAAGATTTTCCACCTTTAGGGATCACAGAAAAAACCTTTTTTTTAGCCAAAAGGGCGATCACAAGGGCCATAGTTTCGCAGCCAGCAACCCAATCCGCCCATGCGCAATCCTCGATCAAGCTCGTCTTGATATTCTGTTCTATGGGGAACGCCTTCCTGAACATTTGAATAATCGAATCGTACTTCCCCGGCGGCTCTGAAGGATGCAGCCTCAGGCGGAACATTTCGATCCTGTCCTCAGAAGCCGCCAGATATTCTAAATACCCCTCCAAAGCGGCATATTCCGTGTATCCGGCATAGTCCGGATCTCCGTGCATTTTCTTATAAGCCTCGGATATAGGCTCGCAGCAGTAAAGAACCCGCGCCGGATGCGCCGTCCGCCCCCGCTCCGACGACGAAAGCCCCTTGATAATTTGACTGACTTCCTCCCAATAGATATTAGGCTCCAGCCGGATCTTTACACCGGGAAACTTTTCCGTTGCGAGCTTGTAAGCATGGGCGTCGCCCACCCATATCTCGTCGGGTAAAACAAGCTTCCCGTCCTCTATAAACCGGGCCTCATAGCAAGTCCAGTGGTCTAAATAGGTCGCGGCCGAAACACCCGCGGCCCGCGCGGCACGAACCGCTTTTTTTTCCAGGTCCGAAATGTAACCGCTTCCCGTGAGAACAAAGTCAAACTGCCGGAGGGCGGATGCCTCCAGGCAACGGCGGTCCAGATTTTCAAGGCCCTCTATTTTCTTACTGAAAACTTTGATCGCGGGTCCTTCCAGCAAAAACTTAAAATGAGACCCGCCTTTCTTTTTCACCCAGGACGAAACGATCTCCGCCCCGCCCGCGTCGTGGGAAACCACCAGCACCCGCTGACCGCTAAGATCTGTTCCATTCATAGGCAAAACACCCGATTCATCATTTCAGTTCGTCCAAAGAATCCCAAACCTTGCGGAAAGCCCGGCCGATCAGATCGGCATCCTCCTCCGTGAAATGATTTTTACAGGGGGAAAGATCGATGAGGGTGACATCGTGAAGCTCCTCGGCAACGGGACAAATCCCTTTTTCATAAGAGACGTGCCCCTTGTAGAAATCAGCCGTCCAGGGAAAACCTTTCGTCCCATAAGCGATCTTCTTTTGATACATGGGCAACCGGTGCACATTCACATAGCCTTCCCCAATATCCGGAACGCCCTCGGCGCGAAGCGCGGACACGATCTTCTCGCGAGAGACCCCCAGGAGTCCGACATCCGCGACAAGCGGGTAGCCATAGTAAACGTGAGTGCATCCCTCCCTGACCACCGGCATTTTTAATCCCGGCAATCCCCGAAGAGCCTGCGAAAGACGCGTCCCAAACCGTGTTTTTTCCTCCGTCCAGCGCTTCAATTTCTTGAGCTGTTCCAACCCCATCGCTGATTCGATCTCCCCCAGCCGGAAATTAAACCCGACCATATTGGAAAGATTCGAGACTTTCTTGCCGCCCACGACGGCCTCCGCGTGATTGCGGATCAACTGCATCCGTTCGAGAAGGACCGGGTCGTTCGTCACGCAAACGCCCCCTTCTCCCGTATGAATATGCTTATGATAATTCAAGCTAAAAACACCGATATCGGCGATAGTTCCAACGTAGCGACCGTGGTCAAGAGCCTCGGGCGCCTGGGCCGCATCTTCAATGATCCTGAGATTATGTTTCCGCGCAAGGGCAATCAGAGCATCCAGTTCAGCCGCATGGCCTAAAATATCCGTGACCACAATCGCGCGGGTCCTCGGCGTAATGTTTTTTTCGACCGAGACCGGATCCAAACCAAACGTATTCGGCTCGATATCCGCGAAAACGGGAATGGCATTCCAAATTAGGATCGAAGTTGCGGTCGCGCACATGGTAAAAGGACTGACGATCACTTCGTCGCCTGGTTCGACCCCGATAGCGCCCACGGCGGCCATCAGGCCTGACGTTGCCGAATTCACGGCGACGGCGGATTTCACCTTAAAGTGATCCGCCCACGCCTTCTCAAACGCCCGAACTTTGTCCCCTCCGTAGAAATCCTCATGCCAAACCCCGAGAAAACGGGATAAAATTCCGCTTTCAATAACCGATTTTGCCGCTTCGACTTCTTCCGGCCCATAGGGGTTGTAGGGCGGAAACTCTTTACGGATGGTTTTCTCTCCTCCCAATAGCGCGAGTTTATTTTTCATTTTTAAAGCCCTTCCTTAGTTCACGTATTTTTTCAACAACCGCCAGCGTCTCGAGCGCCGTGTCCGCGTTAGAGTTCAGCCCCTTACCCTCCGACAGCGCTTTGAACAGCGCGTCCACCACGAAGTATTGATAACGCGACATATCCGAGGGGATCACCTCGCCGGAGGGATCCAGGATCGTCCGTGAAGGCAGATCAGGGTCAACCATGACCTTGTGCGCTACGATCTCTTCACCTGATTTTTTATATTCGATCATTCCGCGTGTGCCCGTGAGCCGCACCTCGGCAATATTGAAATCCTCCTCACGTCCGGCCAAAAAATAGATATCCGCACCTCCCACCCGGATCCGAACGTCCGGCTCGCAATCCCCGACGAGAGCGTCTCTTCCCGCTCTCAGGACCTGTACATCGCTCACAGCGCCTAAAAGGAATGATAAAAGGTCGATGAAATGCGAGCCGTTATTCAAAACACCCCGCGAATACTCCACGGTTCCTTTGTAAATCTCCCCAAAATCCCTGCGTTCAATACGTGCCTTGAGCTCAAGCACTCCCGCATCGAACCGCCTCATATAATTCACCAGTAGGACACATCCTTGTTTCGCCGCCAGGGCTCGCATCGCACGGCCTTCCTCATAAAAATTCGCGATCGGCTTTTCGCAGAGAACGGCGCAAGGCGCATGGCACATGATCTGATTGAACACCTCCGCGTGGAAAGGGGTCGGGACGCAAAGTGAGACGACATCCGGCTTTAAAAGCTTATACAGCTCGTCGATCGATCGGAAGGCCGGCTTGCCGAATTTCTTTTCAAAAAGCTTGCGGCAATGTTCATCAGGGTCGACTCCCCCTATCAGCTCAAAAGCAGGGTGAAGATGATAGGCTGCCGCGTGGGTATAAACCTTCGCCCCATCGAGGCAGTCATAATCGTACACCTGACCGATCTTCCCTAAACCGATCACAGCCGCTTTAAGCATCATTCATTCGCCGTCTTTTGTCGCACAGTCTTGTTCAATTCGCACCATTCGGGATGAACGTTCTTCAAAAGAGAAACCACCTCGCCCAGATGAAAAAAGGGATTCGCAGGCCCGAAATACTCGATGATATTTTTGATCAACCGATAGTCGCCCTGTTCATCTAGGGTCAAACGCAGCTCCGGCCAATAAAGATCATGAGGCGCGATCATGTGAATCTGGGAAAATTTTTCGGGGTGAAGAAGGATATGGCGAGTAACGTGTTCCCGGTCAAGGCGGTCCGTCGTCATCGCGAACGAATCCTTTAAAGTTTGTAAGGCATAGACCTGGGTGTCCATACCTATCGGATAGCTTCGGACCGAAGAATTGCAGACGTAATCGCAGGAATTATGAAGGAAGGTCTGAATGGTTTGCTCGACGATCCAGGGATCGATGATAGGACAATCCCCCGTGATCTCCACGATCAACTCCGCGTTGACCGATTCCGCGGCGCCGATCACGCGGGACATCACATCGTCTTCGCTTCCCCGGAAGCACGGAATCTTTTCCTTCGCCGCCAGATCGACAAGCACCTGGTCCGTGGGATTTACGGTCGTCGCGAGGACAATGCCTTGCAACGAAGGGACCTGCCTCAAGCGATCGAACAAATGCTTCAGCATCGGCTTCCCGTCCGCGGGAAGCAGAACTTTTCCGGGCAGCCGGGAAGACGTCATCCTGGCTTCGATCGTGGCAACGAGTTTCATGAAACCCTCCTAAGCCCGGTTCCCGCGACATGCCGCCGAGCTAGCGGTGTCCCGCGCGGAAGGTCCTGGGTCGATTTTTTATTCAATACAGAGTGAAAATATTTTGGCGGGAGGCCGTACCCCGGGCGTATCGAGCGCAGGTTGTCCTGAGTAAACATTTCACCCCGAGACACATCCTTGACGACAAAAAGCGAGCGGCGGAAGATCCGGCTTTTCTTTTCCCTCGAACCGATCGAGACTCTCGCCTTTCCGAGCGACTTCTCCAGCCTCCGCACATCGGCAACAAGGGACTTCAGTTCATGGGGCTCAGCCGAAAAAGCTCCATCCGGCCCCTTCAGGCTTCTGGAAAGCGTGAAATGCTTTTCGATGATCGATGCGCCAAGAGCCACGGCTCCAAGTGCCGCGACAGAACCCATCGTGTGGTCGGAGAGGCCGACCGGGACCTTGAATTTTTTGATCAATGCCGGAATGACCCGGAGGTTCATTTCTTCCGCAGGCGCGGGGTACGCGCTCGTGCATTTAAGCAGCGCTATTTGCTTTGCGCCACAGCTTCGGGCGGCGGCAACCGATTCTGCGATCTCTTGCAACGTCGCCATACCCGTCGACAGGATCATGGGCTTCCGGGTCCGGGCTATTTTTCGGATCAACGGAATATCCGTCAGTTCAAAGGAGGCGACTTTATGGGCGGGAACACGCATCTTTTCCAGAAAGTCCACGGCCGTCGGATCAAAAGCGGAAGAGAAAAGATCGATGCCTATCTCTTCGGCGTATTTTTTTAATTTAGGCTGCCAGTCCCACGGCATATACGCCTCTTGATAAAGACTATAGAGGGTCCGGCGATCCCAAAGGGTGCCGCCACGAACGCGGAAATATTTTTGAGGGGCGTCAATCGTAATGCTGTCCGGCGTGTAGGTCTGGAGTTTCACGGCGTCGGCACCCGCGGCCTTCGCCTCCCGGACCAACTTTTTAGCCTCGTCATAATGGCGATGATGATTCGCCGATATCTCGGCAATGATATAAACGGGATGTCCTGGCCCGATCTTTTTTCCTCGTATCCGCATCGTCATAGGTCCTGCCTTTTAATGGTAAGGTGCAATTCCTCATATCCCCATTCGCGGGAAGCAACGCCCAAAAGTTTATAACCGGCCTTTGAAAAAGCACTCAGGGATGCGTGATTGAGATCCTTGATGTAAGCATGGACAGCAAAAGCGGAGGAGTCTTCGAAGAAACGATCTAGAGACAGCTTTAGCAACCCGACTGCATAACCATGTCCTCGAAATTCTTTATCGATCACGATAGATACAGTGGCTTCTTTTTCTACGAGGTCGTATCGCACGAAGCCCAACGGAGTTCCTTTCAAATCCGATCCAATATATATAAAACTCGTGTTACTCGTCCGGTGGTCTAAGAACCATTTCTGATGCTCCTCCCAGGAAATAGGCCCCGGGGCGAACGAGATGGCCCGAACCTCCGGTTCATTCGCCCACAGCCAAATCATTCGAGCATCGTCATAGGTGGCGAGGCGTATCATCAAATCTGATGATTTCAGAGCTCTCATGACCCTTTGCGCGCCCAAACCATCAATAAGCTCGCGGCCAATGCGAGACATACCTGCTCTCTCCTCCGGAGAAGAAAGTAATTTTTTGACAGCCGCCTGGATATCGGAGACTGAAATTTTCTCAGCACACCCCAGATTGACAAGAGCACCTAATTGTGCAAGAGGAGCTGCTATCCATTCTTGATGTGGTGAGAGAGCCAGGACGATAGAAGGAAGCCCTAAGCACAAAAGTTCCCAGCACGTACTGCCACCGGCCGTTATAGCCAGATCAGCCCACAACATCCATCTTGCCATTTCATCGGTATCTTTCACAAGGCGAAATGATGGCCCTGCATCCAGAACGATTGCTTCCAGCTTCGTCTGATGCTGATTGTAGCTACCAACGATCGCGACGACCTCAAACTCGAATGATTCAACCCCTTTAAGAGCTTCGATAACCCGGGCGGTAACATTTCCGGAGTCCGCCCCTCCCAAGGTCACTAGTATTTTCAAACAGGAAGTTTCGATTTTTTTTTCAGCTCCGGCTACATAGCCAAACTCTTTTCGAAGTAGCGCATATTTCATACCCAAAAGACATTTCGTTGATTTTTCGCGATCCCGATACATCCCGTCTTTAGCAAAAATGTTTTGATTGAGAACAATATCCGCTGTATAGGGCCCACATTCACCCAGATCATCTATCAAAAGTAGCTTGAGTCCGGCTGCCTTAATAGATCGCTGGTCTTCCGCAGTAAAATGGTACCCATCCATGACGACCCAGGGTGCGAAAAATTTTTTTGCCAGATTCCGGGCCCATTCAGATTCTTGACTCGATTCAAGGAGGTTTATTTCAAACCCTTCTTTTTCAAGGCGACTCCGAACGCTTTCCGCGCCTCGCTGAATGACAAAAACAGGCTTGAAGCCGAATTCACAGCTTGCTTGAGCAAGGGCAAGACACCGCATCATATGGCCAGAGCCGATCTCTGGTCCCGCATCCACGCGGAAAAGAAGGCCCTTCTTCGGTCGTAACGCTAGATTCTCTCTCTCTTTAAGCATCGAAATGCGAAGGCCGTCCACATATTCTCTCGACCTCTTGCCGACATTAAAAAGCATGTCCACCACAGAAAGGTAGCCCAGAAACCGGCGCCCTCCCTGCGGATAAATGGGATGCATATATTCCTGGTATACCACCTCAATCCCCGCCTCTCTAAATTTATGCTCGTCCTGGCGCATATAGCCCTTGGACCCCCGGCTTGAATAATAAACATTTGCCCCTACTGCCTTGCAGATCTCAATCAAGACATCTGCTTTCCTCCCTGTCACCCCCAACTCCGAAGACGAAACGAACCGTGGGAAAAAATCAAGATATGCAGCAATGTCAATTGTAAGCGCCTTATTAAGGTCAGCCAGAAGCAAATAATGTTTTTCAAGCGGCTTACGGATAAGCTGGAAAACCTCTTGAAAAAAAGGCGTTTTGCAATAGTTTCGGCGAATGGATTCAAGATGTTTGGTGATCCAATCCGAAGAATAGTCGATTTGAATATTCTTAATCAGCTCATTGTAGAGACCCTTTGTCTTAACAGGAACGGTCAACATGAGATATTGATCGGAAGAATCTTTAATGCGGTTGCGATTTTGCCATTCGCGTCGCTGGTACTGGACATCATCCAGAAAGACAAAAATGTCAGATCTCTTTAATCGCTCAAAAAACCCAACCCATGGCATAAAAACACATTGATTAATGGCAGCTATTTTATTTTCCATTGGAAGACTTTCGATCCTGAAGAATCATTCCCTCGGAAGGTGCGGCATGCATAAAGCTAGCTTTTATTTGATGCATTGACGCGTAGTCTCCGTGCACATCCATCCCCCCCCTACCGAACCACGCCCGCAAGCATTGGAAGTCCACTTACTGATTTTTCTTGTAAGCATAAACAGTGTACTCAAACGGAAGATAGTCGCTTCGCAGCGTAATAAACCTAGTCAGATGAAGTTTTATCCAGTTATAAATCTTGCAAGGATCAGCATAATACAAATGCGATTCTCTATAATCGACGTAAGATGTTATCAGGTTGAAGGCAATCCCTTTCCTAATGTGCGGCCAAAGAGTTTCAAGAACGGCCGTAAGAAAACGCCAGTTATTGGAAATTTTGTTATTAAAAATTCCCGAAATAAGACAGTAATCAAATGTCTCCGCAACGCCCTCCTTCAAAATGTCGCGAACAAAAACTCGGCACGAAGGATTCTTTTGCTTTATGAAATTTACCATCGCCGGAGAAAGATCATACCCAGTGTAATTTGCTGAAATATCTTTTTTTTTGAGATGATAAAAAAAATCCGCCGTTCCGCAACCAAGATCCAAGACTCTAGCTCCATTGAGATCCGCGACCTCTTCCAGAACATCGAATCTTAAATTCTGCGAGGCGCGATCCTTCCATTGGCATGACCGAGGATCATCGCCGTATTTTGCAAGCAATGATTCGTAATTTTTTAAAATGACTTTTTTGTCTGCCAGCTTCATAGGTAACTCCTTTTAGGTTTCACTACAGCTCGCTCAATCTTTTTTGACGAATATGTGCGTTCATATTTGCGATTTCAGGCTTAGACAGAAGCAGATTGATAACTTCTTGCGCCGAAAAATCAGCCCGCCCGCCGAAAGCATTGTAAACGGCGCGAACCATTTCCAAGTCTTCCATGGTGTCCACAGTAAGGCGGAATTTATGCTCGCCCAACAGGCACGGAACATGAATCAGATTAAAGAGTTTTGGGTTCTGGTACATAAAAGGCGTAACATGAACCCGTTGCTCCGGCTGCGTAGCCTCGCGCCATGCTTTTTCAAGCGCCTGCGGCTTCATCACCTCGACATCTAAACCGCGCATATCATGCGACTCAAAGACGTTGCTCGCATAATCCACTCTTCGGCTTTTAAACTCACTCACCACATGGTCAATGATCTCTGGGGCGATCAGAGGGCAGTCAGAGGTAATTCGAGCCACGGCATCTCCGCCAAACATGCGCCAGGCATGGTAGTAACGATCCAAAACATCATTCTCACTACCACAAAAGCAGTCCACCTTAAGCTTTTGGCACTCCAAAACAATAGTCTGATCGTTCGCGTCCTCCGTCGTGGCGACAACGACGCGAAAAATGCTTCGAGCTTGGCGAACGCGCAAAATGACACGCTCAAGCATAGAGCATCCGTCAATATCCTTCAGGACCTTACCTGGAAGACGTGAACTCCCCATTCGGGCTTGAATAATGCAAGTAATTTTCATTGCAAAGTACTGTTATGGTCAGCCATTCAACGATCGCATCGCTTTCATTTTCTTTTAACTCCACGTAAAGTCGCTCCGGAAGATCTGCTGCGGTATTCCGTAACCATCCATTGTTTTAGTTCGTCCGGTTTCATCCAGTCATTATTGTTGTCGCTTGAATAGCTAAAACCGTCGCTGCATTTTTTTCCAGTTCCAATCCGTTTCAAACATTGATACCAATCATGAATGGCAGGAAGAATTTTGTAATAAGCGTCATATTCATAAGTTGTGCGGGCATCTTCTTCGCTGATCATCATTTCATGGATCTTCTCGCCCGGCCGGATACCGACGATCTTGAGCTTCGCCTTTGGCGCGATCGTCTTTGCGACATCGACGACCTTCATGGACGGTATCTTGGGAACGAATATCTCACCGCCGATCCCATCGCGCAAGGCGTGCAGCACCAATTCCACGCCGGCTTCAAGCGTGATCATGAAACGGGTCATACGGACATCGGTGATCGGCAGCGCTCCTTTTTGCGCGATCGAACGAAAGAATGGGATGATGGAACCACGGCTTCCCATCACATTCCCGTAGCGCACGACGCAGAACGAAGTATTCTGACGGCCCACATACGAATTGCCAGCAACAAAAAGTTTGTCCGAACAAAGCTTGGTAGCTCCGTAAAGATTGATCGGATTACATGCCTTATCCGTGCTTAGGGCAACCACCTTCTTGACCTTCTGCTCGATCGCCGCCTCGATCACGTTCATGGCCCCATGAACATTAGTCTTGATGCATTCAAATGGGTTGTACTCCGCAGTCGGGATGATCTTGGATGCGGCCGCATGGATCACATAATCCACCTCATGGAACGCCCGGTGAAGCCTGTCCTTATCGCGAACGTCGCCGATAAAGAACCGGAGCACACCTTTTTTGTCCAAAGACGTGAACTCCCGCTGCATATCCCATTGTTTCATTTCATCGCGAGAAAGCACGATGATCTTCTTAGGAGAGAACTTCTGCAGCAACGTCCGGATGAACCGCTGACCGAACGACCCCGTGCCGCCGGTCACAAGAATCACTTTCCCGTTCAAATGCTGATCTTTAGCCTTGTTTTTCATTTGGATCTCCTATGATGCTTTTGAGAAAAGTCGCGAACCACATCTTTTATGGTTTTGATCACGAACTTCACTTTTTTGTCCGTCAATCTCGGGAACATGGGGAGCGATAGGGCCGATCGATAATAGGCCTGCGCATTTGGATAGTCATCCGCACGATACCCCATCGCGGCATAATAAGGATGCGCGGGGATCGGCATATAGTGCACCTGGACGGCAATGCCCAGACTCTGGAGTTTTTCAAAGAACTCTTTACGACGATCCTCAAGGATCCCGCAGAGACGGATCACAAAAAGATGATAGGCATGCCGACTATTCGGTTGTTCCACGGGCGTTAAAACCCCTTCCAGTCCGGAAAAGGCCTTGCGGTATTGCCTCGCGATCGCCCGCCGACGAGCGACAAAGCGATTGAGTTTTTTAAGCTGCTCGGTCCCCAGCGCGGCCTGGATCTCCGTGAGACGGTAGTTAAATCCGAGATATTGCATTTCATAGTACCAGGGACCCTCATCCGCCATGCGCCAATGTTCAGGATCGCGGACCACACCGTGCGTCCGAAGCGAGCATAACCGCTTCCAAAGCCCCCGATCATTGGTCAAGACCGCCCCGCCTTCACCCGTCGTAATGTGTTTGACCGGATGAAAGCTGAAGATCGTCATATCCGCAAAGCGGCAAGAGCCAACCTTGGAGCCGCGATAAACAGCGCCTAGCGCGTGCGCGGCGTCCTCCACAACTTTCAGCCTGTATTTTTTTGCGATGGCGTAAAGGGCCTTGAGTTCCGCAGGGTGCCCGGCAAAATCCGTAACAAAGATCGCTTTGGTGTGACGTGTGATCTTCTTTTCGACCTGGAGAGGATCGATGCATTGCGTATCAGGATCAATGTCTACAAAGACCGGCTTGGCACCGGTATAAAGAATGGCATTGGATGTAGCGAGAAAGCTCATCGGAGTCGTAATGACTTCGTCCCCGGGTTTAAGGCCGAGCGCGAGCGCCGCAAGATGGAGGGCTGCCGTGCCGTTCGCGACCGCCACGGCATATTTTGCCCCGACCTTTTTAGCGAGCATTGCCTCGAACTTCTCGATAAGCGGCCCCTGGGTCAAAAAATCAGAGCGAAGAACGCGCGTGGCCGCACGGATCTCCTCCGCACCGATCCACTGCCTGCCGTAGGGTATGCGCTTAGTTTTTATCTTCATGAATGTCGGGCTTGGAACCAGTAGATCTGGGCCTGTCAATCCCTTCGTGGGCCCAGTTGCGTGCAGAGTTATAGACTTTCCCAACCTTATCCTCGAGCGCAGGAGAAATCACGCGCAAGATTTCTTTTCCAAATATCCTGTACTGCTTTCCAACCTTGGCCGCACGGATCAATCCACTCTTGAGCATTCGGGTCATGGTGCTTTGACTGACCTTAAGATACTCCTGAGTTTCTTTGGGTGTATAGATCGTATCTTCGTGGATGTACATAGGTGTCCTTTGTGATAATCAATTTATAGCATAATATAACTTTGAAGTCGTTAGATGTCAATAGAGGCATTCAGAAAATAGAGAAAAGGGCGTAAAAGGCTAAAGGCTAAAAAGATAAAAATCGTCGCCTGAAGAGGAAAGCTCGATCGCCTTAGATCGAAGATAAGCAATAAGCTCCGGCCGGGATTCAAAATGGGAACGGCCGATCAAAAGCATGCGTGACGCCCCCAACTTTTTTAAATATCGGACATACGCGATATCGTCCTGCATGACCCGCTCCATCCTGTCGACCAAAGCACGGTCAGCAACACTGAACGGACGGTTTCGAAAATAAGCGGGCAATGTCCGAGGGACCTTCAGGCTGAATCCGTATGAAGGCCTGTCCAGATAGTAGCTGGCAGGCGCCGTATCTGCCCCACCCACAATGAATATGTCGGACGGTTGAGACAATCTCTTTGCCGTATTCATCGCAACAAGGGCCCGGAGCTCTCCAGAAGACACAGAAAACATGGGATGAATCGACAGCCGTAAGGAGAGCATCGCCAACAGAAGAAGGAATATTGCAACGCTCCACGGACTCACGAAACGCGTTCCGGCAGCTAAGAGGTTCGAAATACAAAAACTTGCCGCAAGTATGGCGAACGGGAAAAAGCCGTAGAGATAAAATTCGTGATCAAGGATCTTCTGTGGCAATAAAAAAACCGGGATCAGCCCTCCGACCCCTATCAAAAAAAATAAAATCCCATGCTGACGGTTCTTAAAGAGCAACGCGGCACCCCAAAGTGCGAACGGAAAGATCATGGGGGTCAGCATGCGTCCACCAAAGATCAACGCGACATGCTTCCAGTAACTCATGGTGAAGATACTCGTCCCCGCGTCTGCCCCTCCGGACGCCGTCACTTGGGAAAAAAGCGTCGTATGCACGCAAAGCGGTTCTGCTGTTAAAATTAAATACGTGAAACCGTACCAAATGGCCGGAAGGATCAAGGCGATCACCGCATAAACAGCCGGGGGCAGAAGACGTCGGGTTCGTTGATGCGCACAAAAGACATAAGCCGGCAGAAAAAAGACATAGTGCACCCGGCTTGTGGCCGCCACTGAAAAACAAAAAGCGGATAAAATGATCTCCCACCCGCCAGCATCACAGATCTTTGATCGCAACAGGATCCAAAAGGCGAGCAGAAGAAAAAAAATTGCCTGGGGCTCCGAGAAGAACATCTGACCGTAGAGCAACGAGAACGGTGCTAAGAGGAAGAGGATGCCAGCCGCCCAGCCGGCCATGCTCCCCCATAATGCAGCAGCAATCAACGCCAAGAGGACTGCCGAAGAAAAATTGAACAGGATCGCCTGGAAGCGTCCCCAAAACTCCAGGCTCCCCCCAAAAAACTTAACCCCAAGCCCGGCTAATAGCGACGGAAAAGGATATTGATTCAGGTGAAGTGTCCGCCGGGGCTCGATGATCAAAGCATCCGTCTTCGGCAGAAAGATCTCGGAAAAATTTTCGCGAAGCATATTGCGGGAGATCTCGGCCATCACGGTCCCTTGATAGCTTGCAAAATGCCCCAGATAGGGCCGGTCAATCCGGAAAAATTGCAGCCATAGAACCGCGAGAGCGCAAAGGATCGCCAGAACCCATTTTTTGCTTATCATCAAACCGCAACCGCCCGCTTTTCGCGAAGACTTTTTAGAACTCTTGATCGCTGCAGACTCAGTTTCAACACGAACATCATGGATTCGAAGATCACGCGTTTCGATATCTTAGTGGTGCCGTGGGTCCGATCTGTAAAGACGATAGGAAGTTCTTTGTAGGTAGCTTGCTGCAAGATCGAGAGAAATTTCAGTTCCACAAGGAAGGCATACCCTTCCGTGTGAATGTTGTAGCGCAAAAGCTTTCTGAGCAGGGGCATTCGAAAACATTGGAATCCGCTTGTCAGGTCCTCGAAAGGAAGTCCCGTTAAAATCCTCGCGTATCCATTCGCGAACCGACTCAAAAAAAGCCGGTACTTCGGCCAATCTTCGAGTCTACCTCCTTCGGTATATCGGGACCCGATCACGAGATCGTGGTCCTTACTGGCACGAATGATCCCGTTGATGTAGCGTGGGTGGTGCGAAACGTCCGCGTCCATGGTGATAAGGCGATCATAATCCTTGGAAAGAGCCCATGTCATTCCATCCATGTAAGCACGGCCAAGCCCGAGTTTTGCTTTTTGTTCGAACAAAAATAGATGGGAGTCACTTTGCTGTAATCGGCGAACCACATCGGCAGTACCATCGGGAGAGGCGCTATCCACGACCAGGATGTCAGGCTGGGTCTCAATGCACTCGGCCCGGATCAGTTGATGAAGCAGGACTATATTCTTAGCTTCATTGTAGGTTGGCGTGACGATCAACGATTTCATCGAGCATCCACTTTATGGTAGCAGAGAGGCACATCTTCGGGGCGCATCTTCCCCATATGCAAGGGTATCTCAGCTATAGTGAATTGGGTGTCCTCGGGATTTTGAGAGCAAGGGATCTGCCTCGAAGCAATGATCTTGAAATTCATAGCACGATAGGTTTTTGTCATATCATAACCATACCGGGAGAAGGTCACGTCAGTATCTTCGTTATGGATAAGAAACTTTCGGCTGACACGGACCATCTCCCAGATAATGCGCTGGGCCTTACGATAATCATTGTGAAGGATGACCGCCGAAGACATTACCGCATCGAAAGACTTGTCTTCGAAGGGCAGTTTCGACGCATCCGCCTCCACGGCCCATTTTGCCATCTCCGGAAAGAACTCAAACCCTTTCTGTAGCTGTGTGCGGCTAAAGTCACATCCTCCCAGCACAAGATCGGATCGCATGCGCCTGATGTTCTGCAACTGCTTCCCATATCCACACCCAATCTCAAGAAGTGAACTGATCGGCAATTTCGAGACCTCGCCAGCGATAAAGAGGCTCCTTTCCGATCGGTCCGGCACTGCCTCCTGTTCCTCAAAATAGGTTTGCCCGCCCCGTTTTATCCAATAATCCTTGGGATTACCACGATAACGGAAGAAACGGTCGACAATCGGAATGCGCCCTAACGTTAGATAATAAATTTTTCGGATGGCCTTTAGAAACATGCTCACGCGCTAGGGTCCTCGGCTTGTGAGTTATGTATTACGGCATAGGTTTCATTGAACTCACGATCCAGCGCCGAATTCCAAAGATTGTTTCGGGCAAGCCCTAAAAAAACCACCAGGGAGGCGACCGCGTAATAGATGATAAAAATAATGCGCGCCGCAAGCGGCAGCATCACCAGTGAAATAAGTCCGAGGACCGTCAAAACATTCATCACCGTCGGATAAGTCGTGGTGTAATGGAAGATCACAAAGATCCATTTCCCCAACGACCACTGCTTGACCTTGGCCATTTTTTTCTCGCCGGCCGGCTGGGCTTTGCAAGTAATAGAAAATGCTGATTGGGCGACCCGGTTGATCTTGCCCAGAAAGAGCCGCGACTTGGTGTCGTGGATCGCAAGAAGCAGGGTTTGGCCCAGCGACGCCAGGAACCCGACCAGGATCCAGAAAGAATTCCCCGTAGCCCGAAAAACACCGAACCCGACCGTAAAAGGCACCAATCCGTGGACAATATAATGGTTCAAATAATCCCAATAGGCTCCGGTGATCGGAAGATCCATTTTGTCATCCGTGACCTGTTGGTCCTTGTGATAGTTCCGGTAGCGCGCCACCTCCCCATCGACACAGTCCAGCACATACCAGAGCTGAAGGAGAAGGATCCCCGTGATAAAAAAGAAAGGGCTCACGCACAAGAAGAACAAGGAGGCCACAACCCCAACTACGATCATCGCCGCGCTGACCTGATCCGCCGTAACGGAAGTCGGGATCAAAAGGCGCGTGATGTGGATCGAAATAGCCCGGCAAATATACCGCATGTAGATATTCGAAATATCTTTTTTAGCCGTCGTCTGACAGATCGTCTTAAGTTCTTCGATGCTTTCCATGCGAGCGCTAGGCCTTCTCCTTTAGGATCTTCGTGTTCTTGAGGATCTCGGAAACATGCGTCATGTAATACTGAAGGATAAGGGCATCCTGCATTTCTGAGGGGCTGTCGGAATTATCATACACGATGGCATCCGGAGAAACCTTGAGCGGCGCCACGCTGCGTTTCATATCCGAATCGTCAAGGGCTTGGACTTTGGGGATCAGCTCGTGAAAATCCGAGACCTTTGCCTTTTGTTCCGCGGTCATCATTTTAAGCATCCGTTTTGCGCGGACTTCCGCGGACGCGGTGACAAAGAATTTCCAGGCCGCATCCGGAAAGACCACGGTGCCGATATCGCGCCCCTCCATCACGATCGTTTCCTTGCGGGCATACTGGCGCTGTTTCTCCAAGAGGATTTCGCGAAGTTGACCGATCGTGGCCACTTTGGAAGCCGCTAAAACGACCTCGTAATCGTCCAGCCGGTCCGTCCAATCGTCGCCATTGACCACGGTCAGATAGCGATCTCCTTCTTTCCGGAAAGCAAACTCCATCCCCTCCGCCAGCCGGAGGACATCCTCGATATTCTCCAGAGCGATCTTCCTGTCCAGGCACATCTTCGCTACTGAGCGGAACATATGCCCCGTATTGATATAGGCATACCCCATAAGAGCGGCCAAGCACTTGGCGATCGTGCTTTTTCCGACATACGATGTTCCGTCGATCGCGACGACCTTGGATGTCATGAATGAACTCCCCAAAAATAAAAAAGCGCTAGCAACGTTTTGGCGTCACGGATGATGCCTTTCCTGACCATCTGTTTCACCTGAGAGCAGGAAAAGGTCTTCACGGTCAGGACCTCGTCATCTTCCGGATCAGGCTCGGACAACTTTAAAGCCTGCGCCAAAAAACAATGGACTTTCTCGGTATTGTAGCCCGGAGAGGTATAAAAATCGGCTATTTTTTTCCATCGCTTGGCCCGGAAACCCGTTTCTTCGATGATCTCCCGTTGGGCGCAGCGCAGCGGCGACTCATTCTTCCCAATGGTCCCTGCCGGCAGCTCCCACAACATTTCATCAGCGCCGTAGCGATATTGCCGGACAAGCACCATGTGCTTCGGGTCCACCATCGGAACGATCACGCTGATGCCGCCGTGGAGGACCAGGTCCCGATCGAGAACCTTTCCGTTCGTCCACAGGACCTTATCGGCGACCACTTGAAAGGAACGGGCCTGGTAGATCTTTTTCCGTTCGTAACGTTTCATAGACATCCTTATCTCAGCGAATGGAGAGAACAGGGCTGCGGCCAAAATCCCTGCAAGCTTTTTCATAATCCGCCACGGTATCGATCTCCCTCCATCCCCCGTGGATCACCGCGCCGTGAACATCCTCGCCCTCATGGATCAGGAACTGCAGCATATCCGTCACATACGCATTCTCGAACGTCGCAGCCGTCATGAAAGGCTTTCCCCAGAATTTCGCCTTCGCCTGCTCGTAATATTTTTTGAACATGGCGGAACCTTTTCCCGACAATTTGACCATGCCGATAAATTCGCCGTTCGCTTCCGCTTTCCGCTCCATTTTTTTCCCGATCTCGACAAGCTTATCCCCGGGTCCCAAAAGAACATTTTCGGCTTCTCCGAGGGGATGGTCCGTGCGGCCCTCGTATTGTTTTTCCCAATCCGTATCCACCACCGCCGCAATATCATGCGGAGAGCGAAGCAGGGTCTCGACCACCCGCCGGTCATAGAGAATGTCCGAGTACGAAAAGATCACATCCCCTTCGATCTCGCTTGAGGCGCACATCAGGGAATTCAGGATATTGTTGAACTCGAAGCGTTCGTTCAGGCAGTATTTGCAACCCGGAGCCGTGATCTTTTCGGCCTGATATCCCCGTATGATCGTGATATCCCGGATGCCAAAGGATCGCAGGGCATCCAGTTGCCACTCGAGGATCGTCTTTTCCCCTACTTTAAGAAGGCACTTGGGTAGGTTTTCCGTATAGTGCTTGAGGCGCTTTCCTTTTCCCGCAGCAATGATAATGGCTTTCATGAACCCTAGACCCCGGCCCCGAGGTTCTTCATGAAATTTTTCTTGATGCCCTCGCAGGAAAATTGGCTGGAGACCCGTGGCGACGGACAATTCGTCGCCTCTTCGATCGTCACATGAATGAAGATGAAACCCTTTAGTTTCGACGCTTGGCGAAGACTTGTCTCGAGATCTGATCTTTTCGTGACCTTGAAAACGTGATCGAACCCGCAACTTCGGGCGATGCCGCAAAAATTGAGTCCCGCCGAAACGGTCGGTTGTCCGCCCGTCGACGCATAAGCATGATTATCCAACACCAGATAGACCAGGCCCCTTCGGGATTTTGCTCCCACGCCGGCGACCGAAGCCATAGCACCCAGATGCATGAGAGCCCCGCCATCCCCATCGACCACGACGGGCCTCTTTTCTTTTTTTGACGAAAATGAAAGCCCCAGTCCGAGCGGCAAGGCATGCCCCATAGAACCGAGCATGTAAAAGACCGGCCAATGCTGTCCTGCCTGCGCCACGATGGCATGAAAGGCATCGCGCGATATGAATCCATTCGTCGTGACATAACAAGCCTTGTTCTTAAAAACCGTGAAGATCTTCTGAATGACCTCGGAACGGGTCATCGGATCTCCCAGGATCTTGTCCTCAGGCTGTTTTGCACCCGTCCCATGCGCCGGGCCATCGATGATCCTGGCCTTGACGATCAACGCCGCAGGAGCTCCGCTTTTCTTGATCCCGGCAACGATCCGCGAGATCTGGTGTCGATAGCCGGTTTCGGAAAGGACAGCATAAGGGATATCAAAACTTTTCAGGATCTGCTCAAGCTTGGAACCAAGGATCAGGTGCTCGGGCGCATCTTTTTCCTTGGGATAACCCCGCCAGGTAATGATGTACAGTGCGGGTAATTTGTAGATCTGGTTGAGAGACGTGAGGGCGTTCAGGGTGTTGCAAAGTCCTGAATTCTGCATCAAAACGACCGGGATCTTCCCCGTCGCGAGATAAGTCCCGGCCGCGATTCCCATCGCGACTGCTTCATTGACCGGATTGAGGACCTCACAATGGGGATCGGATTCCAGTCCGCGAATCAGAGAAGATAAAAGCGAGCAAGGAACCTCGATGTAGGGCCCTAGCTTTTTGCGCTTGAATATTTTGATCAGATCTTCGGCATTCATCTGGGACCGTTCTTCCTGGGAAGCGAGATAATCTCAGGCAAAGATCGAGCAGGCCTGCTTGTAGTCATTAAAATTATGAACTTCCATCCAACCGCCTGTCACTTCATACGCAAAGACGTCATGCCCCTTATCGATCAGCACCTGCATGAAGTCCGCAAAAGAGATCTGGTCGATCCATTTTGTCTTGACCCTACTACGCGAACATTTCTTGCGCTCTTGCGCGTATTCGCGCACGACGAGATTGAGGCCTTTGCGGGAGAGACAGGCCAAGCCGGTAAATTCATAATGGGCCTTGGCCTCGTCCAGATTTTTTCCGATCTTGACGATCCGCTTTGTTTTAGCGGTATTGACGACCCGGATCCCGGCCGCCCGAGGATTCTCGACCGCGACGATCTCTAATTTCTTGTTCCGGACATGTGCCTTTTTGTAAGTGCTGTCCACGACAAGCACGATATCGTCGTCCTTTCTCAACAACTTCTCGACGAGTTCATGGTCATAGATACTGTCCGCATAAGCAATAACGTTCTTGTCCCCCGGTTGGGTTGCCCCGCGCAAGATCGAAGCCATGATGCCCTTGGTTGCATAGTCCGGGTTGTCCACCCGGCTCACATTCTCAATCTTCAAATTTTCCTTCTGGTGACCCACGATGACGCGAATGTCCCGTATACCCACCGCACGGAAAGTCTCCAGATTCCTTTCGATCAGGGGCTTTCCGTTGATGTCGAGCATCGCAAGGGGCCGGTCCCTCAAAAGATCACCCAGCGATGCGTCGATCCGCGCACCGGCGGCCGGGACGATCGCCTTAACGTCCCCCATCTCTGACTTTAAATATTTTTCCTCGTCCTGCTTAATAATATGCATCCCTTGAAGTTCAAAAACCTCGGAAAGAGGCGCGATCTTTTTATCCACTTCCCCGATACCATTTTTATTCATGTATGAGAGAACTTCGTTCACGGCTTTGATCGAGGCTCGAAGGCCTTGATTGGCATAGATCGTCATATTGACGCCGAGTTTTTGCATATCCGATTCCTTGAGAGACGGATACTTCGTCGGACAGATCAGCAAATACCCCCGTTTCTCGCGCCTTTTGCAGAATTCTATGATCTCCCTAGGGTCTTTCGCCTTCGAGTGGATGAAGATACCGTCGGCACCGGCATCGAGATAAGCATTCGCGCGCCTCAGGGCTTCTTCCATGCCCAACCCTGCGATGAGGGCCTCTACGCGGGCGAAAAAAAGGAAATCCTTACTCTGACGGGCATTCTGCGCCGCCATGATCTTTCCCACAAATTCGGCGATCGGGGCCAGGTCCTGACGGGTACCGTCGACCAGACTATTGACCTTGGGGAATTTCTTGTCCTCGACCACCACGCCGGCAACGCCGGCTGCCTCAAATTTTTTGACCATTTGGATCACATTGTTGGAGTTCCCATAGCCAACATCACAATCCGAGACCACTGGGATCGAGACGCTATCCGCCATCTCGGCAGATGCATTCAAAAAATCGGTCATGGTCAAAATATTGGCATCAGGGACCGCATGCGAGGTCGAAACTTCGAGGCCCGAAGCCCAAACCCCGTCGAAACCGTTATTCTCAACAAGTTTGGCGGTCATGCCATTATGGGCGCCGACGATCCTTATCAGTTTCTTCTCATTCAATATTTTCCGAAGATTGATCTTGTTCTTCATGAGATCTCCGTTATTTCTTTCTCCAACACGCCGGGTCACCGTCGAAAAACGCGTCCGGGTGCAAGCGGTCCGGATCATAGGACCCATCTTTTCCGAACGCGGAATCGTCGTAAGCGCGGGTCCTGCAGCCATAACATTTCTGCTTCGCGGCCAACGGGCAGTGGTCCGGCGAGCACTGGCTGTCGTGCAGCTGGTCGTAAATCCCCCGGAATTTTTTAACCTTCTCGGAAACGATGATCTCCTTGAGGGTGTTCTTCCGAATATCCCCCAACGCCCAGTGATCCGGGGCTTCCGAACACGGCAACACGATCCCGTCCGCACGGACATGGATACCGCCCAAATGACGCGAGCAGGCCTTGTTTTCGACCCAAGGAGATTCCGCCTTCCAATGGATATCGAATTCGCGGCCGTCGATCTCGGCCAATTTTTCAAAAAGTTTTTGTATCGACTCTGCTTTCAAAGTGCTTCCGCCTTCCTTTCCGGACAGCATGTGGGCGCTGTAATCTTTAGCGCGCCCGTGAACGTGCACCGGGATTACGAACGGTTTGAAGCCGTGGCTCCGCGACCAACGGAACAGGTCGGGAATATCGTTATAATTGATCGCCGTCACCACCGTATTCGTAGAAAGAGGCGGTGCGGAAGGCTTGCCATATCCCGCCGCACGGAGATGCTCATAACCCTTCATGATCAGTTTGAAACCCCCTTTGACCCCAAGGAGCTGGTCCTGGTTGGCCTCATTCAGCGTATCGATCTTGCAACACAGCGACACTCCTAAAGAGAACAAACGATCCGCCTTCTCCTGGGTCACCATGGCCACGTCCGTAAAACTCAGGATATTGAACGGAAGGTTCTTTGCTTCGTAGGACTTCTTGATGTACTCGACCAAGTGAAAATAGGCTTCCCCGCGGGGTCCCGTCCAGTCACGAGGGTGCCAAAAAAGCGGCTCGCCGCCCTGGATATTCACGATGCGAACACCTAACTCGACACATTCATCCGCAATTCTTTTCGCTTCCCCCATCAACAATTCATTGGTCATTTCCGGTGCCGCATCGGCGTAGCAATAGATGCACTTAAAATTACATTTCTGCGTCACCATGATATCCACCGAAAAAAGATCCACCCCCTCCGCCCGCAGCTTGGCCAGAACATCGCGGGTAACACCCGCCATTCCCGGATAAAGGGTTATCTCATCTTTTTTTTCTTCCGCCATGGCATTCCTCCTAAAAACCGCTAGCCGTACACGACGATCAAAAACGCACCGGCAAAAATTAATAAAGAACTGACGAGTCGGATTTTTCCGAATTTTTCTTTCAGAAAAAATGATCCGTACACCACGCCCGCAATGACGCTCAATTGCCGCAACGCCGTGACATAAGCCGTATTGGAGCTTTTGAAGGCATACAGGATCAAAAGGTAGGACAAAAATTCCAGAACTGAGGCCAGCGTTATGCTTCCGTAATCTTTCTTCAAAACACCCCAAAAGCGTTCCCTTTTATCCCGGCGGAGAAGAATATAACCCAAAAACATGAATCCCGATAACGAAAAAAATAGGTAAAAGAAAAGGATCGGGTTCATCTCAAGGACGGCTTTTTTATCAACGATCGAATACAGGGCCGAAAATAGCGCCGTCAAAACCGCAAAGAACATCGCTTTATTCGCCGACCGCTTCAGGATCACATGGAGCGAAAAATGCACGCGCTCCTGGTTGGCCAGGCAGGCCCCCGCGATGATCAAAAAAATGCCCGCGACCGCGGGGACCGTCGGCACTTCACGAAGGAATACGAACGCGAGGATCAGAATAAAAACCGAAGAGGATCGGATCACCGGATAGGTCAGCGACAGGTCGCCGGCATCGTATGCCTTGCAGAGGAATACCTGATAAAAAAAATGGGTCGTAGCGGAAAGAAAGATCAAAAACCAAATACGTGCATGGATCTGTCCTAGCGGATACCAGAACAGGATGAAGAAAAAAAGAGCGGTAAATATCAAATGGATGTTCGTGTAAAAGATCAATTTGTCATCGCTCTTCTTGAGCAACATATTCCACAAAGGATGGAGCAACGCCGACGCGATCACGAGAAAAAGGCTGGAGGGTTGGATCATGAGAGGCTCATCCGGAAATTATTTCGAGACTTCCCCGCTTTGAAAAATGGCTACGAACCGGTTCTGGAGGCCCAAGACCCTCCCAAAGGCAAGCACCAGAGAGGCCGCGATCTTTTCTGAAGGCGTGAAATGATATTTTTCAAGATCCGTACTTGACGCGAAATCATGCTGCAAAGCGAACCCATGTTGCGCAAAAAGAGTTTTCATCGTCTCAGGGGTGTAGTATGTAACATGTTCCAGCAAATAAGCCTTCTGAAGCGGACCACGCACGCGGCCTCCCGTACACAAAAACAACATTTCTGCCGCCATCCGAAACAGGCTTTTGTCGTTGGGCCCGGCGGCGACGATCCGTCCCCCCGGCCTCAAAATTTCGACAGCCTTCTCGACAAACACGTGAGGATCCGTTAGATGCTCCAAAACATCCCAAAATGCGACCACGTCGTATTGCCTCCCCTTGGCCCCCCATTGATCAAAGCTGGAACAATCGACATTGACGCCGAACTTTTCTCTGGCAAAGGCTACGTTCTTCTCAGCGGAATCACAGCCATACACGCGCCAACCGCGTTTTTGGGCGACAGCGAGAAAAAGTCCATTTCCACACCCGACGTCAAAGACACTCTTCCCGGACTTACGGTCGGTTCCCTCCAAAAGCTTCAGGGCTCTTTCGAAATCTTTAACCGTTCGACTGGGCCCATGGGGATCTGAATAGGCGTAATAAGTCGAGTGAAACTCGTTAAGCGCCGTCAAGTTTTCCGTGGAACTGTAAAGTTCCCGCATGCCCTCCGGCGAAAGACAAGGATCGATATACCTCAAAAAACACTTGGAACACTGGTAGACGCCGTAAAGATCCAGGGCGTAAAGCTTGGTCCGTTCTTTGCCCAAGCACACGGGACAGTGGTCCAGAATTCTTAGCCGATCCGTCATGTTTTCTCCGAAACCGCCGAGGGTGTATGGGGAAGATCGTCAGACGATACATTGTAAACCAAATAGGTATAAGCAATATGGCCGACGGGCTCGTAGTTTTCGCGCAGCCATTCGAATTTCTTCGGTCCCCCGTTGACCCCGACGAGCTCATTGACGCCAACCACAATGTGGCCCGCGACCGGTAATTCAGGGTTCACAAGAGTTTCCGGATGCTCTTTTTGATAACGCTGAAGGAACCATTCGTTTTCGCCCCAATCGATATTAGAATCAGCGAGAACTTTATAAGCATTCTTCCGGTCTCCGACCAGCTCATTAAAATAGGACAGATAATGCGGAGTATACGACAAAACGGACACCAGGACATAAGCTAGAAGCAAGCTATACAGGACCCGGGTCCCCGCTTTAAAAACCGCCCAGCGTTCGAACAAATTTCCGCAAAAAATATAGAGAAGCGGCAACACCATCAGGAAATACCGCATGCCGATCTGGGCCGCATAAAAAAAATTGAAATAGATCGCAAAAAACAGGACCGGGACCGCAAGGAATAGCTCGTTTTCAAAAAAACGGGTGTGATGTCCCGAACGCCCATAGTTCAAGAGGGCCAACAATAAAAGAATCGTAACGCCAAGCGGCACTTTGTAGAGAAAAACATAAAAATAATATCCTGGGAATCCCTCCCCCTTTTTAAACTCCCCGAAAAGATAGACCGCGCCGAAACTTTTCCCGGTCTCCTCATTGTATTTGACCCAGTCAAGACCTTCCAGGTAGGGATAGGGCAAGGGGACCCGGAGAGATTTTAGCGCCGGGTGCTCCGACTGGATCAAATTGAACACGCGGCTCTTAAACTGATAATCTCCGAATTTCGTCAGCGTACGATTCCCCCCGAATCCAAGATTGATCACTACGAGACTGACCGCTCCAAAAAACACGCTGACCCAAAGGAATTTCGCTGCTCCGCTCACAATCGCCTGCCGTTTATTTTGAGCAGGAAGACCGGCCACACGTCGGGCGCAAACCGCCAACGCGATCAGAAGGAATAAAGGATAAAGAAAAACACACGTATACTTGGCCAGCTGACTCAAACCCAATGTGACCGAGCTTAAAAGCGCAGCCTCCCACCCTCCTCGATTAAGAAATCGCCAAAAGAAATACAGCGAGATCACGATCATCCCCGCACAATAGACATCGGTCGTTATCAAACGGGAATGTGCCAGCATATTAGGACAAAAAGCGTAAAGCAAAAGCGACAGCAATCCCCCTGCGCGGCCATAAAGCTGCCGGGCCCAACGGTGAACGACGATCGCTACAAGCAAAGAAAAGAATATGGTTATGTAACGGCCTGTCCTCATTTTCCCCAAAAATTTTAAAATACGCTCAAACGGACCCCCTTTGATCCCCTCGTAGATCTTCGCGGGCGCCGCGTTCAATGCCGAAAAGGGCATTTTGCTATCATCGAATCGGTCCGAGCTCCCCGCTAAAATTTGCATGCCGTATTTATAGTGCTTCCCCTCGTCATAGGTCAAACGCTTGTGCGTAAGCCCCACAATATTGAGGACCACAAGCATTACGAGGAGGAAGAAAACGGCAAACGTTTCTGAGCGGAGAACCTTGGCCAGAACTTTCATAGAATTGAAACCTTCAAATTATTTTGAATTTCATCTCAAAGCGCAAACGCTCATCATCCCCGGATAAAAAAATCATGTGCGTCCATCCAAGGAATGCGGCGACTGCCGAAGCGAACTAAACGGATGATACGTTAGCTCGACCGAATACTCCCCGGCTCGCGGGATCCAGACAGCCTGAAAAATCCCGTAAGCAGAAAGAATCGGCACCTTTTGCCCATCCAAAACGGCCTCCCATCCCGGATACATGACATTCGAGAGCACAAAAAAACCGGGGCCTGTCGTCGTAAGCTCCCAGTGCTCCGCGCCGTCGGCGCGAAACCTCCGCTCGATCCTTTGGGCCTCTGACAATGTCCCCGGAAGAGGAGCGCCGAGTTTTTTATTTTCCGAGTCCTCCAACAGAAGCACTTTTTGCGGATCGAAACCGGGGGCAAGCAACTCTTTCTTCAAACTTTCCCACTCCTTAAAAAATTTGACTTGCGTGACAAAAAAAGCCCGAGCGTGGTCGCCAAGATTGCGGTATAAAAAATACGTTGCAGCGGGATCCATGTCGACCTTTTTGAGGCTTGGATGATCTAAGGGACGGGTCGATAAAAAGCACCCCACGTCCAGGGCGCTTAAAAGATTCAGGCGTTGTAAAACAAAGTTAACGTCAGGATCCCGGGCGAAATTCGAGTCATTTACATTTCCGAATAACCCTATCGTTTCGTAATACCTTTGGGAAACAAGGGGCGAATAACCGCCGATATCTTCAATGCCATAAAGCATGTTGGCGCTCGGCACCCCCGGTAGAGATTCATTAGCCCCGCGAAAACCGTAGAGTCGTCCTTCACTCTTTCGAACCTCCTCCTTGATCGGGCCAATCTCCGCGGATTTCCTTTGCAGATTCGCGTACCGGTCAAAATCTGAGAGAAAATCCCAGCGTGAAAAAACATAGAGGTCCGCAGCGAGAAACAGCAAGCCGGCGATCAGCCAGGCCCGGATCGCAACCTTACGTCGAAAAAGGAGTATCGCAAAAATAATCCCGAGGGTTAAAAAACCATACGACCACCGGCTCATCGGATTCTCGAAACTCAGAATGCGAAGGGCGTGCTCCACCAGGCCATTCACGTTCTCTCGATATATCGCCAGCGAATAGGGATGCCCCGGTTTTTGGAAGATCAACCGCTCGACCAGCCAACATCCGATGCGCACTATCGACTCCCGGTAATGAACAAGCATAAAATAAGCCGCTGAAACGACCAGCCCCAGCCCCCCCACGCTCGCGACGAATAGTTTACCCGATTTTTTCAGAAGAGATTCGCGATCCGGCTGTTCGCGCATCAACCATACTTTTTGAAAACCCAAAGCGCAAAGCATCGAGTATCCAAAGCAGATAAAAATCAAGAACTTGGAGGGAAAACGGAAGGCGTAAAAGCGGGTAAGTTTTATGAGCCCGACATACAGAGGGCTCCACTGCCCCAAGGCGAGTAAGGCGGTGATCCCGATCATCACCCCCCAAAGACGAAAAAATCGTTTTTCCTCATCCGTCTTGGGGAATATCAGGGCGAAACATAAAAGAAAAAACGAGAAGACCCCCATGTAGAGACTGTTGCCGCGAAAAAGAGATTGAAGCACCGGGAAAAGAATCGTAACAAATGCCCCGGGGGACATCGATCCGACATAAGCGTACCCCTCTACCATGATCGCCCTATTGGAAAGCAGGGCCAGCTCCCGCGTTAAATAGAGTTGCGGAGCTGCTATCAAAAATCCACCCACGCAAGCCGCTCCGATCCAAAACAGCAACCCGAAACATTCAGGCCCAGGGCTTCTTCCTTTGCAGTCCCCAAAAAAACAGATTCGGATAACTGCATAGGCCATAAACACCAAGAGGGCAAGAACGGCCATCTGGAGATATCCTGCGAATAAAATAAACGATATCACGATCGGGAGAAGAAGGAGCCATAAGCGCTTACGGGAAGTGTAAAACCGTTCGAACGCAAAAAGAATGACCGGAAACCAAGCCAGCGTTTTCAGCGAGGTTATATTGTAAAAACCACCACCATAGGATGCTCCTAAAAGATACGTCATTGCTCCGACGAACGCTGCCAACGGGATCAGCTTCATCTGACGCAAGAAAGCATAAATCCCCCAACCCGCGACTAAAAAATGAAAAACATACATGTAAGCATAAGCCGCATTCAACGGCAGGAACGAGTAGAGAAGAAGATTGGGGAGATAAAAAACCCCGACCTGGCCTTCCGCAGCGAGTGGAAAACCGCACAAAATCGCCGGAGTCCAGAAAGGAAGGGCCCCCTGCTTCAAGGCGCCTGAGAAAATAAAAGCCCACGGGTAATGCTGTTCCCAATGGTCAGCGATCAAAGGCCCCATCTTTGAAAGAAAAATTTCGGGATAGAAAAGAAAAAGGACTATCGGGATAAAGATCGACCAACCCAGATCTGAACGGTCAAACTTGCCTTTTTGATTCATGGGAGCACGCGTCACTTTAACTCTTGGGATTGGATCGCATAAAGCACATAAGAATATTTTTCTTTTCTGTCGGGAGATTCGAATGAGGTTTGAAAAATGGAGGTCAGGTAGGGGGCGAGATCTCCCCTCTCGATCATCGCGGATATAGCAAAACCTCTTCCGGATGGTTTCCCTGAAGACGCTTCGGAGCCGCAATAAAGTATGTGCGTGTATCCATCTTCCAGCAAACGGCCCATAATCCGTTGAGGTGATGCTAGCCGGGAATATTGCGTTTTGTGAGCATAGTAAATATCGCGAACGATCGTCCGGTCGTAATAATAAAGATGTATCTCATCCGCAGCCAGGATCTTTGCCTTGAGAGGGATTTTTTGATTAATAAATCTCGCGATGGGGTAGCTTCCCTCGACCCGGGTCAAATAATTCTCTGGAGATTCCAAGCCGATGGCGACGCCGATCTTAGAACGAAAATGGTAAGCTGCGATCGCGACATGGCTCGCGAGAATCAGAAAAAGAAGCAGCGCCAAACACTTTCGAAGACGCGGACTGAAATCTGCTCGCATCCAGCCGACGGAGATCAGGACGGCCAGAATAGGCAAAACCGGCAACGCAAAACGCAGCATCTGTCCCATAACAAACCATAGGGCTAAATAGGCACCGACAAATAACAACAAAGACGCGCAAAACGGAACCGGGGTGGCAATCAGCGCCAAAGGAAAGAACGCGAGATAGGCCGGGCCTGCCTGATCTCCAATCCCGCCGAACCATTGCGGCTTCATGGTGGCCAGCCAGGGCATTTTCAAAAAACCGACAAAGCTCTTCGCGATCCCAAGATCGGCATATCGGTTATAGATGGATACCTGCCCGGGATGGAAAACGGATTGCAGGTAGGGATAGATCGGATTTCCGAACAAAATCCAGTTCCGAATGTACCAGTAGCCGCCGACAAGCAACATCATGCCGCAAAAAATAAGCATACGATGAAGAATAGATCTTGAGGCCCTTTGCGGCAGCATGATCACAAATGCCAATAGGACCGACAAGGCCCCCAGATACTTGATGCTAATGCAAGCGCCCGCGAATGCCCCCGCCAATCCCAGCCAAAAATCGCGCTGTGTTGTTTTCCACTTCCATATACTGTACAGGAGCAGCGAGGAGAAGAAAGTCAAAGCTACGTCGACGTAAGTAACCGGCATTTGGTTGATAACAGCGGGGGTCGTAAGAAACAACACGGCGGCGGACACTGCGACGGTTTTCGAAACCTGAAGCTGCCTTGACCACGCGAAGACGAGACCCGCGGTAAGAATACCGGTCGCCAAATGAAAAAACTTGGCTAGCGAAACACCTGACAATCCAAGGCCAAAGGCGTACAAGACCTCCATCAAGATCGGATACATCGCATTTAATTCGTCAGGGACTAACGAGAAAGCCCCTTGGGCCAGGTACAGCTTAGGAAGGTGCAAGTGATAGCACAGCGAATCGTTCGCCGTCTCCGGCGTCAAGACTTCCATAAAAGCCAATATCAAAACAATCAGGCCAGCCGCCAATATGAGTTTGGTTTTCCATGAGCGAAAGAAATCCTTGGACCTCTCAAACAACCTCGGAGCCTGAGAAAGCGCACTGACTGCAGCGAGGGCAAAAATGCCAAAAACGATCCAAAACGGAAGAGACTGAAAGCCGCCGGCGATCCCCAACATCAAAATGAGATTCGCCAGAACGAGCAAACCGAGCCCGGTCCCGACAACGATCTTTTCGGCATTTGCCATTTCCAAGCGCCCGCAGCGGAGGATAGCGCTTCCGATCGCACCACATCCCGTCAAAAGGATCACACCGAGAAAAATAGAAATCATAGAGGGCTCACCGCACCGAAAGCTTATTGATCCACATATGAAACAACCATGCCGCAAAAACAACAAAGCCCCAAAGGGGTATCAGAAGATTCAAAATCGTGTTTTTTTTCATAATCTCACGCTCAAAGTTTTTTAAAAATCGCAGCTTAAGCGAATCTTTCAAGAACAGCCCGTTGGGTTGCGCGATCATAGGTTCCACGGAAATATTCCCGGCCAGGATAGGCCGCCGTAAGCTCTTGATTGCGTTCTCCAAGGTCGTGGGCATAAAGGATGCGGCCATCAAGAAAGGGGCCGTTCCTTACGGTATCCTCTTCCGCCATCACAAGTCGATCCCCTATAAAACCACGCATAAAAACGATCGCGGGTCCCTGGATCGCTTGCTCTGAATAATCATAAAGAGCCCGTCGCTGACGGCTCGCTTCTTCGGTAAATTCAGCGTGCTTGACGAACAGGACCGCGGAAGAGGCCAGCGAAGCGATCACAAATACCAGAAGGAACTTTCTCACCCGCATGCCGCGTTCGCGCCAGAGATGAACCATCCCATGCGCAACGGCAATGCAAAGGAACGGAAGCCCTTCCCATAGATAACGCGGCCCCCACTGGTTCCCTCCCCAGGAGTAATAAAAGAAATAAGCGACAGCAATAAAGACAGGCGTGAGGCAAAACAACCGCTTCAACACCTCCGAGGTGTGGTTACCACCCACACCTCGGAGGTGGCGGAGATTAAAGATCAAAAGAAGATACGCTCCCACGATCGCTGGAGCGAACCAGCCCATGAGATAAAATATGCGCGAGACAAGATAAAACAAAGCGTCGATGATCGTGTAATCCTTGCGGAATCCAAGACGTTCCCAGGATTTATCGTATTTATTCGGCGCCTTGAAAGGCTTCCCCGTTACAAGATAGTTCTGCCAAAGGATCATGACCATAAAGATCGCGATAACACCGATCACGATCCAGTCACTCCCGCGAAGCCGGGGACGCTTTAACGTAAATGGAATCCAGCCCCAGCTTCCCTTTCCAAAGCCCCTCCAATCGAAAAAGATCGGAAGGTAGTGATAGAGAAGGAATGGTCCGGCCACCGCTGCCATCGTGAGATACCGCGTCATGAGACCATATCCCACCGCAAACGCACAAAGGACCGCCCAACCGACCGGATCCCTGCCTGCCGGCAGGCAGGCCTGACCTTCCGCCTCATAAGCCTCACGCCAACGCAGGAAGGCGTAAAGGAAGATACTGATGCATAAAAGACAGGTTGCGTGGGAAAAATAAGATGCCGCAGTGAACATGAAAAAAGGGTTCAAACACGCCAAGGTCAGGCCTAAAAGTGTAGCGGCACGCCCAAAGAGCCTCTTGCCCGACAGATAAAAGAAATAAACGGACAATGCGGACATGACGGGATTAAGCCAATCCACGATCTTGAACTCGAGACCCAGGGCCCAGATCAATGGCCAACCGGGAGGATAGACGCTAAACCACTTCCCCCCTTTCATGCCGACATGGGCGACCTTGAAGAAATCCGAAAACACCGGAAGATCGACGAAGAGCTTTCCCCGCCGCAAACACTCGGCAAGAAAATAGCAGGAGTGTTCATCCGCGGAGCTTAAAAAAGAGTGGAGGATATGCTGGTTGATGAGATAGAGACCGTAAACTATAGCCCACAGACTACAGACTGCAACAAGAGCTTTTACCCAAAACAACCCCCGGGGTTTAATTTCGCGGCCCCGAGATCCAACCCCGGGGATTGGACACCGGCCAACGCAACTATCCGAAATCAGATAACACCCCAGAAGCGAAACAAGAAGCGTCACACCCAAAAGCACCATGGAATCAGCGGTTATAAAAAGACCTCGCCCACCGATTTGTTGAACATATTTAACCCAAGAAGGCGCGAAGCACAAAAACGCGCCAACGAGCAACACAGCGAACTGCTTTGTCTTAGATTTCGTCTTCAACGCTCGCCTCCGCAACTAAGAATCCTGATAAACTAACAGAATTTTGCAAACCGGGCAATTGACATTAAGTCTTAAAAACATTAATCTTACGAGCATGGAAAGCGCGCCCTTCATCAGTTTCATCACGCCGATCTACAACGAGGAAGAGAATATCGCGAGGATGCTCGCGAACCTCTTTGCCATCCTCAACACCCATCCGGAATGGAACTGGGAGGTGATTCTGATCGAGGACGGCTCGAAGGACAAAACCCGCGATGTTCTAAAGGTTGAAGCCTCCAAATATCCGAACACAACGCTCCTCCTCCACGAGAAAAACCAGGGGTATACACGCTCGCTTAAAGATGGACTCAAGGCCGCCCGAGGGCAATACCTGATGTATATCGGCGCTGATGAGGAATTCGATTCCTCCGAGATCCCGAATTTCGTTGAGATCCTTAGAAAAGGCGAAACGGACGTGCTTCTGGGGGTGCGTTGGCAGCGGAACGCTTATCAGCTTTTCCGGTTCTTTCTTTCGGTGATCTATATTTTTACGCTGAACTACCTCTTCAAGATCCGCATCAACGATTACAACTGGTCGCAAGCCTGGAGCCGGAAAGTCTTAGACAGGATCGACCTGACCTCGAAGTCTCTTTTTGTTCTGCCTGAGATCATCGTGAAAGCCCACGATCTCGGGTTCCGCATCAAAGAGATCCCCTCCAATCACCGCGGCCGGCAGTGGGGAAAATCCTCGGTCAATATGAAGATCATGGGATTTGCCTTATGGGAAGGACTCGCATTCTGGTGGCACCGCCGCTCTAAGACTTACCGCCCGGGGAAAAACTAAGCCTAAGCCTGAACCCACCCCACCTCGTAGGTGGGGTGGTCATCCCCACCTAGAGTTTTTGGGCGATGACGCGCTGGATATCGAAGGGGTTCACGTAAAAGTCGCATCCTGACGTCTTGCCGCGAGACAGGAGCAGGTCCAGGACCTTCGAACTCCCCTTCCAGTAATAATCGATCCGCCTCTTAAAAAGATCGAGCGAGACGTATTTCCCTTCAAATTTCACGGAACTCACCCTAAAACCGCATTGCCTCAACAGTTCCGTCATCGTTTTTCTGGAAAAAAAGAACAGGTGCTCCACGTCCTTAAAACCCATCCATTTGTCGCGGAAGATCCGGTGGGTCCAGCTGTCGATCGCGGGCGTGGTTAAAACGACATGCCCGCCCGGTTTAAGAAGCGAGCGGATCTTTTGCAGGGCGGCCTTCGGGTCCCGCAAATGCTCGATCACATCCCACAAAGTCACAAGATCGAAAGTGCCCGGCGTTCCCGGATATTCCTCCAAAGCGCCTTTAAAGACATCGAAACCCGATCTTTTGGCGTAGGAAGCCGCAAAATCAGAGATCTCGACTCCCCGCGCGTCCCACCCGTGATCGCGCGCAACTGCGAGGAAGAAACCGGCAGCGCAGCCGACATCCAGAAGTTTTCCGGATCCCCCGCAATAACGCTCGATCACGCGAAAACGGCGTTCGAAACTTTTTTTTATGTTCGCTTCATCCTGAACATAATGGTCGTATCCCACTTCCACAGAAACACGGCTGGTGAAGTATTTTTCACCATAATGTTCACGAAGCATCGCGAGCCCGGGTTGCGGGTGAAGGAATACCGCGCCGCAGGCAGCGCAACGGAACACCTTGGGAAGATTGGGATAAAGCGGGCGGACCTTCACGCCGGAGCATAAATAGCAAGAAGGGTGTCTGTTATTTCCGGAAGAGGCTGGAGATTGATCCGAGGCGCTCAAAGATATCCTGATCCCTACTTGCGCATGAGATCCGCGCCGACGGAGAGCGCTTTTTCATTC